>CAMLID010000038.1 GCA_946480055.1 uncultured Lysobacter sp. | reverse complement strand
TCGGCATGGTGTTCCAGAAGCCGGTGCCGTTCCCGATGACCATCTTCGAGAACGTGGCCTACGGCATCCGCCACCATGAGAAGCTGTCGAAGTCGGAAATGAACGACCGCGTCGAGCACGCCCTGCGCCAGGGCGCGCTCTGGGACGAGGTCAAGGACAAGCTGGGCCAGAGCGCGCTGGGCCTGTCCGGCGGCCAGCAGCAGCGTCTGTGCATCGCCCGCGCGGTCGCCCTGCGCCCGGACGTGCTGCTGCTGGACGAACCGACCTCGGCGCTGGACCCGATCTCGACCAGCCGCATCGAGCAGTTGGTCGAGGAGCTCAAGAAGGACTACACGATCGCGATCGTGACCCACAACATGCAGCAGGCCGCGCGCGTATCGGACTTCACCGCCTTCATGTACCTGGGCGACCTGATCGAGCACGCGCCGACCGAAATCATCTTCTCCAAGCCGAGCAAGCAGCAGACCGAGGATTACATCACCGGACGCTTCGGCTGATACAGATCTGAGCCCCTCTCCCGCCGGGAGAGGGGTTGGGGTGAGGGTCCGGCGCGAGTGCGCAGCTTGATCCTCATCCCGGACCCTCATCCGCCCTGCGGGCACCTTCTCCCGGAGGGAGAAGGAAAAGCAAACAAGGACACACCCATGAGCACCCACATGCACGATCACATCGTCAAGAGCTACGACGACGAGCAGCGCCGCCTGCTCGACGAAACCCTGCGCATGGGCGAGATGGCCGCGTCCCAGCTCGAAGCCGCGCTCGACGTGGTCGAACGCCGCGACGACAAGGCCGCCGAGCGCATCATCGCCAACGACGAAGCGATCGACGCGCTGGAGCAGGAAATCAGCCACGACGTGATGAAGCTCGCCCTGCGCGGGCCGATGGCGCGCGACCTGCGCGAGATCCTGGCCGCGATCCGCATCGCCGCCGACATCGAACGCGTCGGCGACTACGCCGCCAACGTCGCCAAGCGCTCGACCGCGCTCAACCTGTCGCCGCCGTTGCCGCACATCGCCGGCCTGCATGCGCTGGGCACGCTCGCGGTCAAGCAGCTGCGCGACGTGCTCGCCGCCTACCGCGAGAACGACATCGAACTGGCCCAGCGCGTGCGCGCACGCGACGCCGAGATCGACACCGCCTACACCGGCCTGTTCCGCGAGCTGCTGACCTACATGATGGAGGACGCGCGCAGCATCACCCCGTGCACGCACCTGCTGTTCATGGCCAAGAACATCGAACGCATCGGCGACCACGCCACCAACATCGCCGAGAACGTCTGGTTCCTGGTCAAGGGCGAGGAACTGCTGCCGCCGCGCGAGAAGCGCGACGATACCAACACCACCGGCGTCGTCTGATACGCGGTCGTGCCCGGCTCCGCGATCGCGGAGCTGGGCTGCGGGACGCCTGCCAGGCGCCGTCCCGCTACGTTGCAGCGCAGCAAAGCTGCAAACGTTTCCAGCGTTCGCTAACTGAACGCACACCCAACAAAACCGATTCGACTGCCTCCGCCACGAACCGTTTGCCGTAACCCCTAACTCTTGGTACATGTTCGCAGCGCCCCGCTGCGGTTTATGTGGCAAGGATTCGGAGGGATACGAAGGGCATGAGCGTTACGTTGGCCTATGGCGACCTGGAAGCGGCCCGTGCGGGCGACCGTGTCGCGCTCGAACGCGTGCTGGTGCGCTCGCGCCAGGACCTGCGCCGTTACGCCGAATTCCACTGCGTCATCAACGACGTCGAGGACGCGGTCCAGGAAACCCTGATCGCGGTCTCGCGCAAGCTGCGCGACTTGCGCTCGCTGGAATGCTTCGCCTCCTGGACCTTCCGCATCGTCAAGCGCGAGTGCAACCGCCTCAAGCGCGGCATGCGCCTGCTCACCGGCGAGGCGATCACCGAGAACATTCTGGCGGTGGCGTTGCCCGAGCCCTGCCAATGGCGCCACGACATCGCCGCCGCGCTCGAATCCCTGCCCGCGCACTATCGCGAGGTCGTGCTGCTGCGCGATCTGCAGGGCCTGACCATCGCCGAAATGGCCGAACGCCTGTCGCTCACGCGCGAAGCGGTCAAGGCGCGCCTGCACCGCGCGCGCATGCTGGCGCGCGAATATCTGGATCCATGAACAGTTTTCGAACACGGAACCGGGCACACTGCGCCCGCTTCCGCCCTGTGTTTTTCACCGGCGGGTCGATCCCGTCATCATTGCCAACGTAATGGAGAGCAAGCGCATGTCCAAGCAGATCAAGAAACCCGTCGCCCTCGCGCTCGGTGCCGCCCTGGTCGGCGGTTTGACCCTGTCCACCTCCGCCTTCGCCATGAGCGATCTCGCCCAGGGTTACCTGCTCGGCGCCCAGCAGGCGCAGACGGCCGAGAAGGCCGCCGATGCCAAGGCCACCGACGCCAAGGCCGCCGAAGGCACCTGCGGCGCCGACAAGAAGCATGCCGAAGGCAGCTGCGGCGCCGACAAGGACAAGAAGGCCGCTGAAGGCAAGTGCGGCGAAGGCAAGTGCGGCGCCGACAAGAAGAAGACAGGCGAAGGCAAGTGCGGTGAAGGCAAGTGCGGCGCCGACAAGGACAAGAAGGCTGCCGAAGGCAAGAAGGCCGGTGAAGGCAAGTGCGGCGAAGGCAAGTGCGGTGGCTCGGTCTGAGCCACGCATGGACGGCGTGCGTCCGCTGAACGCGGACGCCGTCGGCCTCGGTTTGCGGCGGGCCCTGCTGGGCCCGCTGCGATCGGCCGCGTCCACCGATTTCGACTTTCTCGAGCTCGCGCCCGAGAACTGGATCGGGGTCGGCGGCCGCTACGGCGATGCCTTGGGCGAACTCGCCGCGCGCCATCCGCTGGTCTGCCACGGCCTGTCGCTGTCGCTGGGCGGCACCGAGCCCCTGGACGAGACCTTCCTGATCCGGGTCCGACGCTTCCTCGACCAGCATCACGTGCGTCTGTACAGCGAACACCTGAGCTACTGCAGCGACGACGGCCACCTCTACGACCTGCTGCCGATTCCGTTCACCGAGGAAGCCGTGCACCACGTCGCCGCGCGCATCCGCCAGACCCAGGACATCGTCGGCCGCCGCATCGCGGTCGAGAACACCTCGACCTACGCCACGCCGCACCAGGAAATGAGCGAGATCGACTTCACCAAGGCCGTACTGGCCGAGGCCGACTGCGACCTGTTGCTCGACGTCAACAACGTCTACGTCAATTCGATCAACCACCGCTACGACGCGAGCGAGTTCCTGGCCGCGCTGCCGGGCGAACGCATCGCCTACATCCACGTCGCCGGCCATTACGACGAAGCCGACGACCTCAAGATCGACACCCACGGCGCCCCGGTCAAGGACGCGGTGTGGTCGCTGCTAGGCGAGGCCTACCGCCGTTTCGGCGCGCGCCCGACCCTGCTCGAACGCGACTTCAATTTCCCGCCCTACGCCGAGCTGGTGGCCGAACTCGACACCGTGCGCGCCGTCTTGCGCGAACACGCGCCCGCCGCCGCGCGCCAGGCCCATGGCTGAGCCGCGCACCGACGCGCCCGCGCGATTGCGCGCGCAGCAGTTCGAACTGACCCGGCACCTGCGCGACCCGCAAGCCAGCCCCGCCCCGACGGGCATCGAAGAGCGGCGCCTGGCGATCTACCGCGACCTGCTGTTCAACAACATCGAAGGCCTGCTGGCCGGCAACTTCCCGGTCGTCAGCGAACTGCTGGGCGAGCGACGCTGGACCGCGCTGGTGCGCGATTTCTACCGCGAGCACCGCTGCCGCACGCCGCTGTTCCCCGAGCTCGCGCGCGAGTTCCTGCGCTACCTCGAAGCCCGCGACGAACTCGAGCCGGCGTTCCTGCTCGAACTGGCGCACTACGAATGGGTCGAGCTGGCCCTGCAGCTGTCCGACGCCGCGCTCGATCCGGCCGAGTTCGATGCCGATGCCGACCTGCTCGACGGCGTACCGGTGCTGTCGCCGCTGGCCTGGCCGTTGGCCTACGTCTGGCCGGTGCATCGGATCGGCGCGCAGTTCCAGCCGGAGGCGCCGCCGCCGCAACCGACCCTGCTGCTGTTGCGGCGCGAGGCCGACGGCGAGGTCCGTTTCTCCGAACTCAGCCCGCTCGCCTATCGCCTGGTCGAACGCCTGGGCGAGTCGCCCGAACTCAGCGGCCGCGAGCAGTTGCAGGCGCTGGCCACCGAGGCCGGCAGCGACGACCTGGCGAGTTTCGTCGTCCAGGGCCGCGCCCTGCTCGAACAGATGCGCAGCAACGGCGTCGTGCCCGGCACGCGCGCCGACCGTTCCGCCTGATCGCGGCTCTGCTTGGGCGGCGCCGGCGGTAGCGGCGCGTTGCTGCCGTGCCGATGCGCCGGCCGTCCCGAAGGCCGGGTCCCCGGCGACCGCAGCGCTGGCTGCGCCTCGCCGAGGCCGTGCGCGGCCCCGCCCGGCGGGTCCGTCATCGCCGTCTGCTAGGCTTTCCGCATGATCGATGCCGGCACCGCCCCCAAACCCGCCACCGCCCCACCCCGTCTGAACACCCGTTTCCGCGGCTTCCTGCCGGTCGTGGTCGACGTCGAAACCGGTGGTTTCGACTGGAACCGCCACGCCCTGCTCGAGATCGCCGTGGTTCCGCTGGAGCTCGACGAAAACGGCTTGCTGATTCCCGGCACCACGGCCAGCGCGCACGTGGTGCCCGCGCTCGGCATGGAGATCGATCCCAAGTCGCTGGAAGTGACCGGTATCGACATCGACCATCCTTTCCGCGACGCCAAACCCGAGCGGGTCGCGCTGGAGAACGTGTTCGCGCCGGTGCGCGAGGCGGTCAAGCGCCACGGCTGCCAGCGCGCGATCCTGGTCGGCCACAACGCCCACTTCGATCTCAACTTCCTCAATGCCGCGGTCGCCCGCAGCGGTCACAAACGCAATCCCTTCCACCCCTTCAGCGTGTTCGACACCGTGACCCTGGGCGGCTTGGCGTATGGCCAGACCGTGCTCGCGCGCGCGGTGCAGGCCGCGGGCTTCGAATGGAACGCCGAAGAGGCGCACTCGGCCGTCTACGACGCCGAGCGCACCGCGCAATTGTTCTGCAAGGTCGTCAACGCCTGGCCGTCGCCGCTGCCCGGCGCCTGAGTCCCGCAGTCGCTCTACCTGACGCAAGGAACGCGCAGCGCATGCAACGAATTTTTACCGCCCTGATCGCACTCGCGCTCGCATTGCCAGGCCCGGCCTGCGCGCAAGCGGGCTGGATCGATCGCGAAGGCAATCGAGTACCGGAAACCGAGTCGATGCGCACGGTCCAGGAGTTCAGCGGCCGCCTGCTGATCACGCCCGACGGCGACTGGCAGGAAAAGTGGGACACCCCGGCAGAGCACACACCGACCTTCACGGCCGCCGAGGAAGTCAGCAGCGGCGGCACCCTGACCATGCTCACCTTCCTGGCCAATCCCAAGGTCGGCGCCGACGGCATGACCGATGTCGCCTGCGACTTCCTCATGCTGCGTCCCGACGGCACCGCGAGCACCGGCGCCAAGGACCTGCCCTGCTTCAAGGTCAAGCTGGAAGGCAGTCCGGCCCACACCTACCTGGCGACGACGAACCTGCAGTTCGTCGCCGAACCCGGCGACCCGCCGGGCCGTTGGACCCTGCGGGTCACGCTCAAGGACCGACTGCGCGGCGTCGAAGTACCGCTGAGCGCCAGCTTCGTCCTCAAGTAGGCGGTGGCCCCGCTCCTTGCTCTGGACTCAAGCCCAGCCGCCCCCCAGCTGCCGCATCGGGACGTTGAGGCGGCTCCAAGCGTTGATGCGGGCGATCGCCAGCATCAACGCGGCTCGCGCCGGCTCGCGGCGATGAGGGGTCGCCTCTTCCAAGACTTCGTCCGACACTGCTTCGGAACGAACGATATACACGCCAGGACGAAGATCCTCCTCCGAATGCGTCGCATATGCTTGGCGCATCCGCAACGAAAACCGAACCGTACGATATGAAACACCATGCAGTGGCAAAGCCATATGTCTGGACGCCGGGCATCGGTCCCTGCCCGACTGCCCTGCAACGACTCTGCGACCGGTCGCCGCCACCGAAACAACCCATGGGCGAAGCCTGGTTCTTGGGCGAGGAACGCAGGCTATTCCCGGAACTGATGAGCAAGGATGCGGCGCAGTGGCCGTTTGAAGTCTTAAATGAGGCGCTTACCGAACTTGGAAGCGGTCCGGGCTGTTTCGGCGACTTACCGGAATGGACCGAGTGGTTCCAGTTCCTGCTACCGCGCGCCATTCCACGGATCGAAGGCCAATGGGAAGGTGGACATCTGTTCCAAGCCTTGGCGACGGCGGTATTCGTCCATTGCCCCGACCCGTCGCGCCCTCGCCTCGGGGCGTCGTATCACCGCGACATCCTGGATACCCTGGGCCGCGCATTGCTCGCCCCTCACATCTGGCAGGGCCAGTACGTTCGACCGAATCAGGCGCTCTGCGTTCTCTTCAACTCCCCGGCCTACGGCTACCTGCTCGATGCAGGCGAAGCCTACTCTGCGGCGTTGTGCTTGGTCATGCGGTATCTGGACGAGAATCAGATCGATGGATGGATGGTTTCCGTGCTCGCGATCGACGATCCGTTCTGGCGCGCGGCGTTCGTGCGCTGGTTGTCCGGCGCGAAGCTCTTGCTCATCGACGGCGCCCAGCCCTCGGATCTACCCGAGCGAGACGGCATCATCGGATGGAACGGCCACTGGAGCATCCATGGCGCCGCACCTTTCATGGATCCGCAAGCTACTTTGCACCCGTTCTTTGACCGTCGTCGTCGTGCCGTAGTGCTCGACGCGCTGCGTCGCCAGGTAACGAAGCGAACGCTGTCCGCATGGAGGGAGGATCTGGAAACGGTCCGAAAGCAGCACCCCGAATTGGATGGGGTGCTGCTGCAGTACGAACAGGCGGCGCAGTCCGTCGTGCTGGATTACGCTTTGAGCTGAGCGAAGTTCAAGGCGTAGCGAGCTTGAGCCCGACCAACCCCGCCACGATCAGCGCCACGCTGATCACGCGCAATGCGTTCAGGGGTTCCTGGAACAGGACGATGCCGAGGATGACGGTACCGACCGCGCCCACGCCGACCCAGATCGCGTAGGCGGTGCCGACCGGCAGCGACTTCATGGCGATGCCGAGCAAGCCCAGGCTGATCGCCATCGCGGCGACCGTGCCCACGGTGGGCCAGAGCTTGCTGAAACCGTCGGTGTATTTGAGGCCGATGGCCCAGCCGACCTCGAACAGGCCGGCGAGTACGAGAATGATCCAAGGCATGGCAGGTCTCCTTTCGCGATGGGGCCGTCCCCGGGCGATTGGAGCGGCGGGGTCGTCCCCGCTTCCTGATGCCCGTGGATTATTTCACGGGGACCAGGCGCTGGCGCACCGCTTCGAACAAGGTCACGCCCACGGCTACGGACACGTTCAGGCTCTCGACCGCGGAACCGTCGGCGCCGCCGGGCATCGGGATCTTCACCAGCTGATCGCAATTCTCGCGGGTGAGCCGGCGCAGGCCGTCGGATTCGCCGCCCAGCACCAGGCCGACGTTGCCGCGCAGATCGATGCTGTAGAACGAGGCATCGGCTTCGCCGGCCAGGCCGTACAGCCACACGCCCAGCTGCTGCAGTTCGCGCAGGGTACGCGCGAGGTTGGTGACCGGAATGATCGGCACGCTGTCGGCGGCACCGGCCGAGGTCTTGCGCACGGTCGCGTTGACCTGGACCGCGCGGTCCTTGGGAATGATCACGACGGTGGTGCCGGCCGCAGCCGCGCTGCGCAGGCAGGCGCCGAAGTTGTGCGGATCCTGCACGCCGTCGAGTATCAGCACCAGGGCGCGGCCTTCGGCGGCTTCGATCAGGCCCTGCAGCTCGTTCTCGTCCCAGGTCTTGGCGGCGGCGTAGCGCGCGACCACGCCCTGGTGGCGCAGACCGCCGGCGACGCCGTCCACGGCCTGGCTCGCGACCTTGCGCACGTCGATGCCGACGCGGCGCGCATTGCTTTCGATCTCGGCCAGGCGCGGGTTCTTGGCGCCGGCCTCGATCAGCACTTCACGCACGTTGTCGGCGTCGTGCTCGATCGCCGCCGAGACTGCGTTGATGCCGGCGATCCATTGTTTCTGGCTCATGGGGGTTCCGTATGCGGGAGCGACCGCCGACCGGGCGCGAGCCGGGCCGACGGGAGGACAAGGGGGGAGATTCTAAGCCAGCGAGGGCTCTGAGGCCTGTTCCGGCCCCGTCCCGCCCCCCAGACGCGGTTTCCCCCGTTGAAAATGGAGCTGGAGGGATTTGCCCTTGGCTTGCCTGCACGGGAAAGCCAATCCCCGCGCTACGGTTCCGTCGCACGAACGGGAACTGGGGTCGGACGCTCGCCCCCATTTTCAAAGGGGGCAACCCTGGCGCGTGTTTCGCCCGTTCCAAGCGCGGGGCGCCTTCATCCGAGAAAGAAGGGCGCGGACTCGCTTCTACCCGCTCAATACTTCTGCTTGCTGCGCTTGGCCGGCTGCCCGCGTGGCGGCAACGGTTTGGCGCCGCGTTCCTCGACCAGTTTGAAGTCGATCTTGCGGTCCTCGACGCTGGCCTTCATCACCACGATCGAGACCCGGTCGCCGAGCCGGAACTCGCGCGCGGTGCGTTCGCCCTGCAGCGTCTTGCGGATCGGATCGAAGTGGTAATAGTCGTGCGGCAGCTGGGTGACGTGGATCAGGCCGTTGACCTTGGACTCGTCGAGCTCGACGAACAGGCCGAAGCTGGTCACGCCGCTGATGGTGCCCTCGAATTCGCCGCCGACGTGCTGCTCCATCCAGGCGGCGCGGTAGCGCTCGTCGACCTCGCGCTCGGCTTCGTCGGCACGGCGCTCGCGCTCGGAGCATTGCAGCGCCAGCGCGGTCATCTCGCGCGGCGAGTACAGGAACTGGTCCGGACGCGCGCCGCTCAATGCGTACTTGATCGCTCGGTGCACCAACAGGTCGGGATAACGGCGGATCGGCGAGGTGAAGTGCGCGTAGGCCTCCAGCGCCAGGCCGAAGTGGCCGAGGTTGTCCGGCGCGTACACCGCCAGGCTCTGGCTGCGCAGCAACACCGATTCGATCAGGGCCGCGTCGGGGCGCTCGCGCACCTTCTTCAGCAACTCGGTGAAGTCGCGCGGCTGCACCTGCGGCCACGGCGGCATGCGCAGCTTGAACTCCTTGAGGAACTCCTGCAGGTCGGCGTACTTCTGCTCCGGCGGCCGTTCGTGGTTGCGGTACGGCGCCGGCACGTGCGCGCCGATCAGGTACTTCGCGGCCTCGACGTTGGCCGCGATCATGCATTCCTCGATCAGCTTGTGGGCGTCGTTGCGCTGAAGCATGCCGGCCTGGACCACTTCGCCGCGCTGGTCGAGCACGAAACGCACTTCGCTGGATTCGAACTCGATCGCGCCGCGGCGCTGGCGCGCCTTGGACAGCACGCGGTAGAGCTGGTGCAGGCGCTGCACGTCCGGCAGCAGCGAACCGATCTGGGCCAGCGCGTCCGCGCGAGCCTCTTCCTCGATGCCCTCGCCGACCGCGTTCCAGACCTGGGTGTAGGTCAGGCGCGCATGCGAATTCATCACCGCTTCGTAGAACTTCGACTCGGTGACCTGGCCTTCGCGGTCGATCTGCATGTCGCAGACGAAGCACAGCCGGTCGACCTTGGGCTTGAGCGAGCAGATGCCGTTGGACAGCGTCTCCGGCAGCATCGGCACGACGAAGCCGGGGAAGTAGACCGAGGTCGCGCGGCGGGTCGCCTCTTCGTCCAGCGGCGTGCCGGGACGGACGTAATTCGAGACGTCGGCGATCGCGACCACCAAGCGAAAACCGTCGCGGTTGGGTTCGCAATAGACCGCGTCGTCGAAGTCCTTGGCGTCTTCGCCGTCGATGGTGACCAGCGGGGTCGAGCGCAGGTCGACGCGTTGCGCGGCCAGCTCGGGCGGCACGGTCAGTGCGACCCCGGCGGCTTCGTCGAGCACGGCCTGCGGGAATTCGTGCGGCAGCTCATGGCCGTGGATCGCGGCCTGCACCGCCAGCGACGCGGTCAGGCGTTCGCCCAGCACCGTCAGCACGCGGCCGATCGGCGGGCGCTTGGCGTCCGGCGCCTGCACCAGTTCGCAGACCACCAGTTGGCCGTTCTGCGCTTCCAGGCGCGCATCGGGCGGGATCTGCACGTTGCGCTGGATGCGGCGGTCGTCGGGCACGACGTAGCTGATGCCCGACTCCACGGTAAAGCGCCCGATCAGACGGTTGAGGCGGCGCTCCAGCACTTCGACGATCGCGCCTTCGCGGCGGCCGCGGCGGTCGACGCCGGTGACGCTGGCGAGCACGCGGTCGCCGTGCATGGCCTTGCGCATTTCGAACGGCGGCAGGAACAGATCGTCGCCGCCCCCGGCTTCCGGACGCAGGAAACCGAAGCCGTCGGGGTTGGCGATCACGACGCCGGGGATCAGGTCCATACGCGCGGCCGGGGCGAACTCGCCCTTGCGGTTCTGCAGCAGCTGGCCTTCGCGCAGCATCGCCGCCAGGCGCTTGCCGAGTGCGTCGAAACGGTCGGGCGCGCTCAGGCCCAGTGTCTCGGCCAGGACCTCGGCGCGCATCGGACCGTCGGCCGTGGCCAACAGTTGCAGGATCGCTTCGCGGCTGGCGATGGGTTGTTCGTAACGAGTGGCTTCGCGCTCGGCGTAGGGATCGTTGTAGGCCGGCGGCGCCTTGCCGCTGCGCGGCGCCGGCGAGGCACCGGTGCCGGGCTTGGCGGTCTTGGCCGGGCGGCCGTGCTGCAGGTTCTCCGGCAACCAGGCTGGGCGCGGTGCGGCGGTTTTCTTGCCGCCGCCGGACTTGCCGGCGCCTTGCTTGCCGCTCGCCGGCTTGGCGCCGGCCTTCGCGCTCGGAGCGCGGGTGGATTTGCCGGGCTTGCCCCCGGCCGGGGTCTTCTTGCTCATCGCGGCATGGTCGCACATCGTCATGAACGCGGTGTCGTCGGCCCGGCACCGCCGATGCATACGGGGCCGCGCCGGTGCGGCGCCGCCCGGGGGCGAAACGAGGCCTGGCTCAGCCCATTCGCTGCGCGCCGCGACCCGGCGAATCCGGCCCGCTCAGGCCCTGGATCTGCTGCTGGTTCTGCTGCGCGCTGACCTGGGCCAGTTGGTCGAAACTCTGCGTGGCGGGCACGCGCGCGGCCTGGTGGGCCTCGACCTGGGCATGGAAATGCGGACCGCGCTCGCCGGACGGCGAATACATCGCGAACACGTGGACCTCGCCGTTCGCGGTCGGACGGCCGATCGCGACGCGGTCGATGCCGTGGCTGAGCGGATCGACCTTGTGCCGGCACAGCAGCTGCGCCGAGATGTTGTCGCACTGCTCGGCGTTCCAGCGCCCGTCGGCGGCGAGCACGCCGCGGATGTTGCCGAAGGCGGCGTGGTCGGGATGGTTGCGGTCGCGCGCATCGTTCGCGCCCAAGGGCTGGCCGGAGGGACGCGGCGCGCCCGGTGCCGGGATCGGCCCGATCTCGTTGCCGCGACCGCGGTCGAGTTCGGCCGGCGTCGGCGTGTGCGGCTGCGCGGGGCGGGCCGGGTTCGCGATCGGCGGCGCCGCCACGGGCGCGGGCTGCGCCGTCACCGGCGCCCCCTGCTCCGGCCGCAGCGGCGGCGCGTTGCGATCCACGCGCAGCAAACGTTCGGAGGCGCCGTTGCGGTCGATGTTGAGATCGACCACGCGGTTGGCCTGATTGACGCGCGACAGGTCGTCGCGATCGACCTCGCTCCAGACGCCGCGCACGAAGGCGTGGCCGTTGCCCTGACGGTCCCAAGTCACGAAGTCGTTGCCAGCGGCGTAGACGCCGTTGTCGTTGAAACGACCGGGCTGGGTCTGGCTGGTCCGCGCCTGCTGGTAGGCGCCGCCGCGATCGAGCGCGTGGATGAAAGGCTCGGCCTGCTCGTAGTTCACGAACAGGCGGCGGACGGTCGCGTACTCGCCGGGCAGGTTCGGGTGGGCGCGGTCCTGATCCAGGCGCGTGGGGTTGACCAGGGGGTTGGCGGTGACGTGGTCCCAGACCGGGTGCAGCGGGCTGTTGGGATGCGCATTGCGTAGCGCCACCACGACGTTCGCACCGCTCAGGGCGTGATTGCGGCCGTCTTCGAGATAGTCCGCTGGACCGCTCCGGCTGGGGTCGAGCGCTCCGATCGCTGTGTTGACCGCCGCCACGTTGCGGTGCCGGTTACGGCCGATATCGTCGACGAGTTGCCCGCCGAGCGTTTCGTTCTGGTTGTAGGTCTTGGCGACCATGGCCGCCAGGCGCACCTGATCGTCCGCAGTAGCGTTGCGATATAGATCGCTGCGCTGCAGGGGCGCGATGGCGCGGTCCATCAGCTTATCGACTTGCGCGACATCGCGATCGTGGACCCAAGTGACACCGGCATCGGAAGCTAGGAACGTATCGATATGCGACTTCACCGTCGCATCGACGTCGCGACCACCGCTGCTGGCGATCTGCCGTCCATTGCGCCCCAGGTCCGCAGTGGTTTGCGCCAGTTGCTCTGGCGTCAGCACCCAGTCCGGATGCTGCGCTCTGGCCCACCCCTGGTAGGCGCCCATCAGATCGGCAGGCGCGTTCTCACCGTTGCGCACGTTGGGCTGGTAGTGCTGCCCTAAGTCGATCTGGATGGTGCCGATGGTATAGCCGCTGTTCTGCGCGACCTCGACTCTGGTGGTGCCAGGGTTGTCGCCGGCGACCATCAACCGATAGGCGCGCTCGCCGCTTTCTGAGGTAACGCCGACCGCGAAATAGATGGTGGCGCGCAACTCGGCGTCGGTGAGGCCCGGCCGTGCCGCGGGACGGTGAGTCGGAGTGTCGGTCATGGCTTGCCCCTCCTGGGCTTATTCGTTGCAAATCTCGTTCGGATCGCCACCAGGAATAGGCTCGCGAACCAAAATGACGTACTCATCGACTACCTCGCCGGACTGCCGATACCAGACCAGCTGATCGCCACGGCGTACGAAGTAACCGACTCGTCCTTCGTACTTCGGGCACTGCGCATAACTGCCGGACTCGACGTACTTACTGCAAAACTTCAGCACGAGCCTGCCGTCGCTCACTCGTCCCTTGAGCAGCCCGTCCGAACCGCGAATATCGGTGCCGTCGCTCCAGCTTCCGCTATACCCATCGCCGTCGCGGGTGATATCGATGCCGACGTAATGCCCCTTGTAACAGCGAGTACTGAACCCCCAATCGCCGACGAACGGATCCTGCTCCGCTTGCGCGGCGGTTCCCTTCGTCGTCGGCCGTTCGTTCTGCGCCGAACACGCGCCGCCCGACAGGGCCAGGCCAGCCAGGTACAGCATCGTCCAGGCCTTGCGCCGGACGGATCGATCCAACATTCCGCTCTCCTTGTGGGCTGGGTCGCCTCGGAACCGCGGGCGGCTCCGTTCCATCGGACTCAAGAATAGCGCCGGCCGTTGCGCGTGGGCATGCGCGCGACGGCGGTGCGGTGAATCGATTAAGGATGAGACGGAGATCGCTACGGAAGGAGGAGCACGAAGCGTGCCCGCAATCGAACGCGACCAGAGCGATCTGGCGCCGAGCGCGCGATGGCATAGGCACGCGGTGCCGCCACGAGGAGCGACGGCGCAGGACTGCAGATCGAACGAGCGCGGCGCGGCGCGTAAGGACCGGCTTCAAGCGACGCGGCGCAGGAGCCGACCGGAACTCCGGGCGGGAGGCGCGGAAAGCGATGGCGCGACCTGCGTCGACCGAGTCCAGATTGAGCGGATCGGCGGCGGCTCGAAGGAAATCGAAGCTCGGGGACAGCGGCGGCCGAAGCCGGAGTCGCGGCGGCGGCCACCTCGTCTCCGCCGGTGCGGCTAGCGGCCGCGGGGTTCGGGCCAAGCACGGCCCTGAAAACGAAAAACCCCTGATTTCTCAGGGGTTTTTCTGAAGAGTGGTGCCCAGGAGAGGACTCGAACCTCCACGGTTTTACCCGCTAGTACCTGAAACTAGTGCGTCTACCAATTCCGCCACCTGGGCCTACCGCAACGCCGTTGGCGCTGCGGGAGGCGTATGTTGCGTTGCGGCGCGGCGGCTGTCAACGGTTTTGTCACAACGCCGGTTCAACGCCGGAATCGGCAAGGCCGGCCGGCCACAGGCACGATTTCCGCACAGGGCGCCAGCCTCCTGCCGGCGCCGGCCAGCTCGCGGCGGCAGATGCGTATTGGCGCGGGGCGATGGCGCGCCGACAGGTAGAATCGCGGAGTCACGCCTTAGCGAGTTGATTGCGTTCCATGACTGATTCCGTACGTCCGGTGTTTCACGGCTTCGAACAGATCCCACTGCGCGAGTACGCCGAGCGCGCCTACCTCGATTACTCGATGTATGTGGTGCTCGACCGCGCCCTGCCCTTCCTCGGCGACGGTCTCAAGCCGGTACAGCGCCGCATCATCTATTCGATGAGCGAGCTCGGCCTCAACGCCGGCGCCAAGCCGAAAAAGTCCGCCCGCACCGTCGGCGACGTGATCGGTAAGTACCACCCGCACGGCGACAGCGCCTGCTACGAAGCGATGGTGCTCATGGCCCAGCCGTTCTCGTACCGCTATCCGCTGGTCGAGGGCCAGGGCAACTTCGGTTCCAGCGACGATCCCAAGTCGTTCGCGGCGATGCGCTACACCGAATCCAAGCTGACGCCGATCGCCGAAGTGCTGCTGGGCGAACTCGGCCAGGGCACGGTCGACTGGACGGCGAATTTCGACGGCACCCTGGAAGAACCGACCTGGATGCCGGCGCGCCTGCCGCACCTGCTGCTCAACGGCACCACCGGCATCGCGGTCGGCATGGCCACCGACGTGCCGCCGCACAACCTCAACGAAGTCGTCAGCGCCTGCGTGCGCCTGCTCGACGACCCGGACGCGACCACCCGCGACCTGTGCGAGCACGTGCTCGGCCCGGACTATCCGACCACGGCCGAGATCATCACCCCGCGCGCCGACCTGCTCGCGATGTACGAAACCGGCCTGGGCAGCGTGCGTGCGCGCGCCACCTGGGTGAAGGAAGCGCAGAACTTCGTCATCACCGCGCTGCCCTACCAGGCCTCGCCGGGCAAGATCATCGAGCAGATCGCCCAGCAGATGCGGGCCAAGAAGCTGCCCTGGCTGGAAGACCTGCGCGACGAGTCCGACCACGCCAACCCGACCCGGATCGTGCTGGTGCCGCGCTCCAATCGTGTCGATGCCGAACAGCTGATGGGTCATCTGTTCGCGACCACCGATCTGGAAAAGAGCTACCGCGTCAACGTCAACGTGATCGGCCTGGACGGCCGTCCGCAGGTCAAGGGCCTCAAGGCGCTGCTGAGCGAGTGGCTGGTGTTCCGCACCGACACCGTGACCCGCCGCCTGACCCATCGTCTGGAAAAGGTCGAGCGCCGCCTGCACCTGTTGGAAGGTTTGCTGGTCGCGTTCCTGAACCTGGACGAGGTGATCCGCATCATCCGCACCGAGGACGAGCCGCGTCCGGTGCTGATGGCGCGTTTCGGGCTCAGCGAGGACCAGACCGACTACATCCTCGAAACCAAGCTGCGCCAGCTCGCACGCCTGGAAGAGATGAAGATCCGCGGCGAGCAGGACGAACTCGCCGCAGAGCGCGAGAAGCTGATAGCCACCCTGGGCAGCAAGGCCAAGCTCAAGAAGCTGGTCAAGGACGAGCTGCTGGCCGACGCCAAGAAGTTCGGCGACGCCCGCCGTTCGCCGCTGGTCGCGCGCGACGCCGCCCAGGCGCTGTCGGAAACCGAATTGGTCGCGAGCGAACCGATGACCGTGGTGCTCAGCGAAAAGGGCTGGGTGCGCGCGGCCAAGGGCCACGACATCGACGCCTCGACATTGAGCTATCGCGACGGCGACGGCCTGCTCGGCTCGGTCAAGAGCCGCAGCACCCAGCAGGTCGCGTTCCTGGATTCGACCGGGCGCGCGTACTCGACCGTGGTCCACGGCCTGCCCTCGGCGCGCGGCAACGGCGAACCACTGACCGGCCGGTTCTCGCCTGCCGCCGGCGCCTCGTTCCAGGCCCTGGCCAGCGGCGACAACGACAGCCGCTTCGTGCTCGCGTCCAGCCACGGCTACGGCTTCGTCACCCGTTTCGAAAACCTCACCGGCCGCAACAAGGCCGGCAAGGCGATGCTCTCGCTGACGCCGAACGCCAAGGTTCTGCAACCGGTCGCGGTCGGCACGGTCGAGCAGGACCGCGTGGTCGCGGTGACCAACGTCGGTCACCTGCTCGCGTTCCCGGTCTCGGAGCTGCCCGAACTCGACAAGGGCAAAGGCAACAAGATCATCGACATCCCCAAGGCCAAGCTCGGCACCGAGCGCGTGGTCGCGGTGGCGGTGGTCGCGCCCGGAACCACGCTCAGCGTCCGCTCCGGCACCCGCAGCATGAGCCTGTCGTGGAAGGACCTGGACGCCTACGTCGGCGCGCGCGCCACCCGCGGCGGTCTGCTGCCGCGCGGCTGGCAGAAGGTCGAAGGCCTGTCGGTGGAATGAGCCCGCCGGGATGGAAGCCGAGTTCTGGCACCAGCGCTGGCGCGACAACCAGATCGGCTTCCATCAGGACCGGCCCTCGCCGCTGCTGCTCAAGCACTGGCCGTCGCTGGGCCTGGCGCCGGGCAGCCGCGTGTTCGTACCGCTGGCCGGCAAGACCCTGGACATGCCCTGGCTCGCCAGCCAGGGCCATCGGGTGCTCGGCGTGGAACTGTCGCGGATCGCGGTCGAGGATTTCTTCGCCGAACACGGTCTGCGGCCGGAGATCGTCGAGTCGCGTTACGGCCGTCACTACCGCGCCGGCGCGATCGAACTGATCTGCGGCGATGCCTTCGCTCTGGACGCGCAAGCGCTGGCCGACTGCGCGGCGGTGTTCGATCGCGCTGCATTGATCGCACTGCCGCCGCCGCTGCGCCAGCGCTACATGCATGAACTCTATCCGCGCCTGCCCGCCGGCTGCCGCGGCCTGCTGATCACGCTGGAATATCCGCAGCACGAAAAGCAGGGACCGCCGTTCTCGGTAACCCAGCCCGAAGTGTTCGACGGTTACGCCGAAGATTGGAAGGTCGAGGTACTCGAACGTCGCGACATCCTCGCTCAGCAACCCAGTTTTGCCTCCGAAGGCGTGACCCGGTTGGAAACGGTGGTGTTCCGGCTCGAACGGACGTGACGCGGTCTTGCTGAAACTGCGCGCCCGGTAACGATACGGGCCATCGCGAAGAAGAATCGCCCTACGCCGGCTCGGCGAGCCGACAAGCGCGCCGCGACGCGAGCATGGGATGGCGAGTCGAGACAGCTTTCCGGCCGCGGCGCCGTCACCGCCCGATGCGCGCTGATACCGCAATCCGCGGTTGCGGCTTCGCCACGTGGCGCATGCGATCCGACGAAACCCGGTTTTCGAGCGACGAATCCGAGTGACAGCGTCACAGAACAGGTCAGACACTGAGCGCGACGGCCAGCCGGTCGTCGTTTACCGTCGGCGACGGCACCGGCGCGGACGCGCCGGCGAACACAGGCCGCCGTCGGCTCTATCCACTCAAGCACGCAAGGATCTGCGTCCATGAAGCACACACACCCTCGCACCGCCCTGTTCGCAGCGGCTCTGTTGCTGTCCCCGATCGCCGCGGCGACCCCGCCGCCGGACGCCAGCGCGCGCATTCCGATCTGCAACGGCGGCTACTTCGTCGAAATGTCGCTGGACTTCGGCAATACCGGTACCACCGCCACCGTGGCCGCCAAGGCCAACGTGGTCAGCACGCCGTTCAGCCCATTCCCGCCGCCCCCGCCGTACTACGCCGTCTACGCCGCCGCCTCGCACCGCCCTAACGCGAGTTCGGGCTGGGTCACCAACGACCAGAACCTCGAAGGCTACGGCTCGTATCCGGCATCGCCGGCCAGCGCGACCAAAATGGTATTGCGCAGCCCGACCTGCGAACTGGCCGGCAACGCCGTGGTCAGCGTGCATTGCCCTGCCGGCAACTGGGAATACAAGACCCTGGAGCGGACCTGGGTCGGCTGCGGTCTGTAAACCCGCGAGCGTGGACACCGCAGCAGAATGCGGCGGCCGCACCGCCGTCACGAACGGGCGCCGCCATCTCGGCGCCCGTTTCGTTGGTGCGCCGGCTTCAGCTCAGCGCAGCCTGGTGCACGCCCGCGACCGCACGCCCCGACGGGTCGGCCGCGTTCGCGAACGCCGCGTCCCAGGCGATCGCGGCCGGCGACGAGCAGGCGATCGATTTGCCGCCGGGCACGGTCTCGGCGCAGGCGGTGCCCGGAAAGTGGCGTTCGAAGATCGAGCGGTAGTAGTAGGCCTCCTTGGTCTGCGGCGGGTTGATCGGGAAACGCCCCGCCGCCGCGGCGAACTCGCGGTCGCTGACGTGGGCTTCGGCGTGCGCCTTGAGCCCGTCGATCCAGCCGTAGCCGACGCCGTCGCTGAACTGCTCCTTCTGCCGCCACAGGATCTCGTCGGGCAGATAGCCCTCGAAGGCCTCGCGCAGCACCGCTTTCTCGATCCGGCCCTTGCCGGCCATCTTGGCCTGCGCGTCCATGCGCATCGCCACGTCCAGGAACTCGACGTCCAGGAACGGCACGCGCGGCTCCACGCCCCAGGCCATCATCGACTTGTTGGCGCGCAGGCAGTCGAAGCTGTGCAGGGCGTCGAGCTTGCGCACCAGCTCCTCGTGGAACTCGCGCGCGTTCGGCGCTTTGTGGAAATAGAGGTAGCCGCCGAAGATCTCGTCGCTGCCCTCTCCCGACAGCACCATCTTCACGCCCATCGCCTTGATCCGGCGCGCCAGCAGGAACATGGGCGTGGAGGCGCGGATGGTGGTCGTGTCGTAGGTCTCGATGTGCTGGATCACGTCCGGCAGCACATCCAGGCCTTCTTCGAACGTATAGGTGAAGCCGTGATGCACGGTGCCCAGCGCCTTGGCCGCGATCTCGGCCGCCGCCAGGTCGGGCGAACCCTCCAGGCCGATCGCGAACGAGTGCAGGCGCGGCCACCAGGCCTCGGCCTGATCGTCCTCCTCGATGCGCCGGCGCGCGAAACGTGCCGCGCAGGCCGCCACCAGCGACGAGTCCAAGCCGCCCGACAACAGCACGCCGTAGGGCACGTCGCTCATCATCTGCCGATGCACGGCGCGCTCGAAGGCGGTGCGCAGTTCTTCCTTGCTGACTTCGACACCGCGCGTGGCCTCGTAGTCGCGCCAGGGCTTGTCGTAGTACTTCACCGGCACCCCGACCTCGCTGTCGTAGTAGTGACCGGGCGGGAACGCGGCGACGTCGTCGCACAGGCGCGCCAGCACCTTCATTTCCGAGGCCACCCACAAACGGCCGTCGGCATCGTGCCCCCAGTACAGCGGGCACACGCCGAAGGGATCGCGCGCGATCACGTAGCGACCGCGCGCGGCATCCCACAGGGCGAAGGCGAATATGCCATTGAGGCGGTTGAGCAGTTCGCCCAGGTCGCCGCCCTCGCGGTAGAGCGCGTTGATGACCTCGCAATCGGACTTGGTCTGGAAGGCATAGGGCGCGGCCAGCTGCTGCTCGAGCTCGCGGTGGTTGTAGATCTCGCCGTTGACGGCCAAGGCGAGCTCGCCGTCCGCCGAACGCAGCGGCTGCGAGCCGCCGGTGGGATCGACGATGGCCAGGCGCTCATGCACCAGCACCGCGCGCGGATCGACGCTGACGCCGGACCAGTCGGGACCGCGGTGGCGCTGGCGCGCCGACAGGGACAGGGCCAGCGGCCTGAGCGGTCTCAGGTCGGCGCCGGGGCGGAGGTCGAACAGGCCGAGGATCGAGCACATCGGGGGAATCTCCAGTGAGGGGGAACTGCTTTTCTTTAGATCCCCGGCCATGGATGGCCGGGCTCTTGTTCAAGGACGAACGACCAGAAACGAAAAAGCCCGCGCTGGTCGGCGCGGGCTTCGTGAGCGATTGAGCGTGTGTTGCGCGCGCTAATCGCCGGCCCGCGGGAGGCTGGCGTTATTGCGATTGTTATTGTTCGACGCAGCCACGGCCGCGCGGCCGCGGAGGGCGGCGCTGCGGATCGGGACGGTGGCGAAAGGACGGGACATGGCTCGATCCTGCTTGAGGCCGGGACGGTTTGCAAGCGCTCCATCCGCTCTCACCTTCACCTGGCAGTTCATCGGTGCCAGTGCGGCCGTCTGGGCGGGCCGGCCAATCGGCTAAGCTGCGCCGCGGAGGGGACCTCATGGCACATTGGATCAAGCGCGGCCTGCTGGCGCTGCTGGTGGTGGTACTGATCGCAGGCGTGGGCGCCTGGTGGCTGCTGCGCGGCAGCCTGCCGCAGTTGGACGGCGAACTGAGCCTGCAAGGCCTGTCGGCCCCGGTGACCGTGCAACGGGACGCCCAGGGCGTGGTCACCATCGACGCCGCCAGCGAAGCCGACGCGATCCGCGCGCTGGGCTACATACACGCCCAGGAACGCTACTTCGAGATGGACCTGCTGCGCCGCACCGCGGCCGGCGAGCTGTCGGCGCTGTTCGGGCCGATCGCGGTCAAAGTCGACCAGCGCCGGCGCATGCACCGGCTGCGCGCGCGCACCGAACAACACCTGGACAGTTTCGCCGGCGAGCAGCGCCCGCTGCTGCAGGCCTACACCGACGGCGTCAACGACGGCCTGACCGCGCTGCGCGCCCGGCCCTGGCCCTATCTGCTGCTGGGAACCGAACCGGCGCGTTGGCAGTTGGCCGACTCGGCCCTGGTCGGCTATGCGATGTACTTCGACCTGCAGGACGCCGACAACCTGCGCGAACGCGCATTGTGGAAGCTGCGCCCGGCCCTGCCCGCGGACCTGTACGCCTTGCTGACCCACGACGGCAGCAGCTGGGACGCGCCGCTGTTCGGCAACGCCCGCGGCGACACCCAACTGCCCGACGCGGCCACCCTGAACCTGCGCACCCTGCCCGCACCCGCCGACGAAACCCTGGCGGAAGTGCCGCGCCGCAACGAAGTCGGCAGCAACAATTTCGCCGTCGCTGGCATGCGCACGCGCGACGGCCGCGCCATCGTCGCCGACGACATGCACCTGGGCCTGCGCACGCCCAACCTGTGGTTCCGCGCGCGCCTGCGCTACGCCGACCCGCGCGTGCCCGGCGGCCGCATCGACGCCGGCGGCTTCACCCTGCCCGGCCTGCCGGCGCTGGTGGTCGGCAGCAACGGCCGCATCGCCTGGGGCTTCACCAACAGCTACGGCGACTGGCTGGATTGGGCGATCGCGCCCGGTTGCGCCGGCGCCGCGCCCAAGGCCTGCGCCGGGCTGCGCACCTACGAGGAGCGCATCGAGGTCAAGGGCGAGGCCGCGCGCGTGCTGCGCGTGCGCGAGACCGCCTGGGGCCCGTTGATGCACGACAACGCCGACGGCAGCGCGCTCGCGCTGCGCTGGTCGGCGCACCTGCCCGGCGGGCTCAACCTGGGCCTGGCGAAACTGGTGCGCGCGCAATCGCTGGACGAAGCCATGCGCGACGCCCAGGGCGTGGCGATGCCGGTGCAGAACCTGTTGGTCGGCGATCGCGAAGGCCGGATCGGCTGGCGCCTGCTCGGCCCGATCCCGCAGCGCGCGCCGGCCTGCACCGGCGCGGTGCCGCTGGCCGCCGACGCGGCCGCGGCCTGCCCGCCGTGGGGCTTGCGCACCGACGTCGCGCCGCAACTGATCGACCCGCCCGGCGGGCGCCTGTGGACCGCGAATTCGCGCACTCTCGAAGGCGCCGAGCTGGCGCGCATCGGCGACGGCGGCCTGGTGCTGGGCGCGCGCGCGCAGCAGATCCGCAACGACCTGATGTCCAAGCAGCGCCTCGACGAACGCGACCTGCTGCGGGTCCAACTCGACGACCGCGCGGTCTTCCTCGCGCGCTGGTGGACCCTGCTGCGCGACCAGGCGGCACGCTCGAAGGATTCGCCGGCGCTGACCGAACTGGCGACCGCGGCCGCGCATTGGGAAGGCCGTGCGGTGCCGGAATCGGTGAGCTACCGGCTGGTGCGCTCCTGGCGCCTGGCCGTGCACGACCGCCTGATCGACGGCCTGACCGCGCCGGCGCGGGCGCAGCAGGGCCGCGACTTCGAGATGCCGGAACTGCCGCAGTTCGAAGGCGTGGCCTGGCCGCTGGTCACGCAGCGGCCGGCGCACCTGCTGCCGCGCCGCTATCCGAGCTGGGACGCGCTGTTCGAGGACGCCGCGCGCCAGGTTCGCGACGATCTCGCCAAACAGGGACCGCTGGGCGAGCGGCGCTGGGGCGAACGCAATACCGCCGCGATCTGCCACCCGCTGTCGCGCGCCCTGCCCGACTTCGCCAAGCCGGTGCTGTGCATGCCCGCGGACGAACTGCCCGGCGACGTCGCCATGCCGCGCGTGCAACGCAAGGACTTCGGCGCCTCCGAGCGCATGGTGATCGCGCCCGGACACGAGGCCGAAGGCATCATCCACATGCCCGGCGGCCAGAGCGGCCACCCGCTGTCGCCCTACTGGGGCGCGGGCCACGACGATTGGGTGCAGGGCCGGGCGTCGCCGTTCCTGCCCGGGGCGACGCGCTATACCTTGACGTTCAAGCCGCGCTGAGGCGCGGCGAATGTGGAGATCGCGCAGCCGTTCGTGGTTTGCGCGATCGCGGCTCCCACAGAGAGCGGTGATGCCGGCATTCTGTGGGGGCGGCGTGAGCCGCGATTACGACACTTCATTCGGTGAGGAGCTAGCCACGCGCCATCGGTGCAATCGAGCGACTACGCCGCCCGCAACAGCAACCGCTCGATCAAGGCCAGATACAAACCCGGCAGCGCTTCCAGATCGGCGACCGACACGTTTTCGTCGATCTTGTGGATGCTGGCGTTGATCGGGCCGATCTCGATGCATTGCGCGCCCAGCGGAGCGATGAAGCGCGCGTCGGAGGTGCCGCCGCCGGTGCTTTCTTCCGGCGCCGCGCCGACGAAGCCCGTCAGCACTTCGCGCGCGGCGGCGCGCAGCGGCCCTTCCGGCGTGTAGAACGGTTCGCCACCGCGGAACCAGCGGATCTCGTACTCCAGCCCGTGCGCGCGCAGCACCTGCTCGCACTCGCGCTCCAGGCTCTCCGCGTTCCAGCTCGGGTTGTAGCGCAGGTTGAACAACACCTGCAGCTCGCCCGGGATCACATTGTTGGCACCGGTGCCGGCGTGCACGTTGCTGATCTGGAAGCTGGTCGGCGGGAAGGTCTCGTAACCCTCGTCCCAGCGCCGCGCAGCGAGTTCGGACAGCGCCGGCATCGCCTGGTGGATCGGATTGCGCGCCTTGTCCGGATAGGCGACATGGCCCTGCACGCCGGTCACGTTCAAGGTCGCCGACAAGGTGCCGCGACGGCCGACACGCAGCAGATCGCCGAGCTTGCTCGTCGACGAGGGCTCGCCGGTCACGCACCAGTCGATGCGCTCGCCGCGCGCGTGGAAGGTGTCGGCGACGCGGCGCACGCCGTCGATGGCGTCGCCCTCTTCGTCCGAAGTCAGCAGCAAGGCGACGCGGCCCGGATGCTGCGGATGCGCCGCGGCGAAGCGCTCCAGCGCGATCACGAACGCGGCCACGCTGCCCTTCATGTCGGCCGCGCCGCGGCCGTACAGCACGCCGTCGCGTATTTCCGGCAGATAAGGATCGCTGGCCCAGGCATCGACCGGGCCGGACGGAACCACGTCGGTATGGCCGAGCAACACCAGCGTAGGTCCCGTGCCGGCACCGTGCACGGCCCACAAATTGTCGACGTCGCCGTAGCGCAGGTGCTCGCAGGCGAAACCCGCCTGGGTCAGTCGTTCGGCGATCATGCGCTGGCAGCCCAGGTCGTCGGGCGTGACCGAGGGACGCGCGATCAGGTCGCAGGTCAGCGCCAGAACCTCACTGGCCGGCGCCGCGCTCACAAACCGATCCCGAAGCGCTGCTTGAACCCGTTGTCGCTGAAGCCCTGGGTGACCGAGCCGTCGTCGCCGACCACGAGCGGGCGCCGGATCAGCTGCGGGTACTCCTTCAGCAGCAGCTTCCACTCCGCATCCGAAGCCGGTTCCTTGCGGTTCGGCGGCAGCGTGCGCCAGGTGGTCGAGGACTTGTTGATCATCGCGTCCCAGCCGCCGAGTTGGTCGCGCCAGCCGAGCAGCGTCTCCGGCGTCTGCCGGTTATCGCGGTAATCGACGAAGGCATGCGCGACGCCGAAGCGGTCCAGCCACTTGCGGGCCTTCTTGCAGGTGTCGCAATTGTTCAAGCCGTAGAGCGTGGTCATGCGGCGGCGCCCTCAGTCGGCCAGGCCGCGCAGCAGATCATTGATGCTGGTCTTCGACAGCGTCTTGGCGTCGACCTGCTTCACGATCACGGCGCAGTACAGCGAATGCGAGCCGTCCTTCGCCGGCAGCTGGCCGGACACGACGACGCTGTACGGCGGTACGTAGCCGTAACTGATTTCGCCGGTGGCGCGGTTGTAGACGCGGGTGCTCTGGCCCAGGAACACGCCCATGCCGATCACGCTGTGGTGGCCGACGACGAAACCTTCGACCACTTCCGAACGCGCGCCGATGAAACAGTGGTCTTCGATGATGGTCGGCGAGGCCTGCAGCGGTTCCAGTACGCCGCCGATGCCGGCGCCGCCGGAGAGGTGGCAGTGCTTGCCGATCTGGGCGCAGGAGCCGACTGTGGCCCAGGTGTCGACCATGGTGCCTTCGCCGACGTGGGCGCCGATGTTGACGAAGCTCGGCATCAGCACCACGTCCTTGCCGATGTGGGCGCCGCGGCGGGCGATCGCGCCGGGCACGACGCGCGCGCCGAGCTTGCGGAAGTCGGCTTCGCCGTAGCCTTCGAAGCGCGCCGGGATCTTGTCCCAGAACGGCGCCGGATCGGCTTCGACCAGTTGCATCTCGTTGACGCGGAAGTACAGCAGCACGGCCTTCTTCAGCCACTCGTTGACGGTCCAGCCGCCCTTGCCGTCCGGTTCGGCGACGCGGAACTCGCCCTGTTCCAAGCCCGAGATCACCCGCTCCACGGTCGGCCGCGTCGAGCCTTCGATCTCGTCCGGCGTCAGCATCGTGCGGCGCTCGAACGCGCTGTCGATCATGAACTTGAGTTCGTCGATGCCCGGCGCCTTGGGCGCGGTCTTCTTGCGGACGGTCTTCTTGGCGGTCTTGGCGGGGCTCATCGATGGTCTCCTTCCAGGCAGGCGAGCAGCGCGTCGCGCAGTGCCTGCTGTTGCGTTTCGTCGAGCGCGCGGTCGCGCCCGTCGGTGTCGGGGCTGGTGATCTGGAACATGTCTTCGGCGCGTTCGCCGAAAGTGGCGATACGCGCGTCGTGCACGCGCAGCGCCTGGTTGCGCAAGGTCATGGCGACGTCGGCGAGCAGGCCCGGCCGGTCGGTGCAGACCAGGCTGAGCAGGGTGCGTTCGCCGGCGCCGCCGGCGCTGTCGCTGCCGGATTTGTCGACGGTGTTGAAACCGATCAGCGGCACGATGCGGAAATGCTTGAGATGGCGCGGCTGAGCGCGGCGCGCGGGCTTGACCCGATCCAGCGGCGCGGCCAGGGTCGCGGCGAGGCGGCGTTCGACCTCCTCGGCCGACGGCGGATGGCGCGGGTCGGTGGGTACGACTTCGAAAGTGTCGAAGATCGTGCCCTGCGGGCCATCGAGCACACGCGCCTGCTGGATCGCCAGGCCCAGGCGATCGAGCGTGGCTACGATCGCGGCGAACAGGCCGTCGCGGTCGGGCGAATGCACGAACACCTCGAGCGCGCCGGCGAGAGCGCTGACCGGGCGCGCACGCACGCGGGTTTCGCCGACCAACACGCCGCGCAGCGAGGCGGCTTGCCAGGCGATCTGGTCGGGGCGGCCGCGCTGGAAGCCGATCTCGGGCATGCGCGCGAACAGCGCCGCGATTTCGTCGTCGCCGCTGCCGAACGCGGTCAGCATGGCGTGCGCGGCGGCGCGGGTTTCGGCGGCGCGTTCGGCGCCGGCGACCGGGTGTTCCAGGCCGCGCCGCAGCGCCAGGCGGGTGGCGGTGTAGAGGTCGGCCATCAGCCGGTCCTTCCACGCGTTCCACAGCTTGGGCGAGGTGCCGGCGATGTCGGCGCAGGTCAGCAGATACAGATGATCCAGGCGTTCTCGATCGGCGACCTTGCCGGCGAAGCGGTGGATCACTTCCGGATCGGCGATGTCCTGTTTCTGTGCGGTCACCGACATCAGTAGGTGCTGGCGCACCAGCCATTCGATCAGCGCGGTGTCGGATTCGCTCAAGCCCATGACCGTGCCGAACACGCGCGCGTCTTCGCCGCCGAGTTCGGAATGGTCGCCGCCGCGGCCCTTGGCGATGTCGTGGAACAGGCCGGCCAACAGCAGCAGTTCCGGCTTGCGCAGGCGCGGCCAGACTTCGTGGGCGATGCTGAAACGCTCGTCGGCCACACCCGAAGCGAAGCGCGCCAGATTACGCAGCACCGCCAGAGTGTGCTGATCGACCGTATAGACGTGGAACAGGTCGAACTGCATGCGCCCGGAGACTTTCGAGAACGCCGGAATCCAGCGTCCGAGCACGCCCAGGCGGGCCATGCGTTCGAGCGCGTGGACCGGATGCGGGCCGCGCAGGATCGCCAGGAAGCGTTCGCGCAGCGCCGGTTCGGCCGCGTCGAAACTGGGGATGCGCGCCAGCGATTCGGCCAGCGCGCGCGCGGTGCGCGAATGCAGGCCACGCACCGCATCGTGCTCGGCCCAGGCCGCGAACAGGGCGAAGACGTCGTCGGCGTCGCGCGGCCATTGCGGCGAGCGCGCGGCGATGTAGTCGCGGCGCAGTTCGAAGTCCTCGAACGCGCCGCGCAGCGGCACCGGCGCCGGCTCGCCTTCGATCTGCTCCTCGTAGCGCTGCAGCAGGCGCTCGCCGATCCGCAGCACCAGCGCGGCGCTGCGGTAGAAGCCCTGCATCATCTGTTCGACGGCGAGGTTGTCGGCGTTGTCGACGTGGCCCAGGCGTTCGGCCAGCAGCTTCTGGTAGTCGAAGCGCAGCCGTTCCTCGCGCTTGCGTGCGACCAGGTGCAGGCCGAAGCGCAGCCGCGACAGGGCGCGGCGTTCGCGTTCCAGGGTGGTCAGTTCGTCGGTGCCGAGCTGGCCGATCGCGACCAGCGATTCGAGGTCGGCGGTGCCGATGATGCGCAGGGCCATCCAGTGCAGGGTCTGGACGTCGCGCAGGCCGCCGGGGCCTTCCTTGAGATTGGGTTCGAGGTTGTCGGCGGTGTCGCCGTAGCGGGCATGGCGCTGGCGCAGTTCTTCGCGCTTGGCCAGGAAGAACTCGCGCGCCGGCCACACGTACAGCGGCGCGATCGCGGCCTGCAGGGTCGCGCCGGCGTGGTGGTCGGCCGAGAGCGGGCGCGCTTCCAGCATCGCGGTGAGCACAGTGATGTCGGCCGCGGCCTCGGTGCACTGCGCGGCCGAACGCACGGCGTGGCCGACCGGCAGGCCGGCGTCCCACAGCAGGGTGAAGAAGCGGCCCAGGGCTTCGGCCTGCGCTGTCTGGGCCTCGGGCTCGGCCAGCACCAGCAGATCGATGTCGGATTGCGGGAACAGCTCGCCGCGGCCGTAACCACCGACCGCGAATAGCGCCAACGGCGCGTCGGCGGCGATGCAGTCGCGCCAGGCCGCGCGTACTTCGGCGTCGACGGTGTCGGCGCGCACGCGTAGCAGGCGGTCGATATCGACTTCGGCGCCGGCGTCGAAGCGTTGCGCCAGCGCCGCGTCGACCGCGCTCAAGGCCGCGCGAATCGACGCCGCCCGCTCGGCGCCGTGCGCCGTTGCACCCGGCTCCGCCGGGCCCGAGCCGGCGGCGGCGCTACCGGTCATAAATCGTTATCGTCGCCGGGCAGCCGGGTGAGGATCTCGACGCCGTCGTCGGTCACCGCGACCGTGTGCTCCCACTGCGCCGAGAGCTTGCGGTCCTTGGTGACCACGGTCCAGCCGTCGGGCAACAACTTGGTGTGGCGTGCGCCTTCGTTGATCATCGGTTCGATCGTGAAGGTCATGCCCGGCTTCAGCACCAAACCTTCGCCGGCGCGGCCGTAATGCAGCACCTGCGGGTCTTCGTGGTAAATGCGGCCGATGCCGTGGCCGCAGTACTCGCGCACCACGCTGAAGCGTTCGGATTCGGCGTACTGCTGGATCGCCGCACCGATGTCGCCCAGGGTCGAGCCCGGCTTGACCGTGCGGATGCCGCGGAACATCGCTTCGCGGGTCACGTCGACCAGGCGCTTGGCCATGACCGAGGGCGCGCCGACGATGTACATGCGGCTGGTATCGCCGTGCCAGCCGTCCTTGATGACCGTGACGTCGATATTGACGATGTCGCCTTCCTTGAGGACCTTGGACTCGCTCGGAATGCCGTGGCAGATGACGTTGTTGACCGAGGTGCAGACCGTCTTCGGGAAACCCTTGTAGCCGACGTTGGCCGGAATCGCCTGCTGCACGTTCACGATGTGGTCGTGGCAGAGCTTGTCCAGGGCCTCGGTGGTGACGCCGGGCTTCACATGCGGGGCGATCATCTGCAGCACTTCGGCGGCCAGGCGGCCGGCGACGCGCATCTTCTCGATCTCGTCCGGAGTTTTGATGGTAATGGGCATGCGGGCATTATCGCCTATTCACGCCCTTCGATCATGGCGACGCGCGGTCCACAGCGTGCCGCCGTCGCCTTCAGCCGCCCAATCGGAGCAGTCCGCATGCCGTCGCGCCACGTTTCCGCCGCCCTGATCGCCCTCGCCCTGGTTCTGAACGGCGCGGTCCATGCCGCCGAGCCGGCACCGGCCTGGGTCGAGCTCGCGCCCGGACTGTCGGTCTGGAACGGCCCGGCCACCACCGTGTTGCTGGCCGAATCCGAACACGGCGCGCTGATGGTGGACAGCGAAACGGCCAAGGCCGCGCCGGCGCTGGGCCAGGCCCTGGCCGGCCGCAAGCCGCTGCGCTACGTGATCAACACCCATTGGCACGGCGACCATGCCGGCGGCAACGAGGCGCTGGCCGCGACCGGCGCCACCCTGATCGCGCACGAGAACGCACGCCGGCGCATGGCCGAGCCCACCTTCCTCAAGCACCACAACCGGGTCGTCCCGCCCCTGCCCGCGGCCGCATTGCCGGACGTGACCCTGATCGGCGACGGCCGAGTGCGCCTGGACGACCTGGAGGTACGGCTGATCCATGTGCCAGCCGCGCACACCGACGGTGACCTGCTGGTCCACTTTCCGGCCGCCAACGTGCTGCACCTGGGCGACTGCTTCTTCAACGGCCTCTACCCGATCATCGACACCGGCGTCGGCGGCACCGTGGACGGCCTGATCGCCGCCCTGGACCGCGGCCTGGGCCTGGCCGACGAGCGCACCCGGATCGTCGCCGGCCACGGCCCGGTCGGCACCAAAGCCGATCTCAAGGCCGCGCGAGACATGCTCGCCGAGGTCCGCGAGCGCGTCGCCACGCTCAAGCGCGCCGGCCGGACCCGCGAACAGGTCCTGGCCGCCACCCCGACCGCCGACCTGGACCCGCGCTGGGGCCAGGACTGGGTCAAGCCGGCCCAGATCGTCGGCTCGGTCTACGACAGTCTGCCTTGAGGCCTGGCCCGGCCCGGCCCGGCTCGGCTCGGCTCGGCTCGGCTCGGCTCGGCTCGGCTCGGCTCGGCTCGGCTCGGCT
>CAMLID010000037.1 GCA_946480055.1 uncultured Lysobacter sp. | reverse complement strand
ACTGACGATTCTGGCGAAAGAGCTGTCGTTCCTCGTAAAGAGTTTTCTTCCGCTTCCCGAAAAATGGCACGGCCTGACCGATGTCGAGATTCGCTATCGGCGGCGATATGCCGGAACTACGCGGTCGCGGCTTACGCCGCTCCTACCCCACAGCAAAGCCTGACGACGCCAGCATTGCGGCGGCGGTTCATTGCCATAGGGCCGTACCGCCTCAGACCGCGGGATGCGGTGACAACCGCACCAGCGCCGTAGGGTGCGGTAAGCCGAAGCGCACCGCACCGCTCACGCCAGCTATCAGGCCAACCGATCCAGCACTTCGATCAGCTCCGGCGCCAACGGCGCATTCAACAGATACGGTTCGCGCCCGCCGTCGAGCGCGAACTCCAGCGTCGAGGCGTGCAGGAACAACCGCCGCAGCCCGGCCTGGTCGCGCAGGCGCTTGTTGGCCTCCGGATCGCCGTACTTGTCGTCGCCGGCCACGGCATGGCCGATGTGCTGGGCGTGGACGCGGATCTGGTGGGTGCGGCCGGTCTCGATCCGGACCTCGCAATAGGACTGCCCGCCGCGCCGCTCCAGCACCTTGAAGTGACTGAGCGAGGCCTTGCCGTCGCGGTGGACCTGAACGTGGCGCTCGCCGCCCTGGCGCAGGCCGATGTGCAGCGGCGCGTCCACGCTCATCACCCCGTCGGGCAGGCGCCCGGTCAGCAGCGCCAGGTAGCGTTTGGCGATACAGCCGTCCTCGCGCATCAGGGCCTGCATCTCGGTCAGCGCCGAGCGCTTCTTGGCCACGATCAGCAGCCCCGAGGTGTCGCGATCCAGGCGGTGGACCAGTTCCAGGGTCTGACCCGGCCGCAGCGCGCGCAGGGTCTCGATGGCGCCGAAGCTGATCCCGCTGCCGCCGTGGCTGGCGACGCCGGAGGGCTTGTTCAGGGCCAGCAGGCGCGCGTCCTCGTAGACGATGGCCGCGTCCAGGGCGTCCATGAAGCCCTTGGGCGGCGCGGCCTTTTCTCCGACCTCGCTGAGACGGACCGGCGGAATGCGCACCTCGTCCCCGGCCTCGAGCTTGCGCTCGGCCTTGGCGCGGCCGCCGTTCACGCGGACCTGGCCGGAACGGACCAGCTTATAAATTAATGAACGGGGCGCCCCTTTGAGCTGGCCGAGCAGGAAGTTGTCGAGCCGCTGACCTTCACGATCATCTGGCACACGAATGGTGCGGGCGCCGGGGCCCGTGGCGGTGTTGGCTGGAGAGGTCATCCGGAAAGCGTTATCTGTTACACTCGCGACGCGAGATAAGGTTTTGATTTCGCTGGGAGTTGTCCCGCAGGTCGCGCCAGAAGGGCATGACCGCAGGATTGGGCCGAAAGCCCCTCTTCGCGATTCCGGTCCGCGTCTAACCACTGCCCACGGGGTAGCCATGTTAGCAGCGACGGTCCGGCGGAACCCGCCCTCGCCCGGTGGTTCTCCCGCAGGGGCGACACCATCGCGATGAACACGACCCGTGCGGCGCCCCGGTTCAAACCGAAGGCTGCCGCCGGGCCCCCGCCCCGAGCGACGTTCGCGTCGCCGGTCCGAAAGTCAGGCAACAAAGAAATAAGCGCTCCCGCGGCGTGCCGTGGTGTAGAAGCGCTGGTAGTGGAAGTTTCGCCGGCGCGCGCCGGGCGCAGAGCGGTTCGCCGCCCTGCTGCGTACAGGCCGCGACGGCGGAGCTTCGGTTCCCAGATAGCGAAACGCCATGGCGTTCCGCGCGGTAGAGCGCGCGAGGAACGCAACAATGAAGCGCATGCTGATCAATGCGACGCAGGCGGAAGAACTGCGCGTCGCGATCGTCGACGGCCAGAACCTGTACGACATCGACATCGAACAACCGGCCAAGGAACAGAAGAAGTCCAACATCTACAAGGGCCGCATCACCCGCCTCGAGCCCTCGCTCGAAGCGGCGTTCGTGGAATACGGCGCCGAGCGCCACGGCTTCCTGCCGCTGAAAGAAATCTCCCGCGACTACTTCCAGGCCGGCGTCGACCATAACAAGGCCGGCCTGCGCGAGCTCCTGCGCGAAGGCCAGGAAGTGGTGGTCCAGGTCGACAAGGAAGAGCGCGGCAACAAGGGCGCCGCCCTGACCACGTTCATCTCCCTGGCCGGCCGCTACATGGTGCTGATGCCGAACTCGCCCACCGCCGGCGGCGTCTCGCGCCGGATCGAGGGCGACGACCGCGCCGCCCTCAAGGAGGCGATGGACAAGCTCGCCATCCCCGACGACATGGGCGTGATCATCCGCACCGCCGGCGTCGGTCGCGACGCCGAAGAACTGCAGTGGGACCTGGACTACTTGCTGCAGGTCTGGAAGTCGATCGCCGAGGGCGCCCTGAGCAAGCCCTCGCCGTTCCTGATCTACCAGGAATCGCGCCTGATCATCCGCGCCTTGCGCGACTACATGCGCCCGGACATCGGCGAAATCCTGGTCGACACCGACGAGATGTACGCCGAAGCGCGCGATTTCGTCGAACAGGTCATGCCGCACAACCTGCGCAAGCTGAAGAAGTACGGCGACGACACTCCGCTGTTCAACCGCTTCCAGATCGAATCGCAGATCGAAAACGCCTACGAGCGCACCGTGCGCCTGCCCTCCGGCGGCGCCCTGGTGATCGACCAGACCGAGGCCCTGACCGCGGTCGACGTGAACTCGGCGCGCGCCACCAAGGGCGGCGACATCGAGGAAACCGCGTTCAACACCAATCTGGAAGCGGCTGAGGAAGTCGCGCGCCAGATGCGCCTGCGCGACCTCGGCGGCCTGGTGGTCATCGACTTCATCGACATGTCGTCCAACCGCCACCAGCGCGAGGTCGAGAACAAGCTGCAGAACGCGCTCAAGCAGGACCGCGCGCGCGTCCAGATCGGCCGCATCTCGCGTTTCGGCCTGCTCGAACTCAGCCGCCAGCGCCTGCGCCCGTCGCTGGGCGAGTCCAGCCAGCTGGTCTGCCCGCGTTGCGACGGCCACGGCCGCATGCGCAGCGTCGAGTCGCTGTCGCTGTCGATCCTGCGCGTGGCCGAAGAGCACGCCATGAAGGAGAACACCGGCCAGGTGCTGGTGCAGGCCCCGACCGAGATCGCCAACTACCTGCTCAACGAGAAGCGCCGCGCCCTCAGCGAGATCGAGCAGCGCCACGATTCGCCGATCGTGATCGTCGCCGACGATCAGCTGGAGACCCCGCACTACGAGGTCACCCGGATCCGAGAGAACGAGATCGGCGAGGAGTCGAGCAAGCCCAGCTACCAGCGCGGCACCCCGCGCAAGCTGCCGACCCACGCCCTGACCAAGGCCCATCTGAACATCCCGGATGCGCCGATGGTGACCAACGTCAAGCCGGCCCAGCCCGCTCCGATGCGCGAGCCGCGCGAAGAGCCGGTCGTGGCGGCCGTCGCCGCGCCGGTGGCGGTGGCAGCGCCGCAGGTCGGCCTGTTCGGACGCCTCATGAACCTCTTCCGCGGCGGCCAGGCCGCTGCTCCCGCCGCGCCGGCCCCGGCCGCACGCTCGCAGGACGGCCGCGGCCGTAGCGATCGCAACGACCGTGGCGGCCAGCGTCGCGACGGCCGCAACGAAGGCCGCAACGGCAAGGGCGGCCGCGATGGCGCCCGCCGCGACGAGCAGCGCCGCGACAAGCCGCAGCAGGCCCAAGCCCAGGGCGGCCAGCCGCAGCCCAACCGCGCCAAGCAGGAACAGCCGGCCAAGCAGCAGCAGCCGCAACAACCGAAGCAGCAGCAGCAGCAACAGCAGCAGCCGAAGCAGCCCAAGCCGCAGCAGAACGAAGAGCGCGCCGTCAACGCCCAACCGCAGCAGCAGGCGCAGGCCAACAACGCTCCGCGTCCGCCGCGTGAGCCCAAGCCGACCCAGGCTCAGGCGCCTAAGCCGGCCGACGTCGATGCGCTGAACGTGCCGGTGATCGCAGCCGCCGCCGCCCTGCCCGCCGTCGCTGCCGCGACCGGCGAAGCCGTGGCCGCCGCGGAGACGGTCCAGCGCGAAGCCGCGGTCAACACCAGCAACGAGAACGGCGCCGCAGCCGACGACGCTGCCGGCGAAGGCAGCGGACGCCGCCGTCGTGGCCGTCGCGGCGGTCGCCGCCGTCGTCGCGGTGCGGGCGAAGCCGGCGCCGCCGGTGAAGCGCAGTTGCACGACGACGTCCTGAGCGACGACGACGACGACGCCGGCGACGAGCACGGCGCGACTCCGGTCGCCGCCGCGAACCGCTCGCAACCCGAGTTCGACTTCGACGACGACAATTCGGCACCGGCCAAGCCGGCCGCACCGGCCGCCAGCGCTGGCGCGACTCCGGTCGTGGCGAGCGTCGCCGCAGCCGGCGCCGCCATCGCTACGTCGTCGTTCGCCGCCGAGAGCAAGCCCGCTGTCGAAACCCGCGAGCCCGCGCGCTTCGAACCGGCCGCTGCCGAACGCATCGAGCCGGCCCAGCCGAGCTTCGCTGCGCCGTCGGCGCCTGCACCGGCCGCTGCCGCTCCGGTTGTAACAGCACCGGTTGCAGCCGCTACGGTCGCCGCCGAGCCCGTGGTTGCCGAGTCGGTGACCGCCAGTCCGGATGCCGCCACGCCGACCGCCGTCGAGCCGGCACCGGCCGTCGTCGCCGCCGAGGCCATCGCGCCGGCGCCGGTGGCTGCCGCCCCGGCCGCAGCAGTCGTCGCCGCTGAAACCGTCGCGCCCAAGGCTTACGAAGCACCGAAGCCCTACGAGGCTCCGAAGGCTTACGAAGCGCCGAAGGCCGAAACCCCGAAGGCCTATGAAGCTCCGAAGGCGTACGAGGCTCCGAAGCCCTTTGAGGCGCCCAAGCCGGTCGTGGAAGCCCTGGACGACGGCCCGATCGTGCCGAAGTTCCTGCAGCCCACCGCGCCCAAGGCCGACGCTCCGGTGACGACGCCCGAATCGACCGTCGTGGTCGAAGCCGGGCTCGTGGAACCGGTCGTGGTCGAGCCCGAAGTCGTACCGGCTCCGGTCGCGGTCGAGGAGACCGTGGTCGAGAAGATCGTCCCGGCCGCCACTCAGTCGATCGAAGCCGCCACGCCGACCCCGGCCAACGCCGAAGTCGACAAGGTCGCCGAGCCGCGCAGCGAAGCCGCACCGTCGGTGCCGCACACCGCCAGCCTGTTCGACCCGGTCCCGCAGCCGCGTCCGGCGACCCCGGCCCCGGCCGCGCCGGATGCCGCGGTCGAAGGCCAGGCCGCTGCCGAAGGCAAGCCGGACGACGACGCGCACCGCGCCTGATCCGCGCGACATCGCAGTAACGCAAACGGGCCGCGCAATGCGGCCCGTTTCTTTTGGCGTCGTCCGATTTCTTTGCGTCTTGCGAACCCGGCCCGACCGTCGGGGCATCCCCTGCGCATCGCCCACGCGGCACGAAGCCGCGCTGGACGGTCCACGCCGGCCAGTAAAGAAAACCTGCGCGGCGCGATCGCGGCCGCTCCGCCGGCTACAACGCGTGCGCCGGATCCGCCAGCCCGTACTGCCCCGCCAGCCGCGCCAATGCGATCGTGTCCTCCACCGCCAGCTTGTTGAACAGCCGCGTCTTGTGGGTGTTGACGGTCTTGGCGCTGAGGCTGAGCTTCTTGGCGATCTCTTCCTGGCGCAGGCCCTGTACCAGCAGCAAGGCGATCTCGATCTCGCGAGGCGACAGTTCGTCGAACGGCGAAGCGCCGCCGTCGGATTTCGCCAGGGCGATGTTCTGCGCGATCGCGCTCGAGAGGTAGCGCTTGCCGCGCGCGACATCGCGCACCGCGCGCAGCAGTTCGGCCGCGTCGCCGCCCTTGTTGACGTAACCCGATGCGCCCGCCGCGAGCAGGCGCTGCGGCATCGGCCCGTCCTCCAGCACCGACACGATGACCACACGCGTGCCGTGGTTGCCCTTGACCACGCGCTCGGTCACTTCCAGGCCGCTGTAGCCGGGCAGATGCAGATCGCACAGCACCACGTCGGGGCACAGCTTGCGGATTTCGGGCAGCGCGATCTCGCCGCTCTCGGCGTCGCCGACGACCTCGATGTCGGTTTCGGCCGACAGAATCATGCGCAGACCGGCCCGCACCAGCGCGTGATCGTCGACGAGATAGACGCGTATCGTCATGCTGTCCCCGGCCGCAGTCGGCCCACTGCGAGCGAGGCTACGCGGCACCCGCGAGGCACGCAAGCCGGCGCGAACCTATGGCACATTCGATCAATTCGCCTGCTGTGCAAACTGCAGTCGATCCGTCAGGCAAAGGAACTCAAATGGCGTACAAAACCCGCATCGTCGCTCTCAGCCTCAGCCTCGCGATCGCCGCCTGCGCACAGACCCGGCACAGCGCGGCGGTCGAATCGCCGCCGCCGAGCGTGGATGCCGCAGCTCAGCCGGCCGCAGCCAGCTGGCTCGCCGACGTAAGCGCGATCTCGGACAGCAGCGCCGCCGGCGACCGTCGCAGCGCGATCCAGCGCCGCCTGCACGGCATGGGTGTGCTGTGGCACGGCGTGCCGTTTGCTTCCGGCGAACATCACGGCGAAAACCTGCTCGCCGACGTGTCCGGCGCCGCCGATGCGCCGCTGCTGTTGCTGGGCGCGCATTCGGACAAAGTCGACGCCGGCCACGGCGCTACCGACAACGCCTCCGGCAGCGCGGTCGTGCTGGCCCTGGCCGAACGCTTCAAGCGCGACCCCTTGCAGCACCATCGCGTCGCGGTCGCGTTCTGGGATCTCGAGGAGCGCGGCCTGCTCGGTGCCAAGGCCTACGTCGCCAACGGCGCGGTCAAGCCGGCCCTGTACGTCAACTTCGACGTGTTCGGCTGGGGCGACACCTTGTGGATGATGACGCCCGATCCGAACCAGCCGCTGGTCGCGGCCACGCGTGAGGCCAGCGACGCCGCCGCGCTGAGCTTGTCCGCCGGCGACAAATACCCGCCTTCCGACCACCTCGCCTTCGTCAAGGCCGGCTGGCCGGCGGTGTCGTATTCCCTGATCGGCGCCGGCGAAATCCAGCTGATCCTGGACGCCTACGCCGGCAAGAAGAACAAGACCCAGGCCAAGGTCATGCAGGTGATCCACAGCGACGCCGACACCGTCGGTCAGATCGACCCGGTCGCCGCCGCACGCGGCGTCGATGCGGTCGAACATGCACTGCGACGCTGGGACGCGCAGTCGAAATAAGCGCCCCACGCGCTCGCGGCGATGCCCGCCGCGAGCGCGAACCGCCGGCACGGCAAGCTCGCGGAATAGCGATGCGCGCACACGCGGCGATTGCGACACGGGCTATCGTTCCTCTCGAAGCTGCACGGCCTTCGGCGCGACCGAGTCCCGACATGCGGCGCGTATCGCGACAGCGATCACGCCGCGCAAGCCTCGCCACGGCCCTGTCCGAATCCGGCGAGTCGGCAGCGCAGCGACCTGTCAGCATTGCCCTCTTTCCGCACATCCTTTCCCGGAGCACCCCATGACCGACCACGCCGAGACCTTCCGCCGACTGCACCAGGACGGCCTGCTCCTGCTCGCCAACGCCTGGGACGCGGGCAGCGCGCGCCTGATCGAAAGCCTGGGCGCACGCGCGGTCGCCACCACCAGCGCCGGCGTGGCTTGGGCGCAGGGCTATGCCGACGGCGACCAACTGCCGGTCGAACGCCTGTATGCGACCGTCGCCAGCATTGCCCGCGCGATCCGCGTGCCGCTGAGCGTGGACGCCGAGGGCGGCTATTCCGACGATCCGGTCGCGGTCGGCGCCGCCGTAGCGCGCCTGGGCGCGCTCGGCGCGGTCGGCATCAACATCGAGGACGGCGCCGGCGAACCCGACGCCCTGTGCGCCAAGATCGAACAGATCAAGCGCGCCTGCGCCCAGGCCGGCGTCGAGGTGTTCGTCAACGCGCGCACCGACGTCTACCTGCGCGGACTCGCGCCCGAAGGCGAGCGCGTGGCCATGACCCTGGAGCGCGCGCGCCGCTACCGCGATGCCGGCGCCGACGGCCTGTTCGTGCCCGGGCTCAAGGACCGCGGCCAGATCGGCGAAGTCGTCGCCGGCACCCCGCTGCCCTTGAACCTGCTCGCCCGCGTCGGCCTGCCCGCCGCCGCGGAACTGCAGACCCTGGGCGTGCGCCGCCTCAGCGCCGGCTCCGACCTGGCCGAAACCATGTTCGGCCGCACCGCCGAACTCGCCGCCGGCTTCTTCCGCGACGGCGATTCCACTCCGCTGTCCGCGGGTGCGATGCCCTACGGCAAGATCAACGCCCTGTTCGGCGAGCGCTGAGACCACGCGCGGCGCTCCCGCCGCGCCGGTGTACATTGCCCGCAACGCGCACGCGCCGGCCCACGCCGGCGCGGCGCCTGCGCCGAGGCAGACGCATGTTCCACTCGCTGACGGGCACCTTCGCGCACCTGGCCGCCGCCGCATTGGCGGTGCTGATCTACGTCCTGACCACGCGCGTCGCGCAGGAGCGACGCGCACCCGCGGCGGCGATCGCCTGGGTGATCGCGCTGGTCCTGCTGCCCTATCTGGCGCTGCCGCTGTATCTCGCGTTCGGGCGCCGCAAGCTCACCCGCGAACGCATCCACATACGGGCGCACCTGCCCTCGCAATCGCACTGGGCCGCGGAACTGCTGGTGTCGTTCGGTCTGCCCGCGCCGGCCCGCGCCACGACCCGCTTCGACGCCGACGGCACGGCCGCGCTCGCCGCCGTGCTCGCTCTGATCGAAAGCGCGCAACGCAACCTGGACATCTGCAGCTTCATCCTCGGCCGCGATGCCGTCGGCGCGCGCGTGCTGCAGGCGATGGCGCAAGCGCAACAACGCGGCGTGCGGGTGCGGCTGCTGCTGGACGGCGTCGGCTCGCTGCGCGCCGACCGCTCCGCATTGCGTGCGCTGCGCGACAGCGGCGCCCAGGTCGCGTTCTTCCGCGGCTTGTTCGAACGTCCCGACGGCGCGCCGCGCAATCTGCGCGACCACCGCAAACTCGCGATCGCCGACGGCCGGCGCCTGTGGAGCGGCGGCCGCAATCTCGCCGTCGAATACTTCCATGACCGCCCCGGACAACCGGCCTGGCTGGACCTGTCGTTCACCGTCGAAGGCCCGGTCGCCGCCGACGCCGCCGACCGTTTCGAACGCGACTGGCGCAAGGCGCTGCACCAGCCGCAACCGCCGCCGGCCCTGCCCGCGCCCGCCGAACCGCCCGGCCCCGCCGCGACCGCGCAATTCCTGCCCAGCGGCCCGGAACTGCCCGAAGACAGCGCCCAGGCCCTGCTGATCGCCGGCGGCTTCCGCGTGCGCCGCCGCCTGCTCGCGATCACGCCCTATTTCGTACCCGACGACGGCCTGCAGCTCGCGCTCAAACTGGCCGCGTTGCGCGGCATCGAAGTCGACATCGTCCTGCCAGCGCGCTCCAACCACCGCCTCGCCGACCTCGCCCGCCGCCGCTCGATGCGCGAACTCGCCGCCGCCGGCGCGCGCTTCTGGCTGCACCCGCACATGCTCCACGCCAAGGCCGTGGTGTTCGACGACGACCTGGCCATGTGCGGCTCGATCAACCTCGACCTGCGCAGCCTGTTCCTCAACCACGAGGCCTCGGTGCTGTTCTACGGCCGCGCCGAGATCGACTGGCTCGCGGCCTGGATCGAGGCCCGCCGCGGCGAAGCCCAGCGCCACGAACCCGGCCCCGCCGGCATCGGCATGGACCTGCTCGAAGGCGCGGTGCGCGCGGTCGCGTTCCAGCTCTGAGCGCGGCGGCGGCTTCCCGCGCCGACATTGAGGCCATTTTCGGCATTCAATTAACGATATGAATCACATTTTTTACATGGAATCCGACGGATGCTGGTCGAGTCCCGGCACTCGTCTTGCAGCCGCCATCGCCGATTACCCCGCCGGAGCTTTCACGTTCTATCCTCTGCCTGTGGACGATGCTGAGCACTAGCCTCAGGCACCAAGAATCGGAAGCACGTACGACATGACGAATCAGGAACGCCGTCAGCCCAACACCGAATCCGACGCCGAACTGCGCGCCGGTCTCACCCACGAACAGCTCGCCGCCCTGGCGACGCTGGAGCACTTCCGCTGGCACCTGCGCTTCGTGCGCCGCCCGATGTTCCGCGACCCGATACCGGTGGTGTTCCACGCCGACGGTCGTTACGCCGTGCTGGAACCGGACGGGTCGGTCAACGACAACCCGGGTTTCGATATCCGTAAGTAGCCGCGTTTGCGTCTTCGCAGCAGTAGCCCGCCTTGGGGTAGGAGCGGCGCAAGCCGCGACCACGCACCCCACTCACGACGATACCTCTGAGCTTCAAACCGAACTTGAAGTCTCAACGAGAAATACTCGTTTCCCGCATCGGAACACCGGCGGACAGGCGCTGCAGTTACGAACTCTTGGACACCGGGGATCGCGGCGAGCGGTATCCGCGGTCTTCATGCAGCGCTGCATCGCGCCTACGACGCAGCCCCGTTCGCGTCGTGGCAATAGGCGCCAAGGAAAATGCTTGCTGCGTCTTTGTCGGAGGCCATTCCGCATTTGCACGGGCTGCTTACGTTCGCCTACGACAATAAGGACGGACGAGATGGCGAACCCCACCAATCGCCGTTTCATTGCATCCGTTCTATTGCAGAATTTTATTACGCCCGTTTCGCTTCGAAATATTCATGGCGTTAGCATGATAATCGCGAAAATAGCCGCCATGGCGACCGGATAAACATAAACTTGACACTGCAAATAATCGCGTGATATCAAAGTTCCGCGTCACCGCTGTAACTTTTTTCAATTCAAAACCAAGGAGCATGACCATGGCCCGACTGATGCGCGCTGCTCGAGTTGCCTTGAACATCCATCCGAACGAAAAAAGCAGCCTGTGGAGAACGTGGCCTTACTGGGTCGAGTTCTGAGCCGAGAACCAAGCAGTATTGCCTTTAAAGAAGGTGGCCGCTCGTCGGCCACCTTCTCGCACAAGGAGGAAGTGCACTTGGCCGTCGACGCTGAAACCATCGAGTTCAATCCCGCAGCACGTCTGCTCGAACGGGCGCGGCGCGATGGCCCCGTCGTGAAACTTGAGGATGGCGTGATCGGGATATTCGACCCGGTTCTCGCACTGAAGGTCGACAAAGAGAATGCTCAAGATCTCAAAGTCGCCGATTCCCTGGTCGATCTGCTGAGGATACGCAGATCCGCCGAGCCGGTCGCGTGGCGCGAAGTGCGCTCGCTGATCGCCGAGCAAAGCTCCAAACTCTCGGCGCCCTCGCACATGGAATCGCTTTACGCACGCATGTGCGCGGATCTGGACATGCACGCAGGGCGCAGCGAAGACCTGACGAAAATCGTGTGGCAGATGATGTCGCGCACGCTGATTCCGATGGTGATCGACAATGTCGATTCCGACGGCGCGCGCGCGCTCATCGCCGAGCAGGAACTGCGGTTCCGCGTGCAGCAAACCCAGCGTATTTCGTTCCGCCAGCATATTTCCGATTTCTGGGTACTGCGCGCATCCAGCCGCGTCATCACCCGCGAGCTCAAACGCCGCGTACGCAGCGGCGACATCCATGAGGATTATGCCCAGTCCCTGCTCACGCTCAACGACAGGATCGGCACGGATCGGGTGACGTATCTCGTGACGGTGCAGTTGATCGCTATTTCAGGCGTCCCGGGCATGATGGCCGCCTGTCTTCTCTACGCCTTTTCGAAATACCCGGATTGGTACGCACGCATCCGCGAAGAAACCACTGCGCTGGAAGCGGATGAATTGTATCGGCTGCCGGTGCGGAAACTTCCCTGCACGATGCGCTTCATCAAAGAAGCGATGCGACTGTGGACCACCCCGTTCGTCACCCGCCGCGTCGCATCGCGCGATATCGATGTCGATGGCGTCTTGGTCAAGAAAGGCCAGACTTACGAACTCAGTTCGTACATTCAGCATCATTCGGACGAATACTGGGAAGATCCGGAAACCTTCGACCCGGACCGCTGGCTGCCCTCGCGCCGGCAGACCGCAGCGAACGCCTACGTCCCTTTCGGCTTCGCTCCCCGCTCATGCGTCGGCGCTTCGGTCGGTCATGCCCAGTTGCTGCTGTACTGCGCACTGATGACCCGCGATTTCCGCTTCGATTTTGCCGCCGGCCACAGCCCGCGGATGCGGATGGACGACGGCTTCGCGGTACCGGCGGACATGATCGGCACGATTTCGCGTGTCCGGAATTGAGGTTCGGCGTAGTCGGCCGCATCGGCACTGAGGATAGGCATCGACAAGCCCGGGATACAGGGGCTGGCGCGGAACCGCGGGGGACGGCGATCGGCGACGCGTACGCTACGCTCGATCGGAGGCCGCCGATGGCGGAGAGAGTGGGATTCGAACCCACGGAAGGTTTAACCCTTCGGCGGTTTTCAAGACCGCTGCCTTAAACCACTCGGCCATCTCTCCGTAGCGGGGTCGCGGCGCCGGGCTGGGCCGGCGCGGCGGGATTCTCTCACGCCGGGGTCTTGCTGCGCGCCTGGGCGTGGGCGTCGTTCTTGGCGACGCCGTCGGGACACGGGGCGCCCTTGATGTCGCTGCATTGCAGGCGTGCGGATTCGACCAGCGACGGGGCCTTCTCGGCCAGGAAGTCGATGAACACGCGCACCGCCGGCAGCAGGCCGCGGCGCGAGGCGAACACGGCGTGGAAGATGCCCTGCGGCAGGCGCCAGTGCGGCAGCACCACTTCCAGCTCGCCGCGGCGCACGGCTTCGGCGCAGACGGTTTCCGGCAGCAGGGTGATGCCCACGCCCTGCTCGGCCAGCGCCATCAGCATCGGGAAATCGAAGCCCATCACGCGCGGCTTGAGTTCGACCCGGCGCACTTCGCCGTCGGGGCCGTGCAGTTCCCAGCGCTGGCGGGCGTCGTCCTCACTGATGCTGAGGGTGACGTGGTCGGACAGCTCGTCGGGGTTCTGCGGCCGGCCCATGCGGGTCAGGTACTTGGGGCTGGCGACCAGCAGTTCCTGGATCTGGCCGAAGCTGCGCATCACCAGGCTGCCGTCGTCGTCGAGCTTGGAGCGCACGCGCAGGGCGACGTCGATGCCTTCGTTGATGATGTCGACGCGGCGGTTGCTGACGTGCAGCTGCACGCGCACCTGCGGGTACTTGGCGAGGAATTCGGGCAGCAGCTTGGGCAACTGCTGCTGCGCCAGGCCGACCGGCACGCTGACGCGGATCACGCCGCGCGGTTCGGCGCTGAGGCGGTCCACCACTTCGCGTGCGGCCTGGGCCTCGGCCAGCATCGACTGGGCGTGGCGGTAGACGCTGTTGCCGACGTCGGTCACGGCGAAGCGGCGCGTGGAACGCTGCAGCAGACGCACGCCCAGGTCGGTTTCGAGCTGGCTGATGCGGCGGCTCAGACGCGACTTGGGGATGCCCAGCGCGCGCTCGGCGGCGGCGAAACCGGCGTGGTCGACGACCATCGCGAAGTAGTAGAGGTCGTTGAGATCGTGCATGGCAGTAGTTCCGAATTCAGAACAGTAAGTGATATTAAACTATCTTTATCCCATTTTTGCAACAACCTACAGTGTGCCTCAACGCGGCGTTGCCGCTCCCTGCCCACCGAGGCACACCATGAAACTCCTGCACATCGATTCCAGCGCCCTGGGCGCCAATTCCGTGACCCGTGAGCTTAGCGCGGCCGTGGTGGCGCGCTGGCAGGACGCGGTTCCGGGGCTTGCGGTCGAGTACCGCGACCTCGACGCCGAGCCGATCCCGCATCTTACCGGCCGTTCGCTGGCCAAGGCGGACCCGGCCGAGGCGGCCGACGCCGAGCGAACGATCCAGCAGTTCCTGGACGCCGACGTGATCGTGATCGGCTCGCCCATGTACAACTTCGGCATCAGCTCGACCCTGAAGGCCTGGATCGACCGCGTCGCCGTCGCCGGCCGGACCTTCCGCTACACCGAGGCCGGCCCGGAAGGCCTGGCCCAGGGCAAGCGCGTGATCGTCGCCAGCGGCCGCGGCGGCATCCACACCAACGCGCCCAGCGACTTCCAGGAGCCCTACCTGCGCCAGGTGCTCGGTTTCCTCGGCATCACCGAGGTGGAATTCGTGCGCGCCGAGGGCGTGGCGTATTCACCGCAGCATCGCAGCGATGCGCTCGCCAGTGCGCATGCTTCGATTCCGGCGCCGACGCCGCTGCGTCTGGCCGCCTGAACCCGGTACCCCGTCCCCCACGCCGGCGCCCTCCCCTCGCCGGCACCGCGCCGGGCCTGCACGCAGGCCCGGCGGTTTTTGTCGGTGAAAGCGATAGTGCGCGGCGGATGTCCTGCGGCTTTGGGGTAGGAGCGACGTAAGTCGCGACCGTGACCCTTCGGCCACCGACGCAGGTCGCGACTTACGTCGCTCCTACCCCAAGGCTATGCTGTTAGCGCGGCCCAATCGAAACTCTCCAATCTGCTCTGCGAAAGCAACCGCTTTCTGTGGGAGCGACGTGAGTCGCGATCGCGCATCTCGGCCAGCTCGTGTAAATCGCGACTCGCGTCGCTCCTACAGGGGTAGTAGCGCAAGTCAGAATGGCGACGTCGCCTCCGACTACTGCGAGATCTCGACTGTCACGTTTGCCGGCACACGCTCGATCCGCAGCTCGCCGTTGCGCCATTGCGCGGACTTGCCGTCGATCCGGGTCGCGCCCGGCGCCTGCGGGTACGGCCAACTCAGCACCACACCGCCCGGCGGCGGGGTCAGGCCGGGCTTGAGGCTCAGCTGCACACGCTTGCCCTCGCGCCGCAAGGCATAGCCCAGCGCGCCGTAGGGCGTGCGCAGGCCCTGGACCGATACGCCCTCGCCGTCCAGCCAGTCCGCGGGCAGGCCGGCGCCGATCACCAGCGCCTCGTCCAGGTCGCGGGTGTAGGCGAACAGGTCCAGCGCCGAACGCACGTAATCGGACTCGACCCAGGCGTGAGGCAGGTCGCCGACGAAAAAGGTCTTGCGCGGCGTGCGCGAGACCACTTCTGCCCACTGGTTCCAACCGCGCGGCTGCTGGTCCTTGAAGAAGAAGTCCAGCGCCTCGTGCGCGCGCCCGCGCCAGCCCAGGCGCACGAAGCTGCCGATGGTGCGCAGCTCATAGGGCGTGTAGTCCTTCCATTCGCGGCGGCCGTCGCGGCGGTCGACGAATTCCTTCCAGTAGCGCTCGAAGGTATTGCGCAGCAGCGTCTCCGGCAGACGGCCCTGCTCGCCGCCGGGCGCCAGCGCGATCGTGGTCGAAGTGGCGTCGAAGTCGCCAAGCTCGGCCGCGCCGGGGATGAAGTCGATACCGCGGTCGCGGGTGGCGGCGGCGATCGAGGCGTAGAGATCGTCGCGGAACTGGTCGCGCGAGGCGGCAAAACGCCGGGCTTCGTCGTCCTTGCCCAGCCATTGCGCGATCTCGACCGCGTCCTTGTAGCCGCGCAGCGCCCAGAAGTTGTCCCAGTACGAGTGCATCGGCTTGGCCGAATAGCCCTCGTGGCTGATCGAGGCCGGCATCATGCCGTAGAAGGCTGGATTCTTCGCGCGATTGGCCTCGGTGCGCTCGCTCAGGCGCAGCTCGTCCATGTACTTCACCGCGCCGACCACATGCGGCCACATCGCTTCGAGCAGGGCGCGGTCGCGACGATAGCGGTAGACCTCGGCGACGGTGAAGATCAGTTCGCCATGGCTGTCGTTCTCCGGCACCGGGTCGCTGCCGCGATCGTCCACGCAGCACGGCACCTTGCCGTTGTCGAACTGGTACGGCGCGTACCAGCGCAGGAATTCCTCGGCCACGTCCTCGCGCCCCATGCGCAGCAGGCCCTCGCCTATCATCGCGCCGTCGCGAATCCAGGCGCGCGAATAGGAGCGCGTACCCGGCTGCAAGCGCGGGCCGACGCGGCTGATCAGCATGTGCGCCAGGCCGGTACGCAGGGTGTCGACTACGTGCTGGCCCTGCTTGGGCACGGCGATGCGCACGCGGTCGAGTTTGTCGCGCCATTGCTTGGCGACCAGGGCCTGGGTCGCGACCAGTTCCTCTACGCCCGCGAATGCGCCGCTGTCCTGGCCCGACAGCGCGCTGCTCCAACCGAACTCGCGCGTCTCGCCGGGCGCCAGTTCGACGCTGTAGAACAAGGCGCCCGAGGCCAGGCCGGTGAGGTCGTTCTGGAATTCCGTCGCGGTGCTGCCGCCCAGGCGCTTGAGGATCTCGCCCTGGGCGGTGCAGTTCGCGCAGGCTTCGTTCCACGGCATGCGGGCGAGCCGGGCGACGATCTCGCCGCCGTCGAAACCGCCGACCGCGGCGGCGTCCGCGGCGACCGCTTGAACCCGCCGCGCCGACGCGGCTCCGGCCGGGCCTTCGACGCTGAAGCCGTGCGCATCGGCGCGCAGGCTGCGAATCGCGCTCACGCCGCCGACGGTGTTGAGGAACTGGCTCGGCGGATTGACCTGGAACGGCCGCGCCGCCAGCACGAACACGTAGCGTCGCTTCGACGCACCGGTGTTGCTGAGCCGATAACGCCCATACAGCCGCGAGCGTTCGCGCGTGCCCTGGGCGAAGGACGTGACCGTCAGGCCGAAGTCCGGATGGGTCCAGTGCACCGAGGGAATCGGCAGGTAGCCGTCCTGCAGCGATTGGCGGGTCTCGACGTCGGCCCAAGTCGCCAGCTTGCCGTCGCTGATCACGAACGGTTCGATGCTGAAAGCGCCCTTGCCCAGTTCGATCGCGCCGTCCTCGCCGATCAGCCCCTGGTCCTCACCGCCGTCGACGCCGACGATGGTCCAGTACGGCTGCTCGCCGCTGAACCCGCGCGGATAGCGGCCGCGTGGCTGGTCCTTGGCGACGGCGGCGACGAAGTCGTTGCCGGTGGCCGCGAACGACAGCGGCTGTACGCTGAATTCGGCCAGTCCGAAGCCCGGCCCCATGCCGTTCTCCGGCAGCAGGCGCAGGTAGCGCGCTTCCGATTCGGGCAGCGCCAGGTAGTCGCTGCCGCCTTCGCCGCCGTGCACGCTGCGCGCCTCGCGCCATTGCTGGCCGTCGTCGGACAGCTGCAGGCGGTAGTCGGATACGTACTCGTCCTCCGCCCAGCGCAGTACCACGCCGCCGAACTCGCGCTTGCGGCCCAGGTCGAGGGTCAGAGCCGGATCGGGGTCGGACGCGAAGCCGGCATGCCAGGCGGTCTTGGGATCGCCATCGACGGCGAATTCGGCGCGGCTGCCCTGGGCTGCGGTCGTCGCGACCACGTGGCCGGTCAGCGGCGAGCCGTCGTCCTTGGGCAGCGGCTCGAACATGAGCTGATCGAAGCAGACCGAACCCTTGCCGCCGCTGCTGTTGTAGATCGTGAATTCGAGCTTGGCGCTGCGCCGCAGGGTCGGGTCCGGCGCCGGGCCCCAGGCACGGCTGATGTGGCGTTGCTTGTAGACCACCGACGTCCACTGCTTCGGGAACTCGTACTTGGGCCGGTTGACCCACCAGACGTTGTCGCCGCTGGCGTCGACCAGCTTGAACTGCAGGTCGTTGACCGGCGAGTCGCCGCGCAGGCGGAACGAGAACGCATAGTTGTGCGGATACTGCATCGGCAAGGCGCGCTGCAGGCCGACGTAGCCGGACACGCCGTTGAAGTCGTAGTCCAGGCAAACCGCCCTGCCCTGCGCGCCGTCGGCGATGCGCAATTGGCCGCCGACCTGGTTGGAGGTGACGACGGTCCAGGGCGTGGTGGATTCGAAGTCGTCGAGGACGCGGGCTTGCGCGGCGGTGGATTGACTGGCGAGCAGCGCAGCGGTGAAACAAATCCCCCCTAGCCCTCGTTTTGCAAAGGAGAGAACAGTGGTGGCGGCGCCGGGTGCCGGTGCTTGCTGTGGAACCACGCCGGTCTTCCTCCTTTGCAACACAGAGACCGAGAGGGATGCATTCTTCGACCGCCGCGCCAAACTCGCCAACATCCCACTCCCTCTCCGTGCGTGCCTCAACCCTTGACGCTGCCGACCAACAGGCCCTGCAGGTAGTAACGCTGCAGCACCAGGAACAGCAGCAGCACCGGCAGCACGGTGACCACCGAGCCGGCCATCATCAGTTCGTTATCCTGCACGTGTTCGCGCGACAGCGAGGCCAGCGCCACCGGCAGCGTCTGCAGGCTGTTGTCGCTGAGCACGATCAGCGGCCACATGAAGTCGTTCCAGGCGCCCAGGAAACTGAAGATCGCCAGCGTCACCAGGATCGGCTTCAGGGCCGGCAGCACGATCTGGAAGAAGATCCGGAACTCGCCGGCGCCGTCGATGCGCGCGGCCTCCAGCAGTTCGTCGGGAATCGAGCGCGCGTACTGCCGCACCAGGAAGATCCCGAAGATCCCGGCCATGCCCGGCACCACCGCGCCGGCGTAGGTGTTGATCAGGCCGATCTGCTTGAGCATCAGAAACAGCGGCATCATCGTGACCTGGGCCGGGATCACCAGGGCCGCCAGCAGCGCGCGGAACACGCGCTCGCGGCCGGCGAAACGCAGCTTGGCGAAGGCGTAGCCGGCCATGGTGTTGAGCAGCAGCGCGATCAGCGTGGTCATGGCCGCGATCAGGAAGCTGTTGAGCAGGTAGCCGCCCATGCCGATGCGTTCGAACAGCTCGTGGTAGTTGCCCAGGGTCGGATGCGAGGGCAGCAGCGGCGGCGGAAAGCTCGCCGCCTCGCCGGGTTGCATCAGCGACACCGACAGCATCCATAGCAGCGGCGCCAGGCTCAGCACCGCCAGGCCAAGCAAGAGGCCGTTGATGATGGCGCGCGCCAGACGCGGGCTCATCACTCCACCCCCTTGCGGCGCGCGAACCAGAGCATACCGCTGGTGACCGCGGTCATCAGCACGAACAGCAGGAACGCGACCGCCGAGGCGTTGCCCAGGTTCCACCACTTGAAGCCTTCTTCGTACATCAGGTACAGCACGCTGACCGTGCTCTGCAGCGGCCCGCCCTGGGTCATCACGTAGGGCTCGGCGAACAACTGGAAATAGCCGGCGAGCGTGAGGATGCCGACCAGCAGCAACGTCGGCCCCAGCATCGGCAGCGTGACGTGCAGGAACTGGCGCCAGCGCGATGCACCGTCGATGCGCGCGGCTTCGTACAGGTCCTCGGGAATCGCCTGCAGTCCGGCGAGGAAGATGATCATGTTGTAGCCGAAGTTCTTCCACACCGCGAACAGGATGATGGTCGGCATCGCCCAGGTCGGATCGCCCAGCCAGTCGACCGGATCGATGCCCAACCCCGACAGCGCCCAGTTCACCAGGCCGTAGCGGGTATGGAACAGGTAGCGCCAAATCACCGCCACGGCGACCACCGTGGTCACCACCGGTGCGAAGTAGGCGGTGCGGAAGAACGGCTTGAGGTAGCCGAGTTTGGAATGCAGCAGCAGCGCCGCGCCCAGCGACACCGCGATCGACAAGGGCACGCCGACCACGACGAAATACAAGGTGTTGCCGAGCGCGCGCCAGAACAGCGGGTTCTGCAGCAGGTTCAGATAGTTGTCGAAGCCGACGAAGCGCAGATTGCCGATGTCGGCCAGCGCATAGATGTCGAAATCGGTCAGGCTGAGCGCGAGCGCGGCCAGCACCGGCAGGCCGAAGAACAGGCCGATCACGGTCAGCGCGGGGCCGGCGAACACCCAGCCGGCGGTCGAGGCCTTCATCGCCCTGCCCCTGCCTGCGCGGCGGCCTGGTGATCGAGCATCCAACGCCGCTTCTCGAGGATCAAGTCGGTGCGTCGGTCGAGTTCGGCCGCGGCCTCATCCACGCTGAGGCGACGGTTCGCGAGCAGCTCGCCGACCAGCTTGATCTCCATGGCGATGCGTTCCCATTCCGGCACCTTCGGCGTCGGCCGCGCGCGTTCGAGCTGGTCGCGGTAGGCGCGCGCATAGGGATCGCCGGTCAGCGCCGGCGCGTTCCAGGCGCTGCGGCGCGGCGGCAGGTTGCCGGTCATGCCGTGGAAGCGGATCTGGGTGTCGGTCCGCGACAGGTACTCGACCAGCTTCCAGGCCGCGTCCTGATGTTTGGAACCGCGGAACACGACGAAGCTGGCGCCGCCGGCGACCGAGGCGCCGGGGCCGTGCTCGCCCGGCAAGGGCATGGTCATCCAGTCGCCCTGCACCTGCGCCGGCAGGCGCTTGCGGAACTCGGCGATGTTCCAGGGACCGTTGACGTAGTAGCTGAAGTAGCCGCGTCCGAACTCGTTCCAGACGTTGGCGACCTGGGTGTTGCTCAGCAGCGGCGCCCAGCGTTTGTCGAACATCTCGCGGTAGAAGCTCAGCGCGCGCTTGAAGCCGGGGCTGCGGAAATTGCCGTAGCGGCCGTCCTCGCGCAGCAGCGGATCGGGCGACTGGATGCCCAGGTTGAGCAGCGGCTCGGGTTCGTTGAGCGGCAGCAGGATCGCGTAACGCTCCGGCCCGACTTCGCGCTTGATCGCGGCCATCGCCTGGCGCCACTGGTCCCAGGTTTGCGGCGGGGTCTTGATTCCGGCGCGCTCGGCGATGTCGCGCCGGTAGAACGGGATCCGCGTCTCCACGTACCACGGCACCGCGTAGGTTTTGGCGCCGATCACGCCGCTGTCCCAGGCGCCGGGGAAGTAGTCCTGCGCCTGCAGCGACGGCGTCGCCGCGATCCGCGCGTCCAGCGGCTGCAAGGCGTTCAGCAGCGCGAACTCGGGGATCCAGGTGTTGCCGATCGCGCAGACGTCGGGCAGCGAGTCGCCGGCGAACGCGGTCAGCAGCTTCTCGTGCGCGGAGATGATCGGCAGTTGCTGAATCTCGACCCGGATGCCCGGGTTGCGGCGCTCGAATTCCGGAATCAGCTGGGCGACGACCTCGCCCTCGTAGCCCATCGCCCAGAAGCGCACCACCTCGCGCCCGTCGCCCTGGCGCGTGCATGCGGCGGCGAGCATGCAGGCCAGCAGCACGCACAGCCAGGCGATACCCGCGCGCAGGCGTCGCGCGCGCGGCGGGTGTGTGCTGCGATCCGGCGATGTGGGGGACGTGCGCATCATCGGCAGCTTAGTCCGGCTGCTGCTTGGGCGCCTGAGCCTCGTTGGCGCGGCCGGCGCGCGATTCCGCCTCGCCCAGCGCACGCGCGGTCGCGGCGTCCTTCTCGGCCTGGGTCTGCGGCTTGGTCGCGGTCTCGGGCAGCGCTTCCTTGCCGTCGGCCTGCGTCTTCGCCGGCTCCAGCCAACCGCCCTTGAAGCCCGCGCGTTCCAGGCCGGAGCGGATGTAGGGGTTGCGCTTCATCACGTTCCAGACGAAATCGTTGCGGTAGTTGGCGATCATCGCCAGGATCGGGCCCTGGTCGATGCCGATGTAATCGCTGGCCACCCAGCCCTCGTTCGGCACCACGCGCCCGGTCTTGAGCGGGATGTCGTACTTGAAGCTGGGATTGAACGAGTCCAGGAAGCCGTAGCTGGAGTACAGATACTCGCCGTAGCGCTCGTGCATGGCCACGGTGCTGGGGATCACGATCTCCGGCGCGAACGGCAGCGAGGCGATCGCCGCGGTCGGGGCGATGGTGCCGTCGTCGAAGTTCTCGCGCAGGCCGGCGCCGCGCGCCGAGTAGTGGCGGAACTGGCGCTGCTCGCCGCGATACTCCTGCAAGGTCTGTTGTGGCCCGTCGCTGGCGGTCAGGCCCCAGACCTCCGGGCCGTAGTCCTCCCACTTCATCGGGTTGGCGATGGCGTAGGCGCGCTGGGCATAGGCGGCGCGGCGGCTGTTCTCGAAATAATCGATGCCGCGCTCGCGCATGTACTCGTCCTGGATGCCGCGGAAATCGATCCAGACGTGGCTGTACTGGTGGCCGAACAGCGGGCCGAAGGCGAGGAACTCTTCGCCCTGGTAGACGCCCCAGACGTCGTTGTAGGTGCGCGACCACACGGTCCACGCGTCCGGACTGACCGGATGGCTGGGCGAGCCCAGCGCCAGCACGTACAGCAGCATGGCCTCGTTGTAGCCGGTCCAGTCGTGCTTGATGAAGCCGCTCTCGGGGAACCAGCCCATCGACACCAGCGGCTTGTTCTTCTGCAGCCAGGTCCAATCGACGCGACGGTAGAGCGTGTCGGCGATCTCGCGGATCTCTTTCTCGCGCGGCTCGTCGCGGTCGTAGTAGGACTGCGCGAACAGCACGCCCATCATCAGCAGCGCGGTGTCCACGCTCGACAGCTCGACCCAGCTGTCGTAGCGCTGGCCCTTCTGCATGTCGAGGAAGTGATAGTAGAAGCCGTTGTAGGTGCCCTTGCCGGTGCGCTGCGGTCCTGCGGGCATGTCGCGAAAGAACTTCAGCGTCAGCAGCGTGCGGTCGACCGCCTGACTGCGGCTGACCCAGCCGTTCTCGACCCCGATCGGATACGAGGTCAGCGCATAGCCCACCGAAGCGATGCTGGCGAACGGACGCGAGGGATAGCGATCGGGTGTGAGCCCGTTCTGCTCGTTGGTGGTGTCCCAGAAGAACTGGAAGGTGCGCTTTTCGATGTCGCGGAACAGCGGCGGCAGTTCCATCTTGGTCGCCTTGAGCGGCTCGACCTCGATATCGCCGGTGGACGCGACCGGATAGGTTTGCGACGAAGGTTCGTTGCGCTGGCAACCCGCGAAGAAAGTCAGCGACGCCACCAACAGCATCGTGACCAGGGAACGCGGAGCGGAAACAGCTGACGGCATGAAACGGCGGCCTGTGTTGACGGGGCGACCGAAGCGCGGCCGCGAGTGGAGTGTGGGGTGTTACGACGCCTCGCCTGCCGCCCGGTGAGGGGCGGCAGGCGGGTGGGGGTTTACCAGCTGAAGCCGAGCGAGAGCTTGAAGGTGCGGGTATAGCCGGTGATGTCGTCGTTGTGGTTGCCGAAATTGGGGTTCTCCACCCCATTGATGCCGCGGAACGTCTCGAATCCGCTCCAGTTGCGGTGATTGGTCACATTGAGGATATCGCCGCGCACGCGCACCTTCATGTCGGTTCCCGTGTCCCATTCCTTCTGCACGGCGATGTCCCACTGGAAGAACCTGGCGTCGTCGAAGTAGGCGGCCTTGAACGTACCGTTCGCACATCCGTCCTGGCCGGGCAAGGTCGCGGCCATGCAGTTCAGCGAATCCTTTGCGACTGCGCTCGTTACCACCACCTTCGTGGAGAACGTCATTCCCCAGTTCGAGTAGATGCCGGTACCGACGAAACGATGCTTGGCGATGCCAATCGACGGCACCCAGGGGTGGTCGTCTAGGTTCGGGTAATCGAACACGTAGTGCTCGTCAGAGTTGGCCGCATTGATGCGGTTCTCCTCCGAATCGGTGTACGTGTAGGCCAGGGTGACGCCCCACGGAGACTCAGCCGTGAACGGCTTTTCCGCCGACAGCAGCAACTGGTTCATGCGCGTTTCGACGCCGTTGTCGGCCTTGATCAGCGAACCGAAGCCCGAAATCGGCTGACCGAACGGCGCGCCGCCGAACGTGCGGCCCGGGCCATAGAACGTGCCGTCGGGATAACGGTTGCCCAACGAGAAGATGATGCCGTCGTGGCTGCGGATGTGAACCACCGAAACCGAGGTATTCCAATCCTGATTGAACACCGCGATGGTGTTGCGCATACCCAGGCTGAACTGATCGGAGTACGGCACCTTGATGTCGTTATTGATCAGATTCACTTCCGAACCACGGTTCGGATTGGCCGCCACCAATGCGTACAGTTCCTGCGGATTGAGATACTTGGGATCCCAGGCGAAACAGGTAGTGTTGTTGACTGTGCAGGGATTGCCGGGCGTGTTGAACAGGAGCGTGTACGACGGGAACGTGCTCTTGGACTGTTCCAGCGCGATGTAGTCGAACAGGTTGCGGTCGTAGGCACGGCCTGCGCCGCCGAAGATCACGTGGCGCTGATCGGCGAACAGATCGTAGGAGAAGCCCAGACGCGGCTGCCAAGCGTCCTTGAACGCCTTGCGGTTATGGCCGTTGCTGATGTAGTCCTCGATGTTGTAGTCGACGTTGGCGTTGTGGATGTTCGACCACGAACGCAGCGCGGTGACGAGGTTGGCCGGAGTCACGTAGTTTTCGTAGCTCGGCGTGGTCTCGTAGTCGTAACGCAGACCCAGATTCAGGGTCAGCTTCTCGTTGACCTCCCAGTCGTCCTGGAAGTAGATACCGTATTGCTTGTTGTCCGAGGTGATGTTGCGATCGCCGACGCCGGGCAGCGGCGCGCCGAAGCGCACCTGATACGGCTGGAATGCCGCCAATGAATTGCGGCCGGCGTCGATGTTGGCCGGCAGATTGATCGAAAACTGGGGATTGAACGGTTGCTGTTCGAAAGCATTGATTTCGACGGACTTGTACTTGAAGCCGATCTTCATCGTATGGCCTTCGATGCCGGTAAAGGTCAGATCGTCCTGGAAGCCCCAGCCCTTCTGGCCCTTGTCCTGATAGTCCTGGCCGCCGCCGACGTTCAGAACAGCGCCGCGATTGCGATTCTGGATCAGGAAGCCCGGCGCGAGCGTAATCGCACGCGGATTGAAAGCTTCGTCCTCATACGTGATGTGGGCGTCATTGAGCCAGTTGATGCCACTCCATTGGTAACGCAGGTCGTAGCGGGTGCTGTCGTTGTTGTTGGTCTTGCCGTAGGTCTCGGTGTCGCGACCGCCGATGCCCTTGATCTCGCTTTCATCGCGCTTCTTGACCGAGAACTCGAACAGGTGAGCGTCGCCCGGCTGCCAGGTCAGCTTGCCGAACCAGAGGTCCTCGTCGAACGGAGCCGAGGTCGGCCCGGTCAGCGCAGCCAGATCGGGAGTGACGTTGTACCCGGTCTCCAAAGAGCCTGCGCTGATCGTCTGCGGAATCTCGAACTGCTTCTTCTCGTAGGTACCAAAGAAGAACAGGCGATCTTGAATGATGGGACCGCCGAAGGACGCGCCATATTGCGTTTCTCCGGAAGGCGCCTTTCGGCCGGCCCTTTCTTCCGCCGGGGTTGGTGCACGCCAGCTGGGCGTAGCGTAGCGGTCCCAGAAGAAGTCCCCGTGGAATTCATTGGTACCCGACTTGGTGACGGCGGTTACCGCGGCGCTGCTGATCTGGTCGTATTCGGCCTTGTAGTTGGACGTGATGACCTTGTACTCACCGATCGCCAGCTGGGGGAACGGATTGCCGCGGCTGGTATCCTGACCGCCGATACCGCCCTTCACCACGTAGCCCTTCTGGCCGATACCATCGATGAAGACGTTGATGCCGTTCGCGCTCTGCGCGCCGCTGCGCAGTTGCGTCGAACCATCGCCCTTGGTGTCGAAAATCACGCCCGGCACGATGTCTGCGAACGCCAGGAAGTTACGCGAAGTCTGCGGCAGCGCTTCGATCTGACGCTGGGTGATGTAGGTAGCGACTTCCGAAGTCTTGGTTTCGAATACCGGCGCGGCCGTCACGGTGACCGTATCGATATTCGTCGCGTCCGGTGCCGGCGCGGACTCGGCAACGCCTCCCGTGGACAGGTTGAGCGTCGCGGTCTGCCCGACCTGCACGGTGACGGTCTTGGAGCTGGTCTGACCACCTGCGGTGACGTCGATGCGATAGGTGCCGGGCGGCAGGCCGGCCACCGAGTAGGCGCCGTTGCCGGACGCCGAGACGCTGCGGGTCAGGCCGGTGGCGACGTTGGTCGCGGTGACCTTGGCGTCCGTCGCCGGCGCCGAATCCACGGTCACCTGACCGCGAATGGTGGCGGCGGTGGACTGGGCGAAGGCGGCGGGGGCGGCCATCGCCAGGCAACTGGCCAGGGCGCAGGCTAACAATCTCGGCGTGGGCCGACGGGTGGATCGGTAGTACGGCTTCATATGCTTTCCCTCTCTCCAAGAAGCATTCGAGCTGAGTTGTAAACGGTTACATCGATGGGCAAAAAAAGGCGATCACGCGCTTCCGCTGCGCTTGGTTTCCGCGGGCACGCTGGAAGCGCGCACGATCAGCTCCGGACTGAGGGCTTCACGGCCCTCGCCGGGCAAAGCTTCGCCGGCGACCTGGGTCAACAGCAGACGCGCGGCGCGCGCGCCGAGTTCGGCGATGTTGACCCGCATCGTGGTCAGGGTCGGGTGGACGTAACGGGCCAGCGGGATGTCGTCGAAGCCGGCCAACGCGATATCGCGCGGCACGTTCACCCCGCCCTGCGCGAACACGAACAGACAGCCCAGGGCCATCATGTCGTTGGCCGCGAACACCGCATCCGGGCGTTGCTTGGACGCCATCAACGTCAACCCGGCCTGATGGCCGGAGGCTTCGTCGAAGTCGCCCGGCAACACCCATTCCTCGGCGTCGGGCAGCAGGCGATGCAGCGCATCGCGGTAGCCGCGCAGGCGCTCGTGGGCGTCGAAGTTGTCGCTGGGGCCGGCGATGAAGGCGATGCGGCGATGACCGGACGCGACCAGGTGCTCGACCATCGCGACCGCGCCGCCGTAGTTATCCACGCCCAGCGAAAGCACGCCTGCAGTCGCGTGCTGGGTGTTGATCAGCACCGTCGGCAGGGTCGGCGCGAGTTCCTCGGCGAGCGGGCCCGGCGTGGCCACGAACGGCGACATCACCAGCAGACCGTCGACGCGGCCGCGCATGGCGCGCAACGCGGCGCCCTGCTCTTCCGGATGGCCGTGGTAGCTGGAGACCAGCAGGTGCAGACGGTGCTCGCGCGCGACCTGGTCGATGCCGCGGACCAGCTCGGAGAAGAACTCGCCGTGCAGGTCCGGCAGCACCACGCCCAGGGTCTGGGTGCGGCGACTGCTGAGGCTGCGGGCGGCGGCGTGCGGGGTGTAGCGCAACTCGTTGGCGGCGGCGAGCACTCGGCGACGCACTTCCTCGGCCACGTTGCCGTGTCCGTTCAGTGCTCGCGATACGGTGGCCACCGATACCTGGGCCACTCTCGCCACATCTTTGATGGTTACGCTAGTCACGCCCTAGACCGCCCCTCCGCGGTTGGGATGCGGGGCCGACTGTAAACGTTTTCAAACGCAAGTGTAAAGTTCGCGTTATCGAAACCGGCCTGCGATGCAAATCCTTGCTCACGCGGGGATTTCGGTCGCGCCGCATGCTGCACTGCGACATCATGCGGCGCTCAACCACCCTCGCCCGGCGCCCTGGCCTTGATCGCCAGCGCATGGATGTCCGTCGTCATCATCTCCCCCAGCGCCGCGTACACCGCGCGGTGGCGAGCGATCGGGTTGAGGCCGACGAAGGTGGCGCTGACCACTTCGACGTTGTAATGGCCGCGACCGTCCTGGGCGCCGGCGTGGCCGGCGTGGCGGTGGCTGTCGTCCTCGACGCTCAGCGACTCCGGCGACAGCGCGGCTTCGAGCGCGGCGCGGATCGCGGCGACGCGCTGCTCGCGCGGCAGCGGGCCGGCGCTCATGGCAGCACCCGCTTGAACGGGCGCACGTCGACGCGGGTGTAGACGCCGGCGGCGACGTAGGGGTCGGCGTCGGCCCAGGCGCGCGCGGCGTCCAGGGATTCGAACTCGGCCACGATCAGGCTGCCGCTGAAACCGGCCGGGCCGGGATCTTCGGCGTCGATCGCGGGGCATGGGCCGGCCAGCATCAGGCGGCCTTCGTCGCGCAGCGCGTGCAGGCGTGCGATGTGATCAGGGCGTGCCGCCAGCCGTTGGGGCAGCACGTCGCTGCCGTCATAACCTTCGATGAGATACCACATGTGATTCCGGTCAACCTCCAAGCGTGATGCGGGGTTCTGGGTTCAGCAAATTGAGGGAAATCCCGATTGCATGAACACAGGTCGATCGCGTCCTAATCGCTGGTCCCGCACAGGGGAACGTGACAACCGGGACATCTTCATTCGGCGACTGCGCCGCCATCAACTCAGGAGGAGTGACATGAAGTCGAATTCCGTGAAGGCCACGGCCGCGATCGTGAGCATGATACTCGCAGGTTCGGCGGTCGCCGCCGGCAAGCCGCTGGTGAGCAGCACCGCCACGTTGGCCAAGGCGAGCAACGAACCCGCGCTGGAGAATCTGCTGTCCAGCGCCTCGACCAGCAACGTGCGTCTGGTCAAGGTCGACGCGACCGCGGTGGACGAGTCGCAGATCGAGATCGAGCTCGACGGCCGCGTACTCACCGCCAACCGCAACAAAGTCGAACGCACCGAGACCGGCGACACCGTCTGGTACGGCAACTTCGGCCCGCGCATCAGCGCCAAGACGCTGTCGGGCGTGGATCCGCTGAATTCGGCGATCCTGGTCCGCAGCGGCGACACAGTCACCGGCACCCTGCGCAGCAACGGCAAGCTCTACCGTGTTCGCCCCCTGCCCGGCGGCGAACACGCGATCGTCGAAGTCGACGAAGGCCGCCTGCCGGCCGAACACCCGCACGACTACAACCGCCTGCCGACCATCCGCATGGCCGCGCCCGCCCCCACCGACGACGGCCGGGTCGGCGCGCTCGGCATTCCGCCGGGCCCGACCGCAACCATCCGGGTGATGGTGGTGGCGACCAACCAGGCGGTCGCGGCCTACGGCGGCAATATGCAGTCGCTGATCCAACTGGCGGTGGCCGAGTCCAACCAGGGTTACGTGAACTCCAACGTCGGCATCAACCTGGTGCTGGCCAGCTACACCACCACCAGCTACACCGAGTCGGGCAACTTCAGCACCGACCTGGCCCGCTTCCGCGGCACCAGCGACGGCTACATGGACAACATCCACACCACCCGCAACAGCAGCGCGGCCGACGTCGGCGTGATCGTCCTCAACAACAGCTCGTACTGCGGGCTGGCCTCGGGCATCGGTTCGACCGCGGCGACCGCGTTCGCGTCGGTGTACTGGGACTGCGCGACCGGCTACTACAGCTTCGCCCACGAGATCGGGCACCTGCAGAGCGCGCGCCACGACCCGGCCACCGATCCGTCCACCAGCCCCTACGCCTACGGTCACGGCTATCGTTACCAGCCGGCCACGGGCACGCGCTGGCGGACGATCATGGCCTACAACTGCAGCCCCAGCTGCACGCGGCTGAACTACTGGTCCAACCCCAGCATCAGCTATGGCGGTGTGCCGATGGGCACCGCGACCCAGAGCGACAACCAGCGCGTGCTGGTCAACACCAAGGCCACGGTCGCCGCCTTCCGGCCCTGAACGGCCTGACCCCGAACGGCCATGCCCCCGCGGGCGTGGTCGTTCATCGGCGCAGGCACGCGATCCAAACCCGGCCGGGCCCGCGAGTCGTCCGGCCCCTTCAGCACGCCCCGCTGAACGCCGGCGCACCCGGCATGGCACGTCCAGCGTCGGCCCCCCGGCCGGCGCTGGACACTGCGGGCGCAAGCCCTTACCCTAAGTGTCAATTGCCCGAGGCCGGACGCAGCGGCCCGTCGCGACAGGTCTCCCACACCGTCGCCACGTCCAGCACCCGCATCTCATGAATGCGCCGGTGCAGTGCTGCAAACCACCGGCCCGCGCCCGCAACCCTCTCGTTCTTCGTCGCCCCGCCCTGCTGCGCGGTGCACGGGTCGAGCCGTTCGGGCCAAGCACGACCTTTTAGCTTCGCCTCGCCTTCGACCCAACCGGTCCGCGTCAGCAGCCGGTTCGTGCAGGTACCCCCGGGTGCCGGTCGCAGCGCGCGGACCCGTGGTTGCCGAAACCCGTCGTCACCGGCGCCGTTGCTCATGGGGCTAGACCGCCCACCGCAACGCCGCCACCAGCAGTGCCCACGGCCCGGAGGGGCCGGCCTAGAATGACCAACGAAAACGTGTCCGACGAAGCGCTGCCCGACGAGCCCGCGCCCGACGATTCCGCAGCGGACGCTCCCACCGCCGGCGTCGAGCCCGCGCCGGCGGCGCCCGAAGACACCGCGCCCGCCGCGGCCGCGACTGCGACCGCCGCGAGCCGTCCGCAGCAGCAGGAAATGCCGCTGGCGACGATCCACGGCCAGCCGGTGCTGCAGATCCCTCAGGACCTGTACATCCCGCCGGACGCGCTGGAAGTCATCCTGGACGCGTTCGAAGGCCCGCTGGACCTGCTGCTGTACCTGATCCGGCGTCAGAACCTGGACATCCTCGACATCCCGGTGGCGGACATCACCCGCCAGTACGTCGAGTACATCCAGGCCATGCACGAGATGCGTTTCGAGCTGGCCGCCGATTACCTGGTCATGGCCGCGATGCTGGCCGAGATCAAGT
>CAMLID010000036.1 GCA_946480055.1 uncultured Lysobacter sp. | reverse complement strand
ACACCTCGCGACGCAGATCCTCGAGCGTCAGTCCAATGCCAAAAAATGGGACAGATCCAGGCTGGCCTTGAACTCGTGGCCGCAGGCCGGGCATTCCAGCGCGCGGATCAGGTCGACGCCGGGCGCGGCCGAGTTGAGCGCCCGGTCGATCAGGCGCCGGTCGGTCATGGTCAGCTCGGCCAGCAGCTTCGGTCCGATCGCGTTGAGCCGGTGCTGCGGCACGTCGCCCAGAGACTTCAGACAGCGCGCGAGCAGCGCGTTCTTGCCCAGCGAGGCGTTCTTGCGCATCTGCGGCGCGACCGCCGACTCGTCGGCCCCGGTCGGCAGTCGCATCACCATCGCGTGGTGGGCCACGCCCTGGTTGTCGATGTAGCCGTCCTCGAGGCGGATCCGGATTTCGCCGGCCGATTCCTCTTCGCCCATGCGGCGTACCGGCAGTGCGTCGAGTTCCTCGGTGACCTCGTGGCTGTGGCCGCAGGACGGGCACTTGTAGGTCGCCTGCAGTTCGTTGCCGAAGGTCGCGCCGCGCAGCCGCAGCAACAGGTAGTTGCGATCGGCCGAGTACATCTCCGAGACCAGGGAGGGGCCGGTGGACTTGAGTTCGCCCAGGCCGACGATGCAGCTGGCCAGCAGTTCGGTGACCAGCTTGCCGCCGTTACGCTGGTTCTGCGGATCGGCCAGGATCGCCTCGTCGCGGCCGGTCATCTTGCGCAGCATGCCGTGGCGATGGAGGCGGCCCTCGTCGTCGTAGACGCCGATCGGCAGTTCGAACTCATAGGTGCGGTGAGTCGTCGACGCGGCCGGGGCCGGCATCGGGACTTCGCGCAGTGCGGTGGCTTCGGTTCTCATTCGACACGCTCCAGTCCTTCGTGTTCGAGGACGATGGTCTGCTTGAAGTGATTGGTGGACCCGGCTTCCAGGTCGGTGAATTTCGACGACTTCACCCAGGCACCGTAGAAGGCGAAGGTCAGCACGTCGGCACCGTTATGGCGCTTGACGATCATCCCGTCGCGACGCGGCGTGGATGCGCCCTGGTCGTCGCGATTGAGCTTGAAGCACTCCTGGAACCAGTCCTTGAAGCGCTGGTCCTCGGGGCTGCCGTCGACGTAACGCTCGATCGTGAGCGAGTCGAACTTGACCTTGCCGCCGGCGGTCTTGAACACGCGGAACGAGCCGCCGTGCGGCTGCTCCACGGTTTCCAGCTCGCCTTCGCTGAGCCCTCCGATCTTGCTGACCCCGGGGCTCTCGCGCCCGTCGATCACCAGAACGAACTCGCTCGCGCGATAACTTTCCCAAATGTCTCCGACTTGTGGCATGACGCCCTCCTGCGTGCGCTAGTGATGAGTTCAGGCTTCGGCCGCCGAAGCCCCGGAGGGCTGCTGGCCGACGGTGATGACGATGGTTTCCGCCGGTTTGGACGGGTAGAAATAGACTTCGACGTTGAGCAGGCCCTGATCGACCTGGTCCGGCGGATTGTTCGAGGCGTCGCAGATGACGGTGAACACTTCCTCCGGCGAACCGGTGCCGAACGCGCCCTGTCGCCACAGCCCGAGCAGGAACGGGTTCACTGCGTTGAACTTGACCGAGTTCCACAGCGACTGCCGGTTCGGTTCCTGTCGCACCCAGCGCAGGCCGTTCTTCAGGCTGCTCTTGACGAAGTTGAAGAGCAGGCGCACGCCGACGTACATCCAGCGCGGATCGGTGCTGAGCGTGCGCGAGGAGTCGATCACGATGCCGGCGCGCGGAATCGCACGAATACCGTTGACGCTGCCGTCCTTGACCAGCTGGGTGTGCTCGGCGTCGGTGAGGCGGTAGGTGACGTCGAGCACGCCGGCCAGGTTGGCCTCGTCGCCCGCGGGTGCCTTCCACACGCCGCGCGAGCGCTCGACGCGCGCGAACACGCCCAGCACATGTCCGACCGGCGGCAGATTGCGGCGCGGGTTGTCGCCGACACCGGCCGGATCGGCGATGGTGATCCACGGTGCGTACAAGGCGCCGTAGGCCTTCTTGGCCTGGAACGACTGGCCGTAGGCGACCGCCTGGCCGGCTTCGGTGAAGCCTTCCGGCACTGCGCCGACGTACATGCAGTCGCCGCGGTTCTCGCAGTAGGCCAGGGCGCCGGCGACGATCGCCGGATCGGTGCGTTCGCAGGTCAGCAGCTGGACGTCGTGCGGATCGAAAGCGAAGAAGCCGCTGCGCGTCGAGGAGTCGCCGTTGAACTGGGCCGAGGTCGGAGTGCCGTCGCGTCCGGCCGCGAGCGGCGTCCAGGCCAGCACCGCGGGCCGGTCGATGCCGACCAGGCTGGGGCTGAGCATGTCTTCGGCGACGATGTAGCGCGAGCCGCGGATCGTGTCGTTGATGCGCGCCGGAGCGTAGTTCGGCGTGTCGGTTTCCATCGACAGGTCGGACCAGGTCTCGCGCACGTTCTCGACTTCGGTGCCGCCTTCGGCGACGGTCACGGTGAAGCGCAGGTTGCGCACGCGGATGTTCTGCGCGGTCCAGCCGGCGATGCCGGCGATGGCCGGCGTCCAGGTCACCGCGCCGGTCAGCGGGTTGCGCGACAGCAGCTTGACCGTGGCGGTGTTGGCCGGCACGGTCGGATCGAACACCTCGATCGCATCACCGAGGTCGAAGTCCTCGGTGCGGCGCAGAGTCGCGCCGGTGGTGGCGACCGCGCTCGCGGTGCCCGGCACCGCCGCGGCGATGGCGAAGCCCAGGATGGCGTTGGCAGCGATGACCTGGATCGAAGTCCAGCCGTCGCTCATGCGCGCCACCTCACCGGTCGAGGTCAGCACCAGGTTGCCGGGTCCGGTCAGCGAGGCGACCACACGGCTCTGGCGGCCGTTGATCGCGTCGCGGATCTGCGCTGGCGTCGCCGCGGCCGCGCCGCCGGGGAAGTCCGCCGGCAGGAAAGTGATCACGGTGTTGTCGGGTGAGCCGTCCACGCGCAGCGTCAGACTGGGCAGAGTGCTCATGTCGACCGGCGCGGCCAGGGCCACGGTGCCGGTGATGGTCGCAGCCGCGGCTTCGCGCAGGCGAGTCGTGGTCGGCGTGGTACGCGCCACCCGCACCTGCAGGCCATTGCCCCAGCTGCCCGGATCTTCGGTGCCGCGGAAGCCGGCCGATACCCGCAGCGTGTCCGCTGGGCTACCGTCGCGCAGCACCAATGTGCCCGGTGCGTGGCCGGTGGCGGGATCGTTGGAGATCACGCGGTTGACGTAGGCGACCTGGCCGCCGTTGTCGAAGTAGCCTTTGACGAGATACGCGCCCAGGCCCCCCGGGAAATAGCCGCCGAAGCGCTCGACGAAGCGAGCGTAGGAATCGACCATCACGGCCTGATTCGGCGTGCCGCGCCGAGTCAGCACGTTGAATCCCGCGATGGACGTGGGCGCGGCGGCCAGTACCGGCGCGCCCGTTCCGTCGACTTCCCGCACATTGATGCCAATGAAGCTCATGATCCTTTCTTCCTCTTGGGTGGTTGCGGGGGCCGCGCGGATGCTTGGGCGGCTCCCTGGCCGCGCCTGCGCGGAGTAATTGCAGTGCCGGAGGCGACATCCGCCTCCGACGGCGTGACGGCTCGCAGCGCGAGCGCTTTGCGATCGAGCAGATAAGCCAATTGCGGGGATGCGAGCTGCGCGGCGTCGAGCTCGACGCTCTGTCCGGCCGCGAGCACGTGCACCGACGAGCCCAGGTGCAGCTCGACCGGCTGCGAACGCGTATTGATGAGGCGGACGCGGTCGCTCGCCTTGTCTTCAGCCATGGCCGGACTCCTTCCAATCGATTTGGGTCACCAGTCCCTGCACCGGCCGCACCGACGACGGCGCGTCATGGTCCTGCCAGGCGTACACGCGGCAATACAGCCGTTGACGCGGCGCGGGATGGAGGTTGGGGTCGTACTCGGATGCGGGCGCGCTGTGGGTCTCGATCGACCACGGATGCGCCGCCACGCGCAGCGCGCCGCGCGGGGCGATCTGGCGCAGCAGGAAATCCATCAATGCACCCTGGTCCATGCGGTCGGCGGCGACGGCTTCGATGGCGTAGCAGGCCTCGAACGCGGTCGGCGCCGGGCGCACGCGGTAGCCGTCGGCGACGAAGTCGCAACGCTGCGCCGCGCCGGTGGAGCGCTCGGCGAGGTTGCGCACTTCCATCGGCACGATCGCGATGCAGGGCGTGGTCGCGGGCCATGGCCCGCCGGCGATCACCAGTTCGGCCGGGACCGGATTGCCGGCCAGGCTGGTCTGTTGGTGCAATCGCGCCAGCAGCGCTTGTTCGATGTCGGCGAGCATGCTCGGCCGCACCGCCAGCGCTTCGTCGATGGCCAGGTTGTAGCCCTGGCCGGCGTCGATGCAGTGCAGTTGCGCGATCGTGACCGCGCCGCGTACCGCCGCCGGCAGGTCGGCGAGCGAGAACCGGACCACGTCCCAGCCGCTGCCGCCGGAAACCGGCACGCGCCGGTGCCAGGTGTTGCCGGGCGCGCCGATCGGCAGCGCGGCGCTGCCCAGGCGCAATTCCAGATAGAAGCCGGGCGTGGAGTTGCGATCGCCGCGCAGCACCAGGCGCAGTTCGTCGAAGTCGTCCAGGTCGGTCGCGGCCAGCGGGCGGCGCGCGATGTGGTCCTGCGAAGCCGGCGAATACGTCAGCGTGAGGCTGCGGCTGTCGCCGCTGGGCGTGTCGCTGAGTACGTCCTCGCCGATCGCGATCGCCGCCGACGGCGTCACGCCGTCGGCCTGCAGCGCCTGCCAGCCGGCTAGTTGGGTGAAGGCGGCGAGCGTCAGCGACGGCACGAGCGGTTCCCCTGCATCCTTGCGTGAGCGGACTTCATGTCAGTCGGCGCCTCGACAGTTCCTGCAGCACGCCGTCGAGTTCGTCCGGGTCGGCGATGCATCGGTAGCGGTCGCCGGTGCTGCTGGCGCTGAGCATTTCGACCAGGCCGCGCTCGCGCATCCAATCCAGCGCGTCGAGCAATGCACGGCCGTCGACCACGGTCTGTTCGCGGAACCACCACATGGCGATTCCGTCCGCGGTATCGGAACTGTTCGGATTCACCCGCAGGTAGCGGGCGAGCGCTCTTACGATCGCTAGCATTTCGGGGTAGTCGTCCATGCGTCCCAGCCTTGGACTGAAGAGCGCAAGTCGCATGCCAAGTGCGGAATGGTCGCAAGCTATTGATTTGATTGGCGCGGGCGGGCGCGCTTTACCGCGCGACTGCAGCGCTTTGTCCTGCGCGCGCGCAGCGGATATGACGCGCGAGCCTGCTGCAACGCGCTGTGCATGGCCGGGTGTTTTTATCCTGGCGCGCGGACGATTCCGACCGTGCGCATCGCCGCCGGCCCCGTCCGCATGCGTTGCGAACGCGTGCAGGCTTTGCGCAGGCCGCAGCACGGCGCCGGCGCTGAGCGCCGTGGCGGTGGCGAGGGAAGTCATCAGGAGGCGTCGCTGAAGCGGCGGGTGTCGATATGGTGCTTGCGCACCAGTTCGAAGAACGCGCGCCGGTTCTTCTTGGCCGCGTGCGCGGCGTGGGTGAGGTTGCCGTGGTGCAGGGCCAGCAGGGTCTCGATGTACTGGCGTTCGAAGCGATCGACCACGCGCTTCTTGGCCGATTGGAACGATTCGGTGGACGGATCGGGGCTCTCGGTGCCGATGGCCGGATCGGCATCGAGGTCGGCATCGATGTCGATATCGTCGGCCTCGATGCGCTCGCCGATGGCCAGCAGCACCGAGCGCTCGATCACGTGGCGCAGTTCGCGCACATTGCCGGGCCAGTCGTGCGTCAGCAACTTCTGCAGTGCTTCGGCGGTGAGCCGGCGACCGCTTCCGCCGCAGGCGCGGCCCTGGTCGAACAACTGGACGAAATGGCCGGCCAGCAGGGCGATGTCCTCGCGCCGCTCGCGCAGCGGCGGCAGGCTGATCGGCAATACGTTCAGACGGAAATACAGATCCTGACGGAAGCTGTTCTGGCGGGCCATGACGCGTAGATCGCGATTGCTGGCCGCGATCACGCGCACGTCCGAGCGCTGCACGGTATTGCAGCCGACCGGGCGGTATTCCTGCTGTTGCAGGAAGCGCAGCAGCTTGCCCTGCGCGAGCAAGGGCAAGCAGTCGATGTCGTCCAGGAACATCGTTCCGCCTTCGGCCTCCTTGACCAGGCCGTGGCGCGAACTGTGGGCGGTGGTGAACGCGCCTTTGACGTGGCCGAACAGCTCGCTTTCGATCAGTTCGACCGGCACCGCGGCGCAATTCACCGCGACCCAGGGCCCGGCCGAACGCCGCGACAGGTAGTGCAGCGCCTGGGCGCAGATTTCCTTGCCGGTACCGGTTTCGCCGACGATCAGTACGCTGGAATCGCTGCCGGCGATCACCGGCAGACGCTCTGCGATCTTCGCGCAGGCGTCGCTGGCGTAGATGAAGCCGCGGATGTGGGGCGATCGTCCTATCGCTTCGCCGTGAGGCATGCGTAACTCCTTCCTTGGGGTCGGCGAACGGTGCAGCGCTATTGCGGCGGCCTGCCTGGCCATCCGTGGCTCGGGGTACTGGGAGAAGAACGGCGATGGAACGCATGACCGGACAGCGCCGGCGATTTTTTCGCTGCGGCCGGTGCTTCGCACGGCTTGCGTTCGCGCGCGGCATGCGCACGCGACGTCGCGCGTGAGACTCGTGTTGCGTTGAGATGCGTGCGGCGCTGTCCGCTAACCTGTTAGCGTGCGGACGCGGAAACTCAATCGCGAAAGGTGTCGCAGCCAGGGCGATGCCGTCGCGCGAATCGCCGCGACGCACGATTCGCTCGACGGCGTCTAGTGTCACGACGTCTCCGCTCTGCCTTGGGATAGGAGCGGCGTAAGCCGCGACACGGCCGCCGCGAAGGCACCGGCCTCCGGCAGTCCCACGCTGGTTTCTTTGCCTTCGCGCTTCAGTGCGACGAATGCGCGTAGCTCATCGTTGCCGCATTCACTTCACCCGTGTCCAACGGATGTCCAGACCCTCGCGTCGATCCACGAAGCCGACGACCCTGCCTTGCGCGTCGCGCTGGAATATCCGCCGCGTACGCGGCTGTCCGGGTGCGAAGAACACGTCGGCGACTTCGGCGCGATAGCGCGTCGGCGGTCGTCCCTCGCGTTCGAAGAGCAGGGCGTCGGACTCGCAACGCAGGGTGGTGCGGATCTTGTCGTCGAGCCGATAGACACCGTTGTAGCCGCACAGCTGCGCCGACGGCAGCGCTATCGCCGGCGGGTCGGTCTGCAGCGCCAGCACCTGTTCGCCGAGCAGTTTCCAGCCGTCGCCGCCGCGGACCCAGGTGTCGGTCTGGCGCCAGCGGCTGCGCAGGGGCTGGCCGTGGTAGTCCAGGGTCTCCAGGTCCTCGTGGGTGACCACGGCGGTGTCGCCCAGGTCGGTCACAGCGAAGCGGTCGATCGTCAGCGAGCCGACCAAACCGCCCGGCAGCGGCTTGAGTTCCGCCAGGAACTCGGCTTTGTTGCGGACGATGCCGTTCTCGTCGACGTGTACAAGGCGTTCGTGGGCGTTGCGCTGCCAGACCTCGACCCGGCCCGGCGCGATCGCGTCCAGGTTCTCCTGGGTCAGGCGGAGCAGTTCGGTTTCGGTGGATGTCTGCGCCGCGGCCGGGCTCAGGGCGGCGACGCAGGCGAGGGCGGCGAGCAGGCGCGGGACGACGGGCATGGCAGGGCTCCGGAGGCGGCGCGACGGCGCCGGCCAGCGATGATCGACGGCGCCACTCCCGGCCCAGCAGTGCCGAAGGCCATCCCGAGGCGGCGGGCCGATGGGCGGTGCGCCGCTGGGCGACGGATCGGGACAGTGGCGGCTGGCTGAACCGAATCGGGGCCGGCTGGGGCGAGCGCGCGCCCGCGGCGGTATCGGGCGGCGTCGCGCAAAGCCCGTCGCAGCAAGGTTTCAGGCCTTGACGCCCGCGGATCCGGTCCTACCCACGACAGCGGCATTCCCTGACAGGGGCCAGGGCCTTGGCCTGACGGTCCCGGACCGACGGGTATACTTAACTACCTATCGCCCGCTTTCGGCGACAACTTCAAGGACCCGCATCCTCATGGCACGTGGCATCAATAAGGTCATCCTGGTCGGCAACCTCGGCAACGACCCCGAAACCAAGTACACCCAGGGCGGCATGGCCGTGACCACGCTCAGCCTGGCCACGACCAGCGTGCGCAAGGACAAGGACGGCAACACCCAGGAGCGCACCGAGTGGCACCGGGTCAAGCTGTTCGGCAAGCTCGGCGAGATCGCCGGCGAATACCTGCGCAAGGGCCGCCAGGTCTACATCGAAGGCTCGATCCGCTATGACAAGTTCACCGGTCAGGACGGCGTCGAGAAGTACTTCACCGATATCGTCGCCGACGACATGCAGATGCTCGGCGGTCCGGGTGGCGAGGGCGGTGGCGGCGGTGGTGGTGGTCGCGAGTTCCGCGGCGGCGGCGGTGGCGGTGGTGGCGGCGAGCGCGCCCCGCGTCAGGCCGGTGGCGGCGGTGGCGGCTACGGTGGTGGCGGTGGTGGTGGCGGCCGTCAGGAATCGGCGCCGCGCCGCGATGCGCCCCCGGCCAAGTCCAACGACTTCGGCGAGGACTTCGCCGACGACGACATCCCGTTCTGAAAGACATCCGGAAAATAGTCGGTTAAAAGTGAAAGGCCCTGTTTTCGCAGGGCTTTTTGCTTTCGATCAGTGACGGGCTGCGGGAACTGCGATCAGGCGCGCACCGCCGACCTGCGTCCGTCCGCCGCCGCGCGGCGCAACAGGGGCAGCCAGGCATCCGACGTCGCGCGCGCGCGACCGACGTGCACCTGCAGCGCCGTGGCGCCGTTGTCGCCTTCGGCATTGCGCACAACACCTGCGGCTTGGGTTCGAAGGCGATCGACGATCGCGTCCACGGCCGCGTCCGATCGGTGGAGCACGACGCCGGCCAGACCGGCATCCGAGGTTCGGCCGGCAAAATCGCCAGCGCCGTCCAGCTCGGCGTGCATCAGTTTCGCGAGGCGCGCCAGCAGGACGGCGGCTTCGAGTTCTCCTGCGCGCGCGCGGTATCGCTCGAAGCCGGAGAACTCCAGGCTGACCACGGCCAATGGCTCGCTGGTGTCGGCCGCATGCGCGATGGCGCCGCGGAGGCGACGCAGGAAGCGCCGGCGCGACAACAGGCCGGTGACGCCGTCGAGGTGCGCGCGATCGGTGCTCCGGCGCAGGTCGACGACGAGGGAAACGGCGCCCAGTACGACGACCGCTACCACCGCGGCCGACGGTCCCCACCACGTCTGGGCAGCGGATACGGCCACCAGGCTCACGGCGACCAGGCCCATGACCACGAACGCATTGACCAGGAGGCGCGCACGAAGTGCCGGTTGAAGCGCCAGGCCCGCCGCCAGAGTCGTGGCGAGGAAGGCGAGCAGTGCGCAGGTCGCCGGGTCCAGTGCGCGAACCTGGGCGCGTTGCGCCAGCGTTTCGGTCGCATTCGCCATGTACTCGAGCGCCGACATCCGGCCGCCGGGCATAGGAGTGGCGATCACGTGGCCCAGTCCCGCTGCCGTCGCGCCGACGATGATGCGACGGCCACGGAACGCATCGTCCGGAACGCGGCCGTCGAGCACGTCGGTATACGAATACTGCGGATACGTGCCGGCCGGACCCGAGAAGCGCAACAACACGCGATCCATCCGCTCCCAGGCCCGCGATGCATTTCGCCCGGGCTTGGGAGGTGCGGCGAGGTCGTTGCGCTCGACGCCCAGCAGCGCGAGCGGCAGGGCAGGCCATCGGGGCGCCCCTATGCCGGCCTTGAGGTACAGCGCCGACGCCGAATCCTGCCCCGATTCCAGATCGGTGTGGCCCAACGCCCGGGCCGCGTCGCCCAGCGGCGCGACCGGCACCAGCTCCTCCGCCGGAGCGCCGGCTGCCGCGGTGCCGGCGTTGACCGGCAGCACCACGCGGCCGCTTGCGCGCATCGCCTGGGCGAGCGCTTCGTCGCTGCCGGGATCCCGATCGCGTTCGGGCATCAACAGGTCGAGCGCGATGCTGCGCGCGCCGGCCGCATCGAGCAGAGCCACCAGGCGCGCGTGAGTGCGCCGCGGCCACGGCCATTGCCCCAGCGCCTGCAGGCTGCGATCGTCGATGGCGATCAGAACGGTCTCGCCGTCGCGCGCCAAGGGCGCGTTGCGGACGTATGCTGCGTACAGGGCGTCGTCGACCGGCGCCATCGCGCCGGATGCGCTCAGCATCATGGCGCACAGACCGGCGACCAACGCGCCCGCCCATCGATACCATCCCGGGCCGAGGCGCTTCATAGCACCAGCAACAGCAGCGCGACCGACGCGGCACCGCCCGCGTAGCACAGCATGCATGGCAGGCGGATCTCCTGGATGCTCCCCAGCTCCATGGCCTCGCCGTCCTCGTCGAGCGCGTGGACGCGCACATACCAGCGGCCGCCGCGCGGCTTCTTCATGTGCAGTTCCGGCGTTTCGACGGTCGTATCGATCACCGGGTCGCGCAGGTCGGCGTGGCGGGACACCTCGACACGGTAGCGCGGGATCTCCGGCACGCTGCGCCAGCGCAGCACGAGCTCACCTTCCTTCACCGAGGGCCCTGCGATCTGGGCATCGGACGGCATCGGGCGCACGTCGAACGGAAGCGCGCCGCCGAAGAGCCCGAGGCGTCCGCGTGCATCGCGCGAGGCGACGCGCCACCAGTACGTGCCGGGAGACAGCGGCACGGTCGGGCGAGCGCGGGTCGACGCAGAATCGATCTCTTGCACGAGGTCGCCCATCGATGCGTCGCGCGCGATCTGGATGTGCGCGCCTTCGGCCCCTTCGCTGCGCGACCATTCGAATCGTGGCTTGGGCAGGTAGGAAACCTCGGCGTTCGCCGGGCGGATCGTCAGCGGTGGCGCCGGTCCCTCGGGGACCTCGATCGGCAGGTTCGCGTCCAGGCCCGCGATGCCGTCGGCGTCGACGGCGCGCACACGGATCAGATGACGGCCGGGCGGGAGCGTGCCGATGCCGACTTTAGGCGATGACGCCGCCGCTTCGAACAACTGTACTTCCGGCGCATCGGCGCGGACCACGTCGATCTGATACCCGCTCGCGCCCGCCACCGACGGCCACTCGAGCAGGATCGGCAGACTGTCGAAGGCCATGGCGGGCAGGTCGGGCGCAGGCAGCAGGGCGCGTGCGCGCACGCTGCCGTCGTTGCGGCTGCCGTAGCCGGCCCGAAGCTCCGCGGAGCCCGATTCGCCGTCGACGCCGACGTGGCCTTCGACGACCTCGGTGGTTTCCCGCCCGTCCTCGTACGCAACGCGGAACCGGGTGCCGCGCACGCTCGACGTCGCCGACGGCGTCGAGACCTCGTAGCGCGCCGCCGGGCCGTTCTGCGGCGCGACCCGGTGCGTCGCCCGTCCGCGCTGGAGCCGGACCTCGCTGTCGACCATGCCCGTCCGCCCGAAGCTGCTGAGCCGGTCGAACACGACGCGGCTCCGGCTGGCGAGCAGCAATCGCGAACCGTCGGCGAACTCCACCGTCGCACTGGCGTTCTCGCCGGTTTCGACCCAGCCGTCCGTAGCGATCCGCATGTCCACCGTTCCTGCGCGCGCCGGCGCGCGGCCGTCCATTGCGACTTGGACCGCGCCGCGCACGGCGACGACGCGCACGCGCTCGGGCTGCACACGCAGCCATTCGACCGGGAACCGCAACCGTTGCCCAGGGGGAAGATGTTTCGGATGCGGCACGCGGTTGTAAGCCTGCAGGCGCGACCAGGGGACGTCGGCCTTCAGGTGAGCCGACGCCAGATCCCACAGATTGTCGCCGGGCCGCACCCGATAGACCCAGTCCGCGGCCGACGCGTTGCCGAATCCTGCGCACGCAATAGCCGCGATCAGCAAGGCACGCCGCCAGGCGGCTCCGATGTTCCTCACGCCCATTACTACACCCCTAGTTGATCCGTCGTCGCGACATTGCGCGTCGGCTCGACGCGCTCGACGGGCGCTGCGGGCACCGTCAAGGCGAACGTCGATCCTGCCAGGTCCGTCTGTTCGATCGTGATGTCGCCACCGTGGAGCCTGGCGATCTCCTGAGCCAGATGCAGGCCCAGTCCGGCGCCGCCCCGACCGCTGCTCGCCGACCCGCGCACGTAACGCTGGAAGATGCGCTCCCGTTCGGACTCGGTCACGCCCGTGCCCTCATCGGTCACGCGGAAGTACAGCATGCCCGCTTCCCAAGTCGTCGTGACCAGGATCGGGGCGGGGGCGATAGAGTACTTGATGGCGTTGTCGATCAGATTGGCAAGCGCCACCGTGAGCAGACCCAGGTCGCCATCGATGTCGGGCACGTCATCGGCCGCGTCGAGCCTGATACGCGAATCGGTGTTGCCGCCGTGGTGTTCGACGGCGGCCGATACGAGCGCGACTGCGGGGAATCGGGTGGTCCGGCGCTCGCGCTCGGGCGCGCGCATCCGGTCGTCCGCCAGATAGGTCTCCATCATCGCCGTCATCCGCGTCGTCGCGCGATCCACGCGACCCAAGCGGTTCTGGAGATCGTCGTCCTGCAGCGCCGAATGCGACCGCAGACGCTGCGCCACGGTCTTGATCACCGCCAGCGGCGTGCGGAACTCGTGCGACACCATCGCGACGAAATCGCGCTGAGCGTCCAGCATCTTGCGCTCGGACTTCAGCGAGCTGGCCAGTTCCGTCTGGGCGGTCCGACGCTCGGCGATCTCCGACATCAGGCGACGATTGGCGTCGGCCAGTTCGGAGGTGCGTTCGCCGACCTTGCGATCCAGGCGCTCCTCCGATTCCCTGGCGAGCAGGAGCGCACGTCGCTCCGAGTCGCGCACGCGGCGCATGAGCGCCAGGCTCAGGACCACCATATGCACGATGCCCGTCGCCTCCAGCGCATGCGACGACCAGAAACCGGCGGGCACCACCCCCACATGCCGCAGCACCGCGATCGCCAGGCCCGCCATCTGCGGCGCGAACGCGACGATCACCGGCCGCAGGTCCGGCCGGCGATGCCACTGATAGCGGAGCAGCACGAAGAAGATGGGCTGCCATGCGAGCGCCGCGACCAGCGCTGCACGGAGCACCACGCTGTCGCTCACGAACAGGATGGCGAGTGCGCCGCCGGCCTGCGCCAGCGACAGCGCGGCCGCGATGTGGTGGAGCAACGGGAATCTGCGCTCCAGTTCCAGCAGCTTCAGGCTGAACCACAGGGTATAGCCCATCGCGACGAGGGCGATCGCCCTCGTCAGGTAGATCGCAGTCTCCGGGGAGCCGGGCAACAGCCATTGCGCACCGAAGCCCTCCAGCAGCCAGAGCACCGCGAAGAACGCGCCGAGGTAGAGCGAGTAGCGCAGGTATGCGGCAGAGCGAAATTCCAGCCAGAAGAACAAGGTGAACGTGATCAACAGCATGAGGATGCCGAAGTACGCGCCCCAAAGCGCGTAATCGCGCTCGGCCATGGCCACGAAGGCCGCCGGCCGCCACATCACCGGTTCGACCTCATGCGTCGTGCTTTGCCCGGAAACACGGAGATAAAGCGTGCGGCCGTTCGGTGCCGCCTCGAGCCGCAACGGGAATACCGGCAGTCGGAAACGTACCGGGCGATCCGCGAACGGCGTCGACGCGCCGAGTTCGCGCATGGTCAGGCGACCCGATGCGTCCGGTGCGTACAAGGTGACGGAAGTGACCGTCGCCGGGCCCACCGAAAGCCACCACTCGCCGCCCGCGACCTGGCGCGGGATATCCAGGCGGACCCAGGCCGCGCCGTCGCGCGCGCTCAATCCGAGCGTCGTACCGAACCCGCGCGCCGCACCGAAATCCGCGCGCGAGAGCCGGCGTACCGTCGCGATATCGAAATCGCCCTCGGGATCGTAGAGGTAGACGGCACCCGCTGACAGATCGACGGGCGCGTCCGTCGTGTCATCGGGGGCATGCGCACGGACCGGGCCCGCCAGCGCGACGGACAGGGACAGCGCCCACAACAAAAGCACGAGCCGCGTCATCCGGGACGGGATGCTGAATGGGGGAGCGCGCTTGCGGCGAGGCTATGCCGTCCCGCCGGGCCGTATACTCCGCCCGGTGTGCGCGCAGGGGGCGCGTACGCGCAGGGGGAGCGACGATGGAGCAAGGGATGCAGGGGAGCGGGCCTCGGGAGCGGGTGGCGGTGGTCGAAGACGATCCGGATCTTCTCGAGGAACTCGCAGCCGGACTGGAAGAGCATGGTTTTCGCGTCATCGCCTGCCCCAGCGCCGAAGCGTTCTGGCGCGCCAGCGCACAAATGGAATTCGACCTCGTGGTGCTCGATGTCGGGCTTCCCGGCGAAGACGGCTATTCCGTCCTGCGGCGCCTGAGCGATCGCATGGACATCGGCAAGGTGATGCTGACCGCGCGTGCGCTGCCGGCCGAGCAGGCGCTCGGCCTCAGCAGCGGCGCCGATGCGTATCTGCCCAAGCCCACGGATCTGATCGTGCTCGCGGCTACCCTGCGCAGCGTGGCGCGTCGCATGCGAAACGCAGCGCCGGCGCAGGCGCAGACATGGCGGCTCGCCGATGGTGGATGGTCGCTGCGAGCGCCCGATGGCCAAGCGTTCGAACTCTCGGGCAGCGAGAAGATCTTGCTGGAAAGTCTCATGGAGCGGCCCGGCGAGGCGATCGCGCGCGATGCGCTGATCGAACGCCTGTCGGATGGTACGTCGGATTTCGATCCCCATCGTCTGGACGTTCTCGTACACCGTTTGCGGAAAAAACTGTCGAACAGGCAGTTACGCCTCCCCGTGCGCGCAATCTACCGCGGGGGCTTCGTGTTTTCCACCGAAGACGAAACCGCGCCCGCCTCGGCGTGAAGATCTGAAAGTTTTCTTGAAGATCGGTCATTGAGTTGAACTCGATCGGCCACTAGGGTGCCGCCACTGGGCGTCGCTGATGGCATCGCGCGCCGTACATCGCGAAGGGGATTTCACCGGATACCGGTGAACCAGATAAGGGCAGGGTGCCGCACTCGTGGACGCGATGCGGCCATGCCTGCGTTCGCGCCAAAGCTATGCATATCGACGGCCTGCGGTTACCAGGCGGATTGGGGATTCGAGACATGAAATGGACGATGTGGTCGCGCCGTGCCGGCGCGAAAGGTGCGGCTTGCAATGACGCCGATCGCGGTCTGGAAGGCGAATCCTCGCCTCGCTTCGCACGCCGGTGCGGCCATGCCATGCGCGCCGCCAGCGCAGTGCTCGTACTGATGCTCGTCGGCTGGGCCCCCGCCGCGCTCGCCGTCGATCTGCAGATCACCGATCTCTCCGACGGCGCATCGGACCCGACGCCCGCTGGCGGCATCGTCACCTACGACTACACGATCCAGAACGGCGCGGCCGATACCGCGACGAACGTCGTCGCGCTGTTCGACATCCCCGCGGGCGCGACGGCGGTGAACCTGCCCGCCTTCTGCGCGGCGGACGTCGGTACGCCGACGCGCATCCGCTGCAACGTCGGCACGCTCGTCGGCACGCTCGGCGGCGGCGCGCCGATGACCTTCCAGTTGCAGGTCTCGACGGCCGGCCTGAGCCCGGGCGTCATTACGGTGCGCAGCGCTATCGGCCGCGCGCCGGTGCCGCCGGCGTCCACGCCGCTCGCAGGCCTGACCTCGGCCGATCCGTTCTTTGCCGGCGACACCAATGCCGCGAACAACAGCGCGGTACAGGTCACGACGTTGACGAACGCGGGCAATCTTTCGATCGCCAAGACCGCGAACCCCGACCCGGTGGTCGCCGGCGCCGAGATCACCTACACGATCCAGGTCCGCAACAACGGGCCGTCCGCCTCGACCAATTTCAACGTCGTCGACACGCTGCCGTCGGGCACGACGTTCGTGGCGGGAAGCGCCACCGGCGCCGGCTGGACGTTCTCGGGCGCCAACGGCACGTTTGCGGGCACGCTGGCGGTCAACGCCACGGCCAGCTACACGTTCCGAGCACGCGTGACGGCCAGCGGCGGCACGATCGTCAACAGCGCGACCGTCAACGCGAGCGGCACCCCCGATCCGATTCCTGGCGACAACACAGACGACGTCGGCACAGCCGTCGTTCCGGGCGCGGACCTGGACATCGCCAAGACGGCGGCGCCCGCTCCGGCGATTTCGGGCCAGGCCATCACCTTCACCCTCACCACGCACAACAGCGGCCCGAACGCGGCAGCGAACGTCAGCTTCTCGGACACGATGCCGCCGGGCTTCCTGATCACCGGCCATGTCGCACCGGCGGGCTGGACCTGCGTGGTCTCGTCGGGCGACACCGTCATCACCTGCAGCCGCGCGACTAACTACGCCAGCGGCGCCACCGATACCTTCACCGTGCAGGCCTTGGTGCCGGCCAGCGGCCCCGGCAGCAGCGGCAATCAGACCAACACCGCAACCATTACCTCGACGACCGCCGATCCGAATCCGGCGAACAACACCGGCAGCGCGACGTTCACGGTGCTCACCGACGGCGCCGATCTGCAGCTCAGCGGCAAGACGAAAGCGCCGGGCGTGGTCGCGGTGTGGAACGGCATCGGCTCCGACGCCGACAGCCGAATGACCTCGACGATCAACCTGCGCAATATCGGCCCGCGTCCCAGCACCGGGCAGGTGGACATCGTCGACACGCTGGCGCCTGGCGAGGAATTCGTCAGCGCCTCCGGCCCTTGGACCTGTTCGGCGACCGCCTATAGCGGCCCGCCCGCACAGCAGATCGTGACGTGTTCGCTCAATGCGGCCGCGTTGCCGCTGGCGGCCGGAGCCAATGCACCGGCACTCACGCTGGTGACCCGGGCCCGCGCGTCCGGCACGCTCACCAACAATGCCTGCACGGGCGGCTCCGGCGGCTCGCGCGAACCGTTGACCGGCGGCGGTCTGGATATCGATCCGAACACCTCGAACGACTGCGCCGGCGCCGGCGTTCGCACCACCGATGCGCGCGCCGACCTCTCGATCGCGAAGCAGACCAACGGCCCGGGCGACGCCGACAACACCTTGCCGACGACATATACGACGATGAGTTACACGCTCGTCGTTTCGAATGCCGGCCCCGACGCGACGGCCGGTGTGGTCGTCAACGATCCGGCCATCCCGGGCTGGATCAACGGGCGCTCCAGCGCCACGGTGAGCGGGCCGGCGGGTTGGACCTGCGGCGTCACCGGCGGCGGCAGCGTGACCTGTCGTTCGGGCACCAACGCGTTGGCCGCGGGCGCGAGCGCGACCATCACGATCGACGTCACCGGGCCGCTGACCGACAGCGTCGGCCAGAATCCGAACTGCAACGGTGCGATCCGTACCGGCGCGCGCTGCAATACGGCGGGCGTGGGCGTGGACGCTGCGGTTGCCGGCTCGGTCGGCGAAATCGACGCCAGCAACAACAGTGCGCAGGACTTCGTGCGGATTCCGCGCGTGGCCAATGTGCAGACGACGGCCAAGGTCATCACCTCGGGCGCGGTCGGCCAGGAAGGCGTGAACTCGACCTATCGCATCGACTACCGCAACGCGGGTCCGTCCGCGGCCAACGGCGTCGTCTACCGCGACGTCATCACCCTGCCGGCGACCGATGCCGGCTTCGTGCTGATCTCCGCGACGCGCACGCCCGGCACCACCGCGTGCACGGTCGCTGCCGATGCGGGCGTGAGCACCGCGCCGGCCGCCGGCGGCACCTCGTATTTCACCTCCGGCGCCAGCGGCACCGTGACCGTGACCTGCCCGGCGCTCAATATGGCCAGCGGCAACACCCAGAGCCTCAACCTGGTCATCCGGCCGAACAACAACCCCGGCGGCAGCGCGGGCCGGCAGTTCACCAACATCGCCGATTTCGCGTTCTCGGGCCCGAGCAGCGGTACCGACGCCTCGGGCGACTTCGAGTACAACGCGGTCGCGACGGCAGCCGACGACCAGAGGTCGGCCACGCTGACCTTCTCGGGCAACGCCGTCGACCTGTTGACCAACAAAGTCGACACCGGTTTCGCCGGCGGTCTCGATCCGCTCGGTTTCGATCCGAACGACCTGAGCCGCAACGCCCTCACTTATCGGGTGCGCGTCACCAACAACGGCCCCTCGGTCGCCAACGGCGTGGCCATCACCGACACGATGACGCCGCCGGTCGGTCGCACGGTGCGCTTCCTCGGCGCCTCCGCCACGCCGGGCGGCCCGTTCTCCGTGGCCGCTTGCACCATCACTGCCGGGACCAACCCCACGGCTGGCGCGCCGCTGACCGTTGCGTGTGCCGTCCCGGGCGCAGGTTTCCCCACCAACGTGGAGGGCGTGGTCGCCGCGGGCGCGACCGGAGCCCTGTACCTGCGCTACCAGTACGAGACGCCGCCGGGCGCGGCGGGCGACACGCTGCAGAACGTCGCGATCGCGTCTTCGGTCGAATCGGACACCAACCCGGCCAACAACGAAGAGGGCGAATCGACCACGATCCGTTCGCGTTCGGATCTGCGTATCGCCAAGCGCATCGTGCTGGCGGCTCCCGCGCCGAGCAACGATCCCACCGTCGCGCTGCCGGCACAGGTCGCCACGGTCACCGTCCGTCAGCCGTTCGTCTACGTGGTGGAAGGCGCCAACGCCGGACCGGGCTCGAGCCTCTCGCTCGACCGGTCCGGTTCGAGCCCGCTCAACGGCACCGGCACGGTGATCGCCGATACGCTGCCGGCGGGTCTGGTGGTGACCGGCCCGATTACCTGGCAGAAGGTCGGCCCCAGCCTGGGCGGTGACGAGGTGCCCAACGGCACCGGCACCTGCGTGCTGGCGGGCAGCGCCGTCACCTGCAACCTGGGCGATCTCACCTTCGCACCGGGCGACCTCGGCCGCGTGCGTGTCCTGGTGCCGTCGCGTTGGGACGTGGTTCCGGCCGGTGGAACAGCGAACAACACCGCCACGGTCACGACCGAGCAGGTCGAAGAAGATCCGACCAACAACACGACCACCGTGCCGCTCGCGGTCACGGGCTCCTCGCTCGCCGGCACCGTGTTCAACGACCGCGACCGAGCGGGCGCCAACGGCGGCACGCCGCAGGCCGCTCCGGGCGAGCCGCGTCTGGCCGGCGTTGGCATTGCACTGACCGGTGTCGACGCCTACGGCAACCCGGTCAACCTGACCACCACCACCGATGCGGACGGCAACTACCGTTTCGACAACCTGGCGCCGTCGGGCGGCGCCGGCTACACGATCACCCAGTCGCAGCCGGCCGGCTATAACAACGGCCCGGTCGATCCGCCCAGCGCGGGCCCGGATGCGCCGTCGCTCGGCGGCAGCTACGCCGCCGGCGCGCCGAATTCGGCCTACACCGGCATCGTGGTCGGCGCCGACGTCGACGGCGTGCGCTACAACTTCCCCGAGTTGCGGCGCGCGAGCCTGTCGGGCTTCGTCTATGTCGACAACGATTTCAACAACGTGCGCAACGCCGGCACCGACAGTCCGATCGCCAGCACCCCCGTCGAGCTGCTCAATGCCGCGACCGGGGCGGTGATCGCCACCGCCACCACCGATGCGAACGGCTTCTACCAGTTCAGCGATCTCGATCCGACGATCGTCTACACGCTGCGCGAGACGCTGCCGGCCGGCAACTACATCAACCGTCCGACCGCGGTGAATCCGGGCCTGATCGACGGCGTCGCCTGCGCCACAGGCTGCACGCCCGGCACCGGCGTATCGCCGGATGCGGCCACCACCGACCGCATTTCGCAGATCGACCTCGGCACCGGCGCCAGTGGCACCGAGTTCAACTTCGGCGAGACGCCGAACGGCTCGTCGCTGGCCGGCCGCGTATGGCTGGATCCCGATAACGACGGCGTCATCGACGCCAGCGAGGCCGGCATCGCCGGGGTGACGATCGTCCTCACCGGCACCGACCAGGACGGCAATCCGGTCAACCGCACCACGACCACGGCGGCCGACGGTTCCTACAGCTTCACCGGCCTGCTGCCGGGCAGCTACGTGGTGACCGAGCCGAGCCAGCCGGCCGGCACGCTCAATGGCCGCACCGTGGCGGGCAGCGTCGGCGGCACCGCGACCGTGCCGTCGGTGACTCCGTCGGCGATCACCGCGATCGCGCTCGGCGTCAATCAGGCCGCAGTGGACTACAACTTCGGCGAGATCATGCCCGCGAGCCTCAGCGGCCGCGTGTACTTCGACCACGACGACGACGGCACGATCGACAGCGGCGAAACCGGTATCGCGGGCGTCACCGTCACGCTGACCGGCACCGATGCCGACGGCGCTGCGGTCAGCCTCACCACCACCACCGACGCCGACGGCGCCTACGTCTTCTCGGGCCTGCGCCCCGGCACCTACACCGTGACCGAACCGACCCAACCGCCGGCCACTTCCAACGGCCTCACCACGGCGGGCACGGTAGGCGGCGCCAGCAGCGGTACCGCGACGCCGCGGGGCACTGTGCCGTCCGCGATCAGCGCAATCGTGCTGCCTGCGGGCCAGTCGTCCATCGACAACAATTTCGGCGAGATCGCCGATTCCCCTGACCTGCGCGTGACCAAGGCCGCCACCCCGGGGACCTTCACCGTCGGTACCGAGAGCCACTACACGGTGCGCGTGCGCAATGCCGGCAACGCGGCGACCGTTGGCTCCTATACCGTCGACGATCGCCTGCCTGCGGGCGTCGTGCTCGCCGCCACGCCCAGCGGCACGGGCTGGACCTGCACCGGCGCCGCTGGTGCGGTGAGCTTCCAGTGCGCCAGCACCCAGGCGCTCGCCGCGGGCGACACGCATCCGGGCGACATCGACGTGCGTGTGGACGTCACCGCCGCCGCGGCCGCCGCCTCGCCCCTCATCAACGCAGTGATCGTGCGCGGTGGCGGCGAATCGCCGGCGCGTCTGCCCACGCCGACGGAACAGACCGATTTCGACGGCAACGTCGGCGGCCTGCCCGTGTGCGATCCGGCGATCACGCAGAACGCCTGCCGCATCGAGACCCCGGTGCAGGCTTCCAGCGCCATCAGCGGCCGCGTGTACTTCGACAACGACGGCGACGGCGTGATCGACACCGACGAGACCGGCATCCCGAACGTGACCGTGGTGCTGACCGGCACGGACGACCTGGGCGCCGCCGTCAATCTGACCGCGACGACCGATGCCGACGGCCGCTACGCATTCCCGACCCTGCGTCCGGGCACGTATGTCGTCACCGAACCGACGCAGCCGCCGGGCAGCACCAACGGCATCACCACGCCGGGCACGATCGGCGGCGCCTCCACCGGCACCTCGACCCCGCAGAGCACCACGCCCTCGGCCATCAGCGGCATCGTGCTGCCGCCGGGCGCGCATTCGATCGACAACAACTTCGGCGAGGTCGCCGATTCGCCGGACCTGGTCGTCGGCAAGACCGCCGAGCCGGCGCGCTTCACCGCCAACAACGCGGCGCGTTACACCATTACGGTGCGCAACGTCGGTCCGAAGGCCACCTCGGGCGACTACACCGTCGAGGACCGCCTGCCGCCGGGCGTCACGTTGACCGCGACGCCGGTCGGCACCGGTTGGACCTGCACCGGCGCAGCCGGCGCGGACCGCTTCGCCTGCACCAGCGCGGTCGTGATCGCCAGTGGCGCCACCCGCGCCGATCGCATCGACGTGCCAGTGCTCGTCGGCGCCAATGCCGGCGCGAATGGGCCGATCCACAACGCCGTGCTGGTCGAAGGCGGCGGAGAAGACGCTGCACACCGTCCGACCACCACGGAACGCGGCGGCTTCGAGGGCGATGTCGCCACGCTGCCCGTCTGCGATCCCGCGATCACGCAGAACGCCTGTCGCCTGCCGACGCAGGTGCAGGTCGCGGCTGCGGTGTCGGGTACCGTGTGGTACGACATCGGCGGCGACGATACGCTGCTGGACGGCGGTGACCGCCGCCTCGACGGGTGGACCGTGGAACTGGTCGACCCGGCCACCGGCCTCGTGGCGAAAACCACGACCACCGGCGCCGGCGGCCGCTATCGCTTCGCCGACGTCGTGCCCGGCGTGCGCTGGACCATTCGCTTCCGCGATCCCGACACGCGCGCGATCTGGGGCCTGCCCGTCAGCGGCGAGACCGCCGCGGGCCCGGCCGCGCCTTGCGATGCGGCCGCGGCGATCGCGGGCGGCACCCAGAGCAGCTGCCGCATCACCGACGGCAATCTGACCCAGCTCGAGGTCGTGCTCGCGCCCGGTCAGGAACTGCCGCAGCAGAGTCTGCCGGTGGATCCGGACGGCGTGGTCTACGACGCGGTCACGCGTGACCCGGTTCCGGGCTCGATCGTGACGCTGACGCCGGTCGGCACCTGCGCCGGCTACGACCCGACCACGAGCATCCTCAATGCGACCGGCGGCGGCTACACGCTCAACGGCGCGTCCATCTCGATGACCGTCGGCAGCCAGGGCTTCTACCAGTTCCTGTTCGCGGCCGGCGCGCCGAGCCGCTGCGAGTTCCTGCTCGCGGTGACGCCGCCGGCGGGTTACACGTTCCGCTCGACGCTGATCCCGGTCGAGACCGGCACGCTGTCGCCGCCCGGTGCGCCCGGCACCACCTACCAGGTGCAGCCGAATCCGACGGCCCCGACCGCTCCGGTGGGCACGGGCACGACCTACTACCTCACCCTGAGCACCGGGTCGGGCACTGCGGGCATCGTCCACAACCACATTCCGCTGGACCCGGCGATCGCCCCGGGCCTGGTGATCGTCAAGACCGGCGACCGCCGCGTCGCGGAAGTGGGCGACACCGTGCTCTACACGATCACCATCCGCCAGACCGCGGGTGCCGCCGTGCAGACCGTCAATGTCCTCGACCGCCTGCCGCCGGGCTTCACCTACATCGCCGGCACCGCGCGGGCCAACGGCGCGGCGATCGCCGACCCGCTCGGCCGTCCGGGCCCGACCTTGTCCTTCGACACCGGTCCGCTGGCCGTCGGCGGCCAGACCGTGCTGACCTACCGCGTCCGCGTGGGCGTGGGCAGTCAGCAGGGCGACGGCATCAATCGCGCGCAGGCCTTCGGTTGCTCGATCGCCGGCGGCTGCGTGGACCCGGCGACGCTGCAGCCCAGGCCGTCGGTGATCCCGTCCAACCGTGCGGAGTACCGCGTGCGCGTGACTGGCGGCGTGTTCTCCGACGAGACGCTCGTGCTCGGCAAGATCTTCGTCGACTGCAACGCCAATCACGTGCAGGACCGCGAGGAACTGGGCATCCCCGGTGTGCGCCTCTACTTCAGCGACGGCACCTGGATGATCAGCGACTCGGAAGGCAAGTACAGCTACGCGGGCCTGCCGCCGATGAGCCACACGCTGAAGGTCGACGCGGCCACGCTGCCGGTCGGCGCGCGCCTGACCACCAGCAGCAACCGCAACCTGGGCGATGCCGACAGCCTGTTCCTCGACCTGAAGAACGGCGAGCTGCATCGCGCCGACTTCGTCGAGGGCAGCTGTTCGAACCCGGTACTCGAGCAGGTCAAGGCCCGGCGCACGCAGGGCGAAGTGAGCGCACCGGAAACCGAGACCGGAACGCGCCCGCTGCGCCTGGAAAGCAAGCCCGCGCGCAGTCCGCAGCAGGGCACCGATTCCGCCAATCAGCACCCCATCGTCGACCCGAGGCCGACAACGCCCCGGGATGCGACGCACGAGGAGGGCCGCCCATGAGCCGCATGAACCCGGGCCGCGCCGTCGCGCGCACACACGCCCTTCCGCTGCCGCGCGCCACCGCGCTTGCACTCGCCCTGACGCTGGCCCTGCCGGCGTTCGCCCAGGACGTGGCGGACGGTCGCCGCTTCACCCCGGTGCTGGGCGCGGCCGATTCCCTGCACCCCGCGACAGAATCCAGCCGGAACCTGCCGCCGCAAGTCACGCCGGTGCGTTCGGGCGCCGTGGACTACGCCGCCAATGGTGTCGTCGATCGCATCGAGGTCGAACTCGATCGCGATGCGGCGCCGGCCGATGGCCAGACGCCCGTGCACGTCCGTGTCCGGCTGCTCGACGCAGCCGGCCGGCCGGTAGCGGGCGAGGCTTACGCCACCATCGAACACAGCGGCGGGCGCGTCCTCCTCGAGAGTGCCGGCACCGACGAGTTCGGTCCGGCGCGCCTGGACGCCGATCGCGCCACCCCCGGCGTGCAGCTTCCGCTGCACGACGGCGTGGCTGCGTTCGACCTGCTGGCGCCCAACGACGCGCAGGACGTCACTCTGCGCATCACCGCCGGGGCCGAAATGGTGGAAGGCGTCGTGAGCTTCGTGCCGGAAATGCGCGAACTGATCGCCACCGGCCTGATCGAAGGCATCGTCAACTTCCGCAGCGGAAGCGGCGCCGGCGTGATCGATCCCGCGCGCCGCGACGACGGCTTCGAACGCGACCTGCGCCGCTGGGAACGCCAGTTCAACAACGGCAAGGCCAACGCGGCCGCGCGCACGGCGTTCTTCGTCAAGGGCCGCATCAAGGGCGAATACCTGCTCACTGCCGCCTACGACTCCGACAAGGACACCCGCGAGCGCCTGCTGCGCGACATCCGTCCGGACGAGTTCTATCCGGTCTACGGCGACAGCTCGCTCACCGGCTTCGACGCGCGCTCTGCCGAGCGTCTGTACGTGCGCGTGGACAAGGGCCGCAGCTATGTCCTCTACGGCGATTTCCAGACCGGCGACACGCTCGCGACGTCGACAGGCGTCGGCGCCCGCGGGCCTGTGCCGCAGCGCAGTCTCGGTGTCTACAACCGTACCGCGACCGGGCTGGGCTGGCATTTCGAGAATGCACGCGTGCGCGGCAACGTGTTCGCCGTCGAGGACTCGCTGCGCCAGGTGGTCGAGGAGTTCCCCTCCCAGGGCAGCGGCCCGTACGGCCTGCGCAACAACGCGGTCCTGGAAGGCAGCGAGCGCGTGGAAGTCGTCGTGCGCGATCGCAACCAGCCATCCCGCATCGTCTCGGTGCGTGCGCTCGGCCGCCTCGTCGACTACAGCTTCGAGCCGTTCTCCGGCCGGATCCTGCTCAACACCTTCCTGCCGGGCTTCGACAGCGACCTCAACCCGGTGTCGCTGCGCATCACCTACGAGGTGGACCAGGGCACCGAGAAGTTCCTGGTGCTGGGCGCCGATGCGCAGATGAAGCTCGGCGAGCGCTTCGAGATCGGCGGCGCCTATGTCGACGACCGCAATCCGTTCGCCGGTTTCGAGATGGGCAGCGTGAACGCCGGTCTTCGCTTCGGCCCGGATACCTACCTGGTCGCCGAGTTCGCGCGCACGCGCAGCGAGGTCAACACCAATCCGGTCAACCAGTACGCCACCCCGGCACTGCAGGGCTTCAGCGGCGAAGCCGAAGGCGACGCCTGGCGCGTCGAGTTCGGCCACGACGGTGAGCGATTCGATGCCAGCATCTTCGCGGCGCGCACGGATCCTGCGTTCAACAACGCCGCCTCGCCGCTGTACGGCGGGCGCGGTGAGTACAACGTCGAACTCGGTTGGCGCGCGGGAGAGCGCGTCGAACTGTATGCCGAGGCTATCCGCAGTGAGGACCGCAACCCCAACGGTGGCGAACGCGACGCGGCCTCCGTGGGCGTCAAGCTGCAGGCCACGCCGCGCCTGAGCCTGGACTTCGGTTACCGAGCCATCCGCGAGACGGTCGGAGCGTATTCGCCGTGGTCGAGCGGGTCGCCGTTCGGCGACACGCTCGGACTCGGCGGCTCCCTCGGCAGCGGGGCGGGCGGCGGGGCTCTTGGCTACGGACAGCAGCCGCTCGATCCCCTGACCGGTCTGCCGATCATCCGCAGCGGCGGAACCGTTCCCACCAGCGATCTGCCGGTGGGCACCGAACTGTCCAGCGACACGGTACGCATCGGCGCGGGCTACAAGGCCGGTGAGCGCCTCGTGGTAGGCGGCGAGATCGAACAGGACGTGAGCGGTGAAGACCGCAACCGGATCGCACTCGGCGCGGACTACCAATGGCGCGAGCGCAGCCGACTGTATGGCCGTTACGAGCGCCAGACCGGCCTGACCAGCGCGTTCGGAGTGACCACTCGCGACCGCGAGGCCGACGCCCTGGTGCTGGGCGTGGACACGACCTTCCTCAAGGACACTCAAGCGTTCACCGAGTACCGCATGCGCGACGCCATCGCCGGTCGCGACCTGCAGGCCGCGTCCGGCATCCGCAACACTTGGGACATCGCCGAAGGCGTGCGCCTGACCAGCTCGGTCGAGCACGTGAACGTGATCGACGGTGCGACGGGCGACGCCACGGGCCTGGCCTTCGGCCTGGACTACAGCGCCAGCCCGCTGTGGCGCGGGGCGGTCCGCCTGGAACACCGGATCTCCGGCGATGTCGAGCGCACCGCGAGCGACGAGGCCTTCGACACGACGCTGCTGCAGTTCATGGCGGCGCGCAAGATGAACCGCGACTGGACGCTGTTGCTGCGGAATTACCTACTGCGCACCGACTACGCCGCACGCGGCGACGTGTTGCAGGATCGGTTCCAGATCGGCGTCGCCTATCGGGACACCGACCGCAACCGCGTCAACGCCCTCGCGCGCTACGAATACAAGCTCGAGCGAGACGAGAGCGGCACCGGGCTGGTGCAGGCCGGCGACGACTTGGAAATGCGCGCGCACATCGTGTCCGCCCATGCCGACTGGCATCCGAGCCGGCCCTGGTGGCTCACCGGCCGGGTGGCGGGCAAGTGGCAGGAAGATCGCTTCGCCTACGCCGACGGCAGCACGGTCGAAAGCAAGTTCCGCGGCGTGCTGTTGTCCGGGCGCGTCGTGTACGACGTGACCGAAAATTGGGACGTCGGAGTGATGGGCGCGACCTTCCGCGGCGACTTCGGCGCGAATCAGTACGCCTACGGCATCGAGGTCGGCCGCCTGCTGCGGCAGAACCTCTGGCTGTCGGCCGGCTACAACTGGGCCGGCTTCGAAGGCGACCCTGACCTCAATGGCTACGAATACACCCGCGACGGCGTCTACCTGCGTCTGCGGTTCAAATTCGACGAAGATCTTTTCCGGCGGGATGACGTGCGCTACCGCGATCCGGTGCGCTGACGGAGCATGACGATGAAACCCATTCTTACCTACACCCTTCCTCTCCTCGCGGCCCTGCTGCCGGCGGCCCAGGCGCAGACACCCGTCCTGGCGCAACCGGCCGAGCGCATCACCGACGAAGCGATCTATCGCGATCATTCGGTCTACGAGGGCACGCAGGACCGCATCCGTGCGCTCAACGACACGGGCCGTCCCGTTCGCGACTACCACCTCGCCAAGGCGCAGTGCTGGCTCGACGTTTCGTTCCACGAATACTCGCGCAACGACCGTAGCGCCTTCCCGCAGGCCGCGCTCGAGCAGTCCGCGCGGCTCATCGGGCTGATGGAGCAGGGCGCATCGCCGCTGCCCACCGACACGCCGCTGGTGAACGACGCCGCGCGCGTCCGCGAGGACCTGTGGAAGCGCCTGGGCGCGATCCATGGCACGCCCGGCTTCGTCTGCGCGCAGCAGGCGGTGGCCTGCGGCGAGGTCGAACTGGTGCACGCCGGCAACGAACTCAACCAGCAGCAATGGCGCCACGCCAAGCCCTACATCCAGATCGCCGAGGATCTGGTCGGTGACGCCGAGGCGCTGGCGCGGACCTGCGGCATGCCCGCGCAGGCCGTTCCGAACGCGCAGAACATGGACCTGACCGCCAATATTCTGTTCGAGTTCGACCGCGACGGACGCGGCGATATCCGTAGCTACGCGCTGCAGAGCCTCGACCGTGCGTTCGCGCGCATCCGCGACGAGGGGCTGCGCATCGATTCGGTAGCGCTGGAAGGCCATGCCGACCGCCTGCAGGGCCGTGGCGCGCAGTACAACGTCGAGCTGTCCAAGCGTCGCGCCGAAACGGTGCGCGCGCTGCTGATCGAGCGCGGTGTGCCTGCCGACTCGATCCGCTACAGCTACAAGGGCGACGCCGAGCAGGTGCAGGACTGCTCCAGCGTCAGGCAGCCGGAGGCGCTGCGCGAATGCCTGCTGCCGAATCGTCGCGTCGCGGTGATCATTCAGGTGTCGCCGGCCCGTTGAACGGGGGCGGCGGCAATGGTTCAGGCCACTAAAGCGACAGACGACCAGCCGACCCGATCGGGGTCGGCGCTCGCCGGCCCAGCTGATAGCCACCGAACCCGCAACGAACGACGCCCCGGAGCGCGAGCCCCGGGGCGTCGGTTTTTGTGGCGTCGATTCGCGGCGACGAGCGGCAACACCCGCGCCGATGTGGCGCTCAGTCCGTGCCGTCGCCCGTCGTCGCAGCGCGCTCGCGTCCGGTCACCACGCCGGTCGCGGCGATGTCGCCGGTGACGTTGCCCAGGGTCGCGAACACGTCGGGGATGGTGTCGACCGCGAGCAGCAAGCCCAGCGGTTCCACCGGCAGCCCCGCTGCCTGCACCACCGGCATGTTGGTCGCCATGAAGCTGACCTGGCCGGGCAGGCCCACCGATCCCAGACTGATCACCACCGCCAGCGCGGCGCAGCCGGCCAGTTGCGCTGCGCCCAGGTCGATGCCGTAGATCCAGGCCACGAACGCGGTCACGCCGATGTACTGGATCGGGCTGGTGATGCGGAACAGCGATACCGCCATCGGCAGCACCAGCGAAGCGATCTCCAGCGGATAGCCGAGCCGCACCCGCGCGCTGTCCACCATCGCCGGCAGCGAGGCCAGCGAGGACTGGGTGCTCGCGGCGATGGTCTGCGCCGGCAGCACGCCGGCGGCGAAGCGCCGCAGCGGCGTGCCCGAGGCGGCCGCGACCAGGTACAGCATCAGCGTGACCGAGATATACAGCGTGCACTGCAGCGCGATGTAGTAGCCGACCGCGCCCAGCATGCCCACGCCGACGTGGGCGCAGACCGCGAACATCAGCGCGAACACGCCCAGCGGCGCGATCCACAGCAGCCAGCGCACGATCACGATCATGGTGTCGGCGATGGCTTGGAACAGTTCGACCAGGCGCGCGCGCCGGGCCGGGTCGATGCGGGTCAGGGCGAAACCGAAGAACAGCGCGAACACCACCAGCGGCAGCATCGCGCTGGCCGCGGCGGCAGCGATCACGTTGCTGGGAATCACCGCCGACAACCAGTCGCCCAGCGCCGGAGGCGCGGCCGTCGGTGCCGAAGTGGCGGTGCGGAACGACTGCACCAGCGCCTCGTCGCGCGGCAGCAGCGACAGCAGGGCCGGCGCGGCGATCGCGGCGAAGGCTGCGCCCAGGCTCAGCAGCACGATGAAGACCACGATCGCGCGCCGCGCCGTGCGCCCGGAGGCCGCCGCATCGCTGGCCGAGGTCACCCCGATCACCACCAGCGACACCACCAGCGGCACCACCGTCATCTGCAGGGCATTGAGCCAGAGCTTGCCGATCGGCTGCATCACCGCGGCGGTGCTTTGGGCGGCCTCCGGCGCGAGCGCGACCAGGATCAGGCCGGTGGCGGCGCCGGCGATCAGCGCGAGCAGGACGCGGGTGGTCATCGACATGCGGGGCAGGGCTCTGTGTAGGGGGGACGAAGGCGCAGCCTGGGCTAGGGCGCCGGTAGATGCCAATCCTGCCGCAGGCGGCGCAGTTCGGCTTCAGGCAATAGCACGAAGACCGGATGCTGTTGCGGGCGCAGCCAGGCCAGCAAGGCTTCCATCGCCGGATCGGCCATCGCGGTGCAGCCCGCAGTGGGCTCGCCGGGCGCTTTCCACAGGTGGGCGAAGATGCAACTGCCGGCGCCCGGGCGACGCTGCGGATTGTGCTGGATCACCAGGCCGAGCCGGTAGCGCTGGTCGCCGTCGGCGCGCAGGTCGCGGCGCATGGGTTCGGTGGACTCGGCCACCGCGGCCTGTCCGACCTCGCCGGCGTCGACGATGCGGTTGTAGAGCGGCGAGGCGTTGACGTCGATGCAGTAGTCGTCGGCGCCCATGGCCTGGTAGGGCATCGGCGTCGCCGCGCTCGCGCTGTAGCCGAACGCGGTGCCGAGCGCGAACACGCCGGCTGGCGCGCGGCCGTCGCCTTCGCGCTTCTGCGGTCCGTCGGTCTGGCTGGGATGCAGGCCCAGGCCCCAGGCACTGCCATTACGCCCGACCGTGACCGAGCTCGCTGCGCCGACCTCGCGCCAGCCGCCGCCGTCGCGTTCGTAGCGGCGCAGGCGGCCGTCGCTCGCGTCCCAGCCGTCGGTGGTCACCAGCACCAACTGGCGCGCGTTGCCCCAGGGCGCGGACGCGCTCGGCGGGGAAAGGCTGGCGCAGGCGGCCAGAGCGACCAAGGCGGGCATCAGCAGGGCGGTGCGGAGCAGGGTGCGCATGCGGTCTCTTCTCGGCGATCAGCTGTCGAGCAGATCCTGCATGCGCTCGAGGTTAAGGTCGAGCTGGCGGCGCCGGGCTTCGCTGGCGTCGCACAGCAGCACGAAGATCAGGTCGAGCAGGTGCTGCAGCGCCGACTGGTACAGCAGCGGCTCGATATGCCGGCGTTCGTCGTGCGCCGACACCACCAATGTCGCGTCCGCATGCGCGCGCAGCGGGTTGGGGGTGTGACGGGTCACGGTGATGACTCGGCCCACGCGTTCGCGGAAGCGCCGGCCGATCTGGCACAGCGCCGGCTGGCGGCCGTGCTCGGAGAACACCAGCAGCACATCGCCGGCCGCGGCGCTGGAGATGCCGGCCTGCATCAGCATCGCGTCGACGTAGTGCACGGTGACGATGCCCAGCATCGACAGCCGCGTAGCGAACGCGCGCGCCGGGATGCCGTCTTCGCCCAGCCCGATGATGTAGACCTTGCCGGCCTGCTCGATCGCCGCGGCGATCGCGTCGATGCGATCGGCCGGATTGATCAGCCGGGTCTCGGCCTCCGCCAGGGCCTTGAGGTGCCACAGGTCCTCGGCCAGCGCGGTGTGCGGATCGTCGGCGGCCGCGGCGGTCGGCGCGTGATCCTCGCCGTTGCCGTTTCCGCGCGCGACCGCCTCGCCGATCGAGTACTTGAGGTCCGGGTAGCCCTTGAAGCCCAGCTTCTGGCTGAACTTGACCACGCTGGACTGGCTGATCCCGAGCGCGTTGGCCAGCTGCTGCGAGGAGTAGTCGCGCA
>CAMLID010000035.1 GCA_946480055.1 uncultured Lysobacter sp. | reverse complement strand
GATCGCGTCGAAGCGCTCCAGGTAGGTCGTGTCCGGCAGCACCAGGTCGGCGTAGGCGACCATTTCCGAGGCGTAGGCGTCGGCGTAGATGATGCGCGGGATGCGGTACTCGCCGCGCTCGTCCTTGTCGGTGAGCCAGCCGATGGTCTCGGCCGTGTTCATCGATGAGTTCCAGCTCATGTTGGCCATGAACATCATCAGGGTGTCGATCTTGTACGGATCGCCGGCCCAGGCGTTGCGGATCACGCTGTGCATCATGCCGTGCGCGGACAGCGGGTAGGCCCAGGAGAAGGCGTGATCGATGCGGCGCGGCTGGCCGTCGGCGTCGACCACCAGATCCTCGGGCGCATGCACGAAACCCAGCGGCGCCGCGTCCAGCACGCCGTTGGCCTGACGGTTCTTGCCGGGCCGGTTCGGCGGCGCGATCGGTTTCGGGAACGGCGGCTGATAGCGGAACGAGCCCGGCGTATCCACCGCACCCAGCAGCAGTTGCAACAGGTGCAGCGCGCGGCAGGTGTGGAAGCCGTTGCTGTGCGCGCTGATGCCGCGCATGGCGTGCATGCTGACCGGGCGTCCGACCATTTCGGCATGCTCGCGGCCGTGCGCGTCGGTCCAGGCGATCGGCAGGGTCAGCGGATGATCGAAGGCGGCCTCGGCCAGCTCGCGCGCGATCCGGCGGATGGTGTCTGCAGGAATGCCGCAGCGTTCGCTGACCGCGTCGGGCGAGTACTGCGGATCGAGGTAGCGCTCGGCGATCAGATGGAACACCGGCACCGCGCGGCGGCCGTCGGGCAGGGTGTATTCGCCGACGACGGCGGGCGAGATGCCGGTGGCGTCGGCCAGTTGCGCGCCGCCGGCCCAGCACAGCGCGCGGCCTGCTTCGTCGCGCGCGAACAGACCGTCGTCGGCGCCGCCCGGATTGCGGATCACCAGCCAGTGCGCATTGGCGTAGCGCACCAGATAGTCCAGGTCGATCCGATCGGCCTTGAGCAGTTCGTGGATCAGCGCGAACGCGAACAGGCCGTCGGTGCCGGGGCGGATGCCGATCCATTCGTCGGCGATCGCGCCGTAGCCGCTGCGCACCGGATTGACCGCGACGATCTTGGCCCCGTGAGCCTTCAGCTTGCCCAGGCCGAGCTTGATCGGGTTGGAGTCGTGGTCCTCGGCCACGCCCCACAGCATCAGGTAGCGCGAATGCTCCCAGTCGGGTTCGCCGAATTCCCAGAACGAGCCGCCGAGCGTGTACAAACCGCCGGCGGCCATATTGACCGAGCAGAAACCGCCGTGGGCGGCGTAGTTGACCGTGCCGAACTGCTGCGCCCACCAGCCGGTCAGTGCCTGCGACTGGTCGCGGCCGGTGAAGAAGGCCAGCTCGTCGGGATTGCGCTCGCGGATCGGCGCCAGCCAGCCGACGGCGATCGCCAGCGCCTCGTCCCACTCGATTTCCTTGAACTCGCCGCGACCGCGTTCGCCCACGCGCAACAGCGGCTTGTCCAGCCGCGCCGGCGAGTAGTGCTGCATGATCCCGGCCGAGCCCTTGGCGCAGAGCACGCCCTGGTTGACCGGATGCTCGGGGTTGCCCTGGATGTAGCGGATCTTGCCGTCGGCCAGCCACACCTTGATGCCGCAGCGGCAGGCGCACATGTAGCAGGTGGTCGTCTTGACCTCGTCGCCCGGCGAGGGCGACAGATCGATCGCTGGCTCCGATGGAGCTGGCTTGGTGGGTGCGGGCCCTCGCATGCGGGCATTGTGCCTAGCCCGGCGGCCGAGGGCGAGCTTGCGCGTTGGCCGGGCTTGTGCGTGGCGGCGGCGACGCCCGCTCACCGCACTGCAGCAAATACGGGCCCGGCGCAGGATCCTGCGCGTCGCCGTTACTTGGGCACGTCGACCCGCAGCGCCGGATCGTTGTAACGCGAATAGACGATGGTGGTGACCATCGGCTTGCCCTGTATCCGGGTGCTGCTCACGATCCGCAGCGGATAGCCGTTGCTGCCGACCCACAGCGTCATCGTGCTCGGCTGCGGCTGACTGTGGTCGACGCGGTACTTGCGCGTCGGCGCGCCGCCGACGACCTCGCTGCCCAGCGCGGTGACGGTCATGGTCTTGGCGTTCTCGGCCAGCCGCGCCGGGTCGCGCCATTGCGACAGGGTGCCCTTGGGCAGGGGCACCTTGGTGCTGCGGCCGCGCATGTCGAGGTACATGGTGTCGCCGACGATGATCTGCTCGCCCAGGCCGGCCATGCGCATGCGGTAGCGGCCGGGCGCGACGTAGTCGACTTGATTGTTCATCGTGTGCGCGCCGGTCGCGGTCATGGTGGCGTGGTAGCTGCGCGCGGCCATGAATTTCTCCATCGACGCGTTCACTTCCTCGCGCGCGCCCGCCCAGGCAGGCAGCGCGGCCAGGGTTGCCGCCAGACACAGCATGCGGCCCGCGTATCCGATCGTCTTCATGGCGCATCCGCTAGAGGGCCGAGCATCGGCCGATGCCATGCCTAACGCGGGAATCGACCGCGACCAGCCAGGCGCGCTTGCGGCATCGTCGCGGCCGGCGTGGAATGCTGGCGCGGCGGGGCTCAGGGCCGGCAGTAGCGTCGCTCGTAGTCGACCGCGCGATCCAGGGCGGCGCGATCGCCGCCGGTCGCCAGCGCGGCGATGTCCTTGCGGTTGTCCGGGCACGGCGAGCTGCGTCCGCCGAACAGGCCGCCGATCGCATCGACCACCTTGGCCGCGCTGATCGGTTCGCGCATGGCAACGCCCAAGGTCGCGCCGGCGCCGGGCAGGGCGGGCGTGCGTTTCGCGAACGGATCGGCACGCTCCGTGTCCAGTCCCGGTGGCGGCCTTTCGCGCAGGCCGCCGACCTGTTGCACGTAGACGGCTGTCAGCGGTCGGCCCGCCAAGGGCGCTGCCGTGTCGGCGACGACCGAGCTTGCGGCGGGTGGCGTCGCGGTGCGCGTCGGCACCGGTCGCAACGTCTGCGACGCTCGCGGCGGATGCTGGCTGGGCGCGGCGACGGTGGCCGTCGCCGCCGGGCGCGGCGGCGGCAGGAACACCACCAGCAGCGGCTCCTCATCGTCCGCGGACGGGGTGGGGGGATCGAAACGCAAGTAGCGGTTCAAGGCCATGGCCATCAGCAGATGCGTCACGACTACGACCGCGACCGCCAGCGTCTGCTCGTTCCATCCTGACCTAGTCCGCATACTCGGCTTCCGTTCCGGGGCCGCGCATCTTGTAGCCAAGCCGGTTAAACGGTCGTTAGCCGCTCGGGCGGATAACCGCGCCGTGATCGGCTTCTCGCCCGTGGCAGTGGCGGCTGCGTAGTCGCGGGTGCGATGCTAGGCGTCGGATCACCGCTTCCTTCAGACCCCGCCATGGAACGCATCGAACGCATCCACGCCCTGCACCGCATCCTGACCGCCGCGCGTTATCCGGTGACCGTGCAGCGTTTGCAGGAGGACCTGGAGTGCTCGCGCGCGACGGTCTACCGCGACCTGGCCTACCTGCGCGACTACCTGATGGCACCGGTGGTCGGCAACGGCGAGGCCGGCTTCCGCTACGACAGCAGCGAGGGCGACCGCTTCGAGCTGCCCGGCCTGTGGCTGAGCTCGGAGGAGCTGCATTCGCTGCTGGCCGCCCAGCAGTTGCTGCTGCGCAGCGGCGGCGGTGTGCTGTCGAACGCGCTGGCGCCGTTGCAGCACCGGATCGAAAAGCTGCTGGACGAACACGCCGGCGGTCGCCGGGTGCCGGTCGAGCGCGTGCGGGTGATCCCGCACCGCACCCGCCGCCTGGACGAGACCGCGTTCCGCGCGGTCGCCACCGCGGTGCTGGACCGCAAGCCGCTGAGCTTCGAATACCGCGCCCGTTCCACCGACGAGCGCACCCGCCGCAACGTCTCGCCGCAACGCCTGACCCACTACCGCGAAAACTGGTACCTGGACGCCTGGGACCACGAGCGCGACGCCCTGCGCAGCTTCTCGGTCGACCGCATCACGACCGCGCGCATGCTCGAGGGCGAGGCCCGCGACGTGCCCGACGAGGAGCTCGACCGTCACCTCGCCTCCAGCTACGGCATCTTCTCCGGCACGCCCAAGGGCTGGGCCACGATCGTGTTCAGCCCCAAGGCCGCGCGCTGGGTCGCCGACGAGCACTGGCATTCGCAGCAGCAGGGCCGCTTCCTGCCCGACGGCCGCTACGAACTCAAGCTGCCCTACAGCGCCGGCCGCGAACTGCTGATGGACGTGATGCACTACGGCAGCGACGCCGAGATCGTCGAGCCGGCGGTGCTGCGCGAGCAGGCCAAGAGCATGCTGTCGCTGGCCCTGGGCAACTACGACCGCTGATGGCCGCGGCCGACGCCCCGCACATCCGCAGCGACGAACCGGTCGCGCTGGTACTGGGTGCGGGCGGCGCGCGCGGCCTGGCCCAGATCGGCGTGATCGAAGCGCTGCAGGCGCGTTCGCTCAACGTGGTCGCGGTCGCCGGTTCTTCCAGCGGCGCGCTGGTCGGCGGCCTGTACGCGGCCGGCAAGCTCGAGGTCTACCGCGACTGGCTGTACGGCCTCAGCCGCACCGACATGCTGCGCCTGCTCGATCCCGCGCTCGGCCGCGCCTCGCTGTTCCGCGGCGAGCGCCTGATGCACGCCCTGCGCGAACTCGCCGGCGAGCCGCGTATCGAACAACTGCCGATCGCGTTCACCGCGGTCGCGGTCGATCTGATGCGCCAACGCGAAGTCTGGCTGCGCGAGGGCGACCTATGGGACGCGGTGCGTGCCTCGATCGCGATTCCCGGTGTGTTCACTCCATACGAAGTGCACGGACGCGAGCTGGTCGACGGCGGCCTGCTGGCGCCGTTGCCGATCGCCGCGACGCGCCTGTCCGACGCCCATCGCCTGATCGCGGTCGACATGCACGGCTGGCCGCAGCGCCCGCCGGGTGCGCCGGCGCGACGCAACGGCGCGTCGGTGCGAGACGGCCGCGGCCCTGCCGGCGACGCATCGGATGTGGCAGCGGGTGCGGGTAGCGGCGGCGCCGTCGTCGAAGGCGATTCCGATACGCACGGCGCAGGCCTGCTGCGCTGGTTCGGCGAACGCTGGCGGCGCCAGAACGTCGCCGACGCAGATGGCGAGAGCGACCACGAGCTGGGTTTCAGCGAACTGATGGCGCGTTCGCTCGACACCATGCAGGCACAGATCGCACGCGTGCATCTGGCCCTGGACCCGCCGGAACTGGTGATCCGCATCCCGCGCGACGCCTGCCAGTTCTACGAATTCTGGCGCGCCCGCGAACTCATCGCCCTGGGCCGCGAAGAAGCCGACAAAGCCCTGGACGCCGCCGGCTACTGATCGCGAGCCCCTTCGCCTTGGGGTAGGAGCGGCGTAAGCCGCGACCCGGAGCCACGACCGGGATCGGAATTTCAAGGCAGTCGCGAATGCGCGGTCGCGGCTTACGCCGCTCCTACCCCGAAGCCCGCTTTCTGTGGGAACGGCGCAAGCCGCGCCCCGGAGCCACGACCGGGGCAGGAGTTTCGTTGCGGCTGCGAATATGCGATCGCGGCTTACGCCGCACCTACCCCGAAGCCCGCCTTCTGTGGGGGCGGCGTGAGCCGCGATCTCCTTCCGCAAGCCGTGGAATTCCGACCATATCGCGTGGTCGGCATCGTGGCTAACGCGGCTCCCACAGAGGGGCGAAGCGCGGGCCAGGACAGGTCGCAGCCTCTGAGACGGAGGCGGGCCAAGGTGGAGGCGTCGGGTCCCCGGACCCGTTGTCTACCTTCGGAGCCCTCGCCATGCGCCAGTCCGTCGCCCACTCGATCCGCCCCGCCATCGACCCCGCCATCGACCCCGCCATCGACCCGCGCGTCGAAGAGGTCCTGCGTTACGCCGTCGCCATCGGCGCTGCGCTGGTGCTGCTGTTGCCGGCCGCGCGTGCGTTCAGCGCCCAGATCGGCTGGCTGCCGCTGTGGCTGCTGGCGATGCCGCTGACCGCCTGGTGGGCGCTGCACCGCTTCCGCCTGCCGCGCCGCGCGGCCGACGAACTGCCGGCGCCGGCCCGTCGCCGCCGCGTGGGCGCCCAGGCGCGTCGCCGTGCCCGCCCGCTGGCGCGCGCCGCGGCTGCGCGCGCGGCCTGAGCCGGCCGGCTCAGCCGGCGGCGCAGCGCACTTTGGGTCGGAACGCATCGGCTGTACGCCCGTGGATCGGTGGGATCGGCCGGCCGCGACCTTGCCGCTGCGGCTCTGGTCCGCCAACCTGGATCGCAAGGGCAGGTCGCAGGTTCGGGTCGCAAGGGGTAGCTCATGAGGCCAGGCGACGAGGCCAGATCACTAGTCCGCGGCCCCGCCCAAGAGCACCGCATCCCGCCAACCGACCCGTTGAGCAAAGTGCTTGTGCCAACAGCCGCCGCTCAGCGCCTGCACACAGCGCGCCATCCTGCACGCAAACCCCGTAATTTCCGACATAACGCGGCCACGCCGCGTCCTCCCCACATGACTTCGGGCACGGCGGCCGCGGCCGAGGCCTGTGCTAGCGTTCGGCCTTTCCCTGTATTCGCGGAGCGCCGATGTCCACGTTGTCCAAGGCCTGCAAGCCGTTGCTCGTTTCGGTTGGAATGATCTCCATCGGCTTGGCTGGCGTGGCCGCTCCGGTCGCTGCCGCCCCTGCCGAGGAGGCCGCCAAAGTGACCGATGGGTCCGACCCTTACGCCTGGCTGGAAGACGTGCAAGGCGAGCGCTCGCTCGCCTGGGTGCGCCAGCGCAACGCCCAGTCCGAAGCAGAATTGGCCGCCGGGCCCGGGTTCAAGAAGCTCGAGGCCGACATCCGCGCCATCCTCGACTCCGACGCCAAGATCCCCGGCGTGATGAAGATCGGCGACCACTACTACAACTTCTGGAAGGACGCGAACCACCAGCGCGGCCTGTGGCGCCGCACCAGCCTGGCCGAGTACCGCAAGGACAAGCCGGCCTGGGAAACCGTGATCGACCTCGACGCGCTCAACAAGGCCGAGGGCGAGAACTGGGTCTGGCACGGTGCCGACTGCCTCAAGCCGCAGTATCAGCGCTGCCTGATCGCGCTCTCGCGCGGCGGCGCCGACGCCGACGTGACTCGCGAGTTCGACCTGGAGAGCAAGGCCTGGGTCAAGGACGGTTACTTCCGTCCCGAAGCCAAGGGCGGCCTGCAGTGGATCGACCGCGACAACGTTTACGTATTCACCGATTTCGGCGAGGGCAGCATGACCTCGTCGGGCTACCCGCGCATCGTCAAGCAGTGGAAGCGCGGCACTCCGCTCAGCGCCGCCACGGTCGTCTACGAAGGCACGGCGGAGGACATGTACATCTCCGCCGGCCACGATCACACCGAAGGCTTCGAGCGCGATTTCGTCTCGCGCACCATCGCCTTCTACAACAACGAGCTGTACCTGCGCGGCGCCGACGGCAAGCTGACCAAGATCGACGCGCCGAACTCGGCCGAAAAGTCCGTGCACCGCGAGTGGCTGACCCTGGAGCTGCGCGAGCCTTACACCGCCGGTGGAAAAACCTATAAGCCGGGCAGCCTGATCGTGACCCGCTTCGACGACTTCATGGCCGGCAAGCGCGAATTCACCGCGCTGTTCGAGCCGACCGAACGCACCTCGCTGGCCGGCACCACCTGGACCCGCAACAAGCTCGTGCTCAACGTTATGGAAGACGTGAAGTACAAGCTCAGCGTGCTCACTCCGGGCAGCTGGCAGCGCAGCGAGTTCGTCGGCGCACCGACCTTCGGCAGCATCGGCGTGTCGGCGGTGGACGACGACGAGAACGACGACGTCTGGGTGACCGCCACCGACTACCTGACCCCGACCACCCTGTCGCTGGCCAAGCTCGGCCAGCAGCCGGAAACGCTCAAGACCATGCCCGTGTTCTTCGACGGGTCCGACAACGTGATCGAGCAGCACTTCGCGACCAGCAAGGACGGCACCAAGGTGCCTTACTTCATGGTCCGCCCGAAGGGCCTCAAGCTCGACGGCAGCACCCCGACCCTGCTGTACGGCTACGGCGGCTTCGAGGTCTCGATGACCCCGGGCTATTCCGGCAGCGTCGGCAAGGGCTGGCTGGAGAAGGGCGGCGTGTACGTGGTCGCTAACATCCGCGGCGGCGGCGAGTACGGTCCGCGTTGGCACCAGGCCGCGCTCAAGGCCAACCGCCACAAGGCCTACGAGGACTTCGCCGCGGTCGCGCAGGACCTGATCGCGCGCAAGGTCACCTCGTCCAAGCACCTGGGCGTGCAGGGCGGCAGCAACGGCGGCCTGCTCACCGGCAACATGCTGACCCAGTATCCGGACCTGTTCGGCGCTGTCGTGGTGCAGGTGCCGCTGCTGGACATGAAGCGCTACAGCCACCTGCTGGCCGGCGCCTCGTGGATGGCCGAATACGGCGACCCGGACACGGCCGACTGGGAGTTCATCAAGACCTTCTCGCCTTACCACCTGTTCGACGCCAAGCGCGACTACCCGCCGACCCTGTTCACCACCTCGACCCGCGACGACCGCGTCCACCCAGGCCACGCGCGCAAGATGATGGCGAAGATGTCCGAGGCCGGTAAGGACGTGCGCTACTACGAAAACATCGAAGGCGGCCACGGCGGTTCGGCCAACAACGCCCAGGCCGCGCACATGAGCGCGCTGGCCTACACCTTCCTCTGGGACAAGCTGTCCAAGTAAGGCCCTAGCGATGGGCGCCGCACGGCGCCCGTCCTCCCCGGGCAGGCATGCCCCGCGGCGGCTTGCGGCCCGCCGGCCATTGCGCTCTTCGCGAACGGACCCTATTTATGAAACCGACCTCCCTCCTGCTGGCCGCCACGCTACTGATGACCACGACCCCCAACGCCTCCGCCGCCGACTCCGCCCTGCCGCCCGACGCAGCCAAGAAGCCGCACGTGGTCAAGGCGCCGCACGGCGGACAGCGCAACGACGAGTACTACTGGCTGCGCGACGACAAGCGCGAGAACAAAGAGATGCTGGCGTATCTCAACGCCGAGAACGCCTACGCCGACACCCAGATGGCGACGCTGAAGCCGCTGGAAGACAAGCTCTACAACGAGATCGTCGGCCGCATCAAGCAGGACGACAGCTCGGTGCCGTACCGCGAGCGCGGCTACTGGTACTACAGCCGCTTTGAGACCGGCCAGGACTACCCGATCCACGCCCGCCGCAAGGACGCCGCCGGCGTCGATGCCGCTTCGATCCAGAAGGCCAACGCCGCGCGCGATTTCGCCGGCGAGAGCGTGCTGCTCGACGTCAACGCCATGGCCAAGGGCAAGGACTACTACCAGGTCGGCGACTACGCCGTGACCCAGGACAACGCGATCCTGGCCTACGCCGACGACACCAACGGCCGCCGCCAGTACACCGTGCGCTTCAAGAACCTGGGCACCGGCGAAACCTACGCCGACGAGATCAAGGGCGTGTCCGCCAACCTGGTCTGGGCCGACGACAACAAGACCCTGTTCTACGTCGAGAACGACCCCGAGACGCTGCTGAGCAAGCGCGTCAAGAAGCACGTGCTCGGCACCCCGGTCGCGCAGGACCCGGTGGTGTACGAGGAGACGGACGACAGCTTCTACATGGGCATCGACCGCAGCCGCGACGACAAGTACCTGCTGATCGGCCTCAGCAGCACCGTGTCCGACGAATACCGCTACGCGCCCGCCGCCGACCCGAGCGCGTTCGCCGTGCTGGCGCCGCGTGCGCGCGATGTCGAATACAGCGCCGACCACTTCGACGGCCGCTGGGTGATCCGCACCAACGCCGACGGCGCCACCAACTTCAAGGTCGTGACCGCGCCGACCGGTTCGACCTCGCGCAAGGACTGGAAGGACTGGATCGCGCACCGCGACGACGTCTACATCGAAGGCGTGGAGCTGTTCGACGGCTACACCGCCGTCGCCGAGCGTTCCGATGCGCTGGAGCGCGTGCGCATCCTCAAGGCCGACGGCCAGGAGGAGTACGTCAAGGCCGACGAGCCGGCGTATTCGATGGGCCTGGACGTCAACGCCGAACCCGACACCCAGTGGCTGCGCTACAGCTACACCTCGCTGACCACCCCGGCGACCGTGTACGAACTCAACGTCAAGACCGGCGAGCGCCGCCTGCTCAAGCGCCAGCCGGTGCTGGGCGGCTTCGACCAATCGCAGTACGTGACCGAGCGCGTCTGGGTGCCGGCGCGCGACGGCGCCCGGATTCCGGTGTCGCTGGTCTACAAGCGCGGCTTCGAGAAGAACGGCAAGGCCGCGCTGCTGCAGTACGGCTACGGCAGCTACGGCGCTTCGATGGATCCGGGTTTCAGCGTCACCAACGTCAGCCTGCTCGACCGCGGCATGGTCTACGCGATCGCACACATCCGCGGCGGCCAGGAGATGGGCCGCAAGTGGTACGACGACGGCAAGCTGCTCAAGAAGAAGAACACCTTCACCGACTTCATCGACGTCACCGACTACCTGGTCAAGGCCGGCTATGCCGCGCCGGACCGCGTCGCGGCCTACGGCGGCAGCGCCGGCGGCCTGCTGATGGGCGCTATCTCCAACATGGCGCCGGACAAGTACCGCGTGATCCTGTCGCAGGTGCCCTTCGTCGACGTGGTCACCACGATGCTGGACCCGAGCATCCCGCTGACCACCAACGAATACGATGAGTGGGGCAACCCCGAGCAGAAGAAGTACTACGACTACATGCTGTCGTACTCGCCCTACGACAACCTGTCCAAGCAGGCCTATCCGGCCATGTTCGTCGGCACCGGCCTGTGGGACTCGCAGGTGCAGTACTTCGAACCGGCCAAGTACGTGGCGCGCCTGCGGGACCTGAACACCGGCACCGGGCCGCTGCTGTTCCGCACCAACATGGAAGCCGGCCACGGCGGCAAGTCCGGCCGTTTCCGCCGCTACCGCGAATCGTCGGAAATGTTCGCCTTCATGCTCGGCCAGCTGGGTCTGGCCGGCGACGGCGCCGCCGCCAGCGCAACGCACTGACGCATGGCCGATGCGACCGCGGCGCCCGCCGCGGTCGCATACTGCCGCCATGTCGACCCCACCACCGTCCGACGAGCCCGCACCGACCCGCCCCAGCCGCTTCCGCTGGGCCTGGTGGCTGCTGGCCTATGCCAGCCTGGGCCTGGGCATCGTCGGCATCGTCGTGCCCGGGCTGCCGACCGTCCCGTTCGTGCTGCTGTCGGCGTTCGCCGCCGCACGCGGCTCGCAACGGCTGCACGCCTGGTTGCTCGCCCACCGTCAGTTCGGCCCGATGATCCGCGACTGGCAGGCGCACGGCGCGGTCAGTCGCCGGGCCAAAGGGCTGGCGATCGGCATGATGTCGGTCTGCGCCGTGATCATGTTCCTGACCGCCCCGAAATGGTGGATGGCCGCCACCGGCACCGGCTTCATGACCGTGGTCGCAATCTGGCTCTGGGCGCGACCTGAACCGCCGTCGCGCTGAGCTTCGTTCGGCCACGCCCGCGGGCTACACTGCGGCCATGAATGCACGCACCGTCCTGACTCTGATCGCGCTGTCGCTGGCCGTCTCGGCCTGCGGCAACAAGGGCCCCCTGGTCCTGCCCACCAAGCCGGTCCCGGTGACCGCGCCGAACCAGCCCGCGGGCGAAGTGCCGGTGCAGATGGCGCCGGAGGCGACCCCGCCGTCGCTGCCGCAGAAGCCGACCGCACCGCCGGCCGCCGACGACGGCACCAGCACCGAGACGCCGCCGGCCGACCCGACCCCGCCGGCCGACGGCGGCCGATGAGCCCTACCGCGGAGCGACCGATGCAGCGTTTCAGCAAGATGCACGGTGCCGGCAACGACTTCGTCGTGCTCGACCTGCGCGGCGGCCTGACGCCGCCCGACGCCGCGCGTTGCCGCCTGCTCGCCGACCGCCACTTCGGCGCCGGCTGCGACCAGATCCTGACCGTAGAAGACCCGCGCGAGCCCGGTTCGATCGCCAGCTACCGGATCTGGAATTCCGATGGCACCTCCTCGCAGCAGTGCGGCAACGGCGCGCGCTGCATCGCCGCCTGGCTGGTGCGCGACGGCGCGGCCGGCGAGGGCGCCGCCGTTGGGGGCAGTTTCGCCCTCGACAGCCCGCTCGACACCCACCAGGTCGAGCGCCTGTCCGACGACGTCTACCGCATCGGCATGGGCGAGCCGCGTTTCGATCCCGACGCGATCCCGCTGCACGGCTTTCCCGGCGCGCGCGACCAGTACGTGCTCGACATCCACGACACCGTGATCGGCTTCGGCGCGGTCTCGATGGGCAATCCGCACGCGGTGATCGAAGTCGACGACGTCGACGCCGCGCCGGTGGACGGCATCGCCTCGTTGCTGCAGTCGCACGAGGCGTTTCCGGAATCGGTCAACGTCGGTTTCGCCCAGGTCGAATCGCGCGAACGCATCCGTCTGCGTGTGTACGAGCGCGGCGCCGGCGAAACGCTGGCCTGCGGCAGCGGCGCCTGCGCCGCGGCGGCGGTGCTGATGCGGCGCGGCCGCATCGACCGCGACGTCGCCGTGGCCCTGCCAGGTGGCGAGCTGCGTATCGTCTGGCCGTCCGACGACGCTCCGCTGTCGATGTCGGGACCGGCCGCTTTCGTCTACGAAGGGGAATGGGCGCAATGAACGAAACCCTGGACAAGCTGGGCGCGCACGAAGTCGCCGCATGGCTGCGTCGCCACCCGCGTTTCCTGCAGCAGTTTCCGGACCTGGCCCTGAGTCTGGTGGTGCCGCGCGAGGAAGGCTCGGCCGCATCGCTGGCGAGCTATCAGCTGGAAGTGCTGCGCGACAAGAACCGCGAACTCTCGCGCCGCCTGCAGGAGCTGTTCGGCAACGCCCAGGAGAACGAGCGCCTGTCGGTGCGCACGCACCAGCTGACGCTGGCGCTGATGCGTCAGAACAGCGCCGCCGACACCCTGCGCGCGATGGCCGCGACCCTGGCCGAGGATTTCAACGGCGACCGCGTGCGCCTGGTGATGTTCCAGCCGGTCGAGGGCTTGGATGGCGCCGAATGGCTGCAGACCATTGCCGCCGACGACGCGCGCCTGCAACCGTTCCGCGACTGCTTGGCCGACGGCGAACCGCTGTGCGGCCGTCTGCAGCCGGAGAAGCACGCGCTGCTGTACGGCGCCCAAGCCGACGAGGTCCAGTCGACCGCACTGCTGCCGCTGCCTGGCGTCGGCATGGTCGCGGTCGGCAGCCGCGACCCCAACCGCTTCTTCCCCGGTATGGGCACACTGTTCCTACGCATGATGGGCGAGTCGCTGGCGGCGGCGTTGAAGCGCTTCGAGGGCTGAGCCCGGTCGCGGCTCCTGGCGCTCCCGCCCCAAGGCCGCCGGCCCAGTGTAGGAGCGAGGTAAGTCGCGATCGCGAATCCGTACCACTGCGCGCAGGCTGCGCCCTCGACATCGCCCCCCCCATGCTCGCAAGATGCGTTGGATTCCGGCGCTTTTCCGGAACCTTGGAGTCCACGCCACCGTGTCCGTCGGACCGATCGAAGATTTCCTGGGCCACTTGCAGGTCGAGCGGCGCATGTCCGTGCATACGCTCGACGCCTATCGTCGCGATCTGCTCGCGCTGGCCGATTGGGCGCAGGCGCAGGGCATCGAGCTGCTCTCCCTGCATACCGAACAACTGCGCGGCTTCATCGCCGCCGAGCACCGGCGTGGGCTCACGCCGAAAAGCCTGCAACGCCGTCTCTCGGCCTGCCGCAGCTTCTACGGCTGGCTGCTCAAGCAGGGTCGCATCGACACCAACCCCGCCAGCGCGATCCGCGCGCCCAAAGCGCCGCGCAAACTGCCGCAGGTGCTCGATCCCGACGAGGCCAAGGCTCTGGTCGAAGTACCCACCGATGTGCCGCTGGGCTTGCGCGACCGCGCCTTGCTGGAACTGTTCTATTCCTCCGGCCTGCGCTTGAGCGAGTTGTGCGGGCTGCGTTGGCGCGATCTCGATCTGTCCGACGCTTTGGTCAGTGTGCTCGGCAAGGGCAGCAAGCAACGCAGCGTGCCGCTGGGCTCGCATGCACGCACGGCCTTGGGCGAATGGCGCGCGTCCACCGGTGCCGGCAACGATGCGCCGGTGTTCCCGGGTCGCGGCGGCACGCCGATCACGCCGCGCGCGGTGCAGCTGCGCCTGCGCCAACTCGCGCAACGACAAGGCCTGTTCAAGCGCGTGCATCCGCATCTGCTGCGGCATTCCTTCGCCAGCCACATCCTGGAGTCTTCCGGCGATCTGCGCGGCGTGCAGGAATTGCTCGGCCACGCCGATATCGCTACTACCCAGATCTACACGCATCTGGACTTCCAGCACTTGGCCAAGGTGTATGACGCCGCGCACCCGCGTGCGAAGCGAAAGCCGTCCAAGAGCGACGCGTAGAGGCGGACGCGGTTTGCGTCGGTAATTCTGTCGTAGTTCGTGCAGTCGCTACAGATCCGCGTTACCGGAGCCTGCTGGGCTCATCGCGCTCGCCGAAACCCACTTCTTGATTCGACCGCGTCTCAGGCTGAATCAAGTGAAGGGCTCTGTTGCGGCGCAACGACACTATGCCGTATTGCTGCAGTTGCGAATCCGAGAGGCATGAGTGGTTTGGCTCGCCGATGAGTGCTCGTTGCCATAGGCGTTTCGTTCAGCGCATGAGGTCGAGGGCGCGACCGCGCATAAGCGACGAAAGCCAATCCAAGCAACTCGTCGGCCTGTAGTCGCGCAGCGAATCGTCTGCGTTACGCGAACTCATAGTTGGGAAAAACAGCACCCTGAAATCGGCTTGACGCTCTTCAAAAACGAAATCTATACTCGGTGTGGAGTGCAGGTGAAGGAACTCACCGTCTTTTGCAACTCCAGGCGACCCGGTCGCCACACAATTTAAGTATCAGCACCCGTGATTCAGGATCGGAGGGCGTGTGTTGAAAGAAGAAGCCTGGTCCGGCTTTCAACGGGACCCGTTAGGGTTCCTGGACCGGGAGCTGTCTGGTACAGGCGATATCGTCCAGACCGGTCGCAATGAATATTGCGTCGGAAATCCTGCCGATGCGCGCTCCGTGCTCGGCAACGCCGACGGCAGCTACGCCGAACACTCCGATTTCTTCCACACACGCCACGGCTATTTCGAGCCGAGGTCCGCGCAACTGAAGATGCGCCGCGAGGCGCGCAGCCTGCTGCGGGACTTTCTGCAGGCGCGCGAACCCGACGAGCTGCGGAATTTCCTGCGCAAGCAGCTGGCGCCGGTGAGTCAATGGCCGGACACCGGCAACTGGCTGACCTACCGATACCTGTTTCCGGTGCTGCTCGCGCCGGACCGTTCGCCATCCCTGCGGCGCCTGCTCGATCAGATCGTCGAACGTTCGGTGCTCGCCAATGCGCGTGCGCGCCAACCGCGATGGCGGCGGATGCTGCTGCAATTCAACACCACGATGCGCCTGTCGCGCGCGATCGGCGACTGTCAGCGCGATCCGCGCACGCCTCCGATGGACATACTCGATATCGTCGCCAATTCCGCCAGCCCGGATCGCAGGCAGGACGAACTGTCCGAAGTCTTTCTGTCCTTCCTGTTCGCCATCTCCGGCTCGGTGGGCTTCGTGCTGGCCTGGTCGCTGTATCTGTGGGGAACGCATGCGCGCCGCGACACGCCGGTCGAATGGATCGTGCAGGAAGCGCAGCGCCTGTGGCCGGTCGCGTGGCAGCTGGGGCGCCGCCCGACCCAGTCGCACGAACTGTCGGGCGTGAAGCTCGAGGCCTCCGACGAAGTCGTGGTCTGCCCCTACATGGTCCAGCGCAATGCCGCGCACTGGTCGGATCCGGCGCAGTTCCAGCCGGAGCGCTGGGCGGATCCGCAGGCCTGGCGCAATCCGGCTTTCATTCCGTTCGGCCATGGCCCGCATCGCTGCGTGGCCGCCGATCTGGCGACGCAGTTGGTCGGCGACATGCTGCGCACGATCCTCGAGCTGGGCGAAGTCAGCATCGACGCGCACGGCGATCGTCCCACCGTGGCCGCGGCGATGGCACCGCCGCCATTCACCATGACCCTGCGGAACAGAGCTTGAAGAAAGGGAGTTCCGAACGACGAAATTCGCGACGGCCGCGACGCGGCCAGCGCAGCAAGGGCACCACGGCGTGCGGAGCAGGAACAGCTCAGGGCGTCATGGCGTAAACGCAGTACTTCCACATATCCACAAGGAGTAGCTCGATATGAAGAACGTCATCTGTGCGATGCGCGCTGCTTTCGGCGTGCGCGGTGCTTCCGGCTGCGGCATTACCCTCTGGCGTTGGGTGCATTACCACAACATCTGAGCAGTAACGTCCGGGGGCGGCGTCATGCCGCCCCCGGCTTCGGTCAGCGGTTCCCATCAGGCCCAAGGACGCGGACGATGCAGGATTCGAAAGTGGTGGAAATTCCGTCGGTGCAGGCGTTCCGACGTCGCCTCAAGGAAGAGGGGTCGGTGTTCTGGGTAAAGGAGGACCGGGCTCTCGCGATCTTCGATCCGGACGTCGCCGAGCGCGTGGAAGCGGCGAATTACGCCGATCTGACCATGCTGGACGGCTTCTCCGACGTCGTGCGGGGGCGCAAGAGCGAGCCGGTGTCCTGGCATCAGGTGCGCGGGGCTTGGCTCGGGAAAATGCGCGTGCTGACCAGTGTCGAAGGCTTCAAGCAGTTGGCGCTGCGCATACAGAACTTGCTTGACGCGGAGATCGGACGCGATCAGGACCTGGTCTGGCTGGCAGAACGGGCGATGCTCGAACCGCTGGTATCGGCCATCATCACCGGCCTGACGCCGCGCGCGCATAAGCGCGTGGTCGATGAAGTGATGTCGAAAGTGGCGCTGGTGCTGTCGGATATCGACGAGCACCGCTGTCCGCCGCTGCACAAACCCAAGATGTGGGTCTATCAGTTCCTCGTCGGCGTGGAGGTCAGGCGCGAGTTGAAGGGCCGGGCCAGCGGCAAGCGCCCGCGCCAGGAGGATCTGACCGATCCGATGGTGGACATGCTGCCGGAGCTGGGCCTGGATCGCGCCGCGGACGCGGTCACCGCGCTGCTGACCGCGATCACCAGTTCCCCCGGCGCCGGCGCGGCCTGTCTGTTGTTCGAATGGCAGCGCCAGCATGAGTGGCGCGAGCGCATGGTCGCCGAGTTGTCCGCGATTCCGCTGGACGCCTTGTGCGAATCGCCCGCGCGCCTGGCCCCGAACACCACGCGCTTCGTCAAGGAAGTGCTGCGGATCTGGAGCTCTCCGCCGATCGTGACGCGCCGCGTGCGGACCGACATCTACGAAGGCGAAACCCAGCTCAAGACGGGGCAGGTGTACGCACTGAGTTCCTTCTTCACCCATCACGATGCGAGCACTTGGTCGGATCCGGACGTGTTCAATCCCGACCGCTGGCTGGCAGAGAGCCGCGAGCAGTGCCCGCATGGCAGCTACGTGCCGTTCGGATGGGCGCCCAAGTCCTGCATCGGCGCGAATCTCGGCCTGGGTCAGCTGATCCTGATGGCGCATCTGTTCAGCACCCGCTATCGGCTGCGCATCGCCGATCCGGAGCGCGCGAAGATGGTCGTCGCCTCGGTGGTCCGGCCGATGGATTTCGTCGGCGCGGTGGTGCGTGCGTAGCGCGGCGCACCCCGGGAGGGCTTCATGCGCGATCTGACTGACGGTCCGATCGCCGCGCATCTGTTGCGGATGTCCGGCGTGCTGTTGTTGAACTCACTGGCCGGGACGGTGTTCTCGCTGGTGAACATCTACTGGCTGGGAAGGCTTGGGCCGACCGCGCAGGCCGCGGTCACGCTGGCGGCGATGCCGATCATGTTGGTGCTGATCCTGCTGCCGGTGCTGAGCATGGGCGCGGGCGTGCTGATTTCGCATGCGGTCGGCGCCAAGGAACGCGAGCGCGTCAACCGGATCTTCAACGAGGCCTTCGGCGCCTCTTTCATCGTCTCGACCCTGGTGGCGCTGCTGGCCTGGGCGAACCGGGAGGCCTTCAGCGGCCTGATGACGACCGACGCGGCCACCGCTGCGGTGATCGCTTCCTTCTACAGCTGGTTCATCCCTTCGATCGCGATCCAGATCCCGATGCTGGTGTTGGCGGCGATGCTGGAGTTCACCGGCAACGTCAAAGCCGGTGCCATCGCCCAGATCGGCACCGTGGCCCTGGGCGCGGTGTTCACGCCGGCGCTGATGTTCGGTTGGTCCGGGTTGCCGTCGATGGGCGCCGCGGGCGCTGGACTGGCCTCGCTGCTGTCGTGCGCGGCGGTGATGCTGATGTTGATGGCTTACTTCGCACGCAAGGACGCCTATCTGCGCATGCGGCCAGCGATCTGGTTCGCACGGCCCAGGGAACTGTGGACCGCGCTGAAGATCGGCGTGCCCGCCGGCATCGGCAGCGGCGTGGTCAGCGTGTCGCTACTGGCGATCGGGTTGATGCTGCGGCCGTTCGGACCGATCGAGCAGGCCGGTTTCGGCATAGGCCAACGCGCGTTCCAGGCCGGCCTGATGCCCTTGACCGCACTGGCGGGCGCTATCTGCATCGTCGCCGGCCAGAACTACGGCGCCGGGCTGCGCGACCGCGTGAACCAGACGCTGCGGACCGGGCTGCTGTTCGCTGGCGTACTGGTGCCCGTGCTGGTGATCGTGTCCGAGGGCTTCGCGCCCTGGATCGGCAGCCGCTTCTCCAGCGACCCGGAGGTGATCGCCGCGAGCGCTTCGTTCCTGCGCATCGCCGCCCTGGACCTGATTCCGCTGGGCGTGGCTTCGGTCGTGTTTGCGGTGCTTTCCGGCATGGGCAACACCCGTGCCGGCCTGATGGCGCAGCTGCTGCACATGACCCTGCTGGTCTCGCTGGCGTGCAGCCTGTCGCTGTTGGCGGGCTTCCGTCCGACCTGGATCTGGTGGGCGATGGTCGTCGCCGGTTCGGCCCAGGCCGTGATGGCCTGGTGGTTCCTGCGTCGCGAATTCGGCAAACCTGCCGACGCGCCGTTGGCCGCATCTCCCGACAGCGTTGCTGTCGCGCCGTAGCGGAGGCATGTGCGATGGAAGCGACGGAACTGCAAGAGCGAACGACGATCGCCTGCGATGAGGGTGCGACAGAACCGTCGTTGGCCAGCGACGGGGGCATCGAGGAGCACCGCCTTGCGGCGAACGACCTGAAGATCCTGTACCTGCCGATGCGGACCGCGCCGGTGGCCTTGCTGATGGTCACCTACGAGGTCGGCAGTCGCCACGAGCGCGCGGGTGCGCGCGGCGTGAGCCATATGCTCGAACACATGATGTTCAAGGGCAGTGCGCGCTTCCACAAACGCCAGGGCAATTCCATCCACCAATTGCTGCTGCCGCTGGGCGCGCAGGTCAACGCCACGACCTGGTACGACCGCACCCACTACTTCGCACTCGCGCCGCGCGACAGCCTGGACCTGATCGCGCAGATCGAAGCGGATCGGATGAGCCACCTCAGCCTCGATGCCGCGGAACTCGCGACCGAGAAGATGGTCGTGCTGAATGAATTCGATCGGCTCATCGGCGACCCACTGGAACGACTGCTGCAAGCGATCTGGGGCGCCGCCTTCGCTGAGCACCCCTACGGTATGCCCGTGATAGGGCGGCGCGAGGACATCGAAGGCTTCGAGCGAGAACATCTGCTGGCGCACTATCGGGCGCACTATCGGCCCGACAACGCCACCATCACCATCATCGGCGACGTCGACCGCGACGCGGCCCTGGAGATCGTCAGGCATCGCTTCGAAGACATCGCCGCGCGCCCAGAGCCGGATACGGCGCAACCGCCCGAGCCGGAGCAGGACGACGAGCGTCGGACCACGGTGGAATGTCCAGGGGCGCCGGGCATCGTCATGCTCGCCTACAAGTCGCCTTGCGGCGTCGATTCCGACGTGGACGCGCTGGAGGTGTTGGCACTGATGCTGGCGGGAGGGCGATCGTCGCGGCTGTACCGTCGTCTGGTCGCGGCGGGTCTGGCGACGGAGGTCTGGTCCAGCGTGTCGCGCTTGCGGCACCCCGGTCTGTTTCAGTTGAGCGCGGTCGTACATCCCGATGCCGATCATCGGCGTGTCGAGTACGCGATGCGCGCAGCGGTCGAGGAGGTTCGTGTCGGCGTCGCCGACGAGGAGTTGGCCCACGCTCAGGCACAGATCCGCGGTAGACTGCTGACCTCGCGCGACGGGCCGTTGGCGATCGCCATGCAGTTGAACGAAGCCATAGCAGCTGGCGATTGGCGCAGCTACACCACTGCAGCCGAGCGCATCAGTGCGGTGACGGTGGACGACGTGGCGCGCGTCGCTGCGCGCTACCTGAGCGAGCGGCGGCTCACCGTGGGCCACCTCGTCGACGCAATGGGCCGCACGGGACTTTCGTAATGAGCGCAGACACGAAGTCGCACGAGCCGCAGTCCGTTGCGACGGTACCGCTCGCGTATGGACATTTCTATGGGTTGCGCGCGGCAGTGCCGTCGATCGTCGCACTGACCGGCACGTTTCGCACGGGGACGGCGCTCGCGCCGGGAGGCGCTATGCTGCAGAGCCTGGTCGCCACGTTGGTGGGCTGCGCCAATCGTCGGCGCGGTCCGTTCGAGATCGCGGAATTGCTGGAAGCGCGCGGCGCTTCGTTCGCAGTCGAGGCCGATGCGGACGGCGTGCGCTTCTTCGCGCGCGCCCGCACGGTCGATTTGCCGCAGCTCGTGGACTGGACGATGGAGTGCCTGCGCGAACCCGAGTTCGACCAGGCCCTGCTCGACGCCGAGCGCGCCCGTCTGATCGCGGAACTGCAGTACCGCGCGATGGATTCCGCGCACATCGCGACCAGCGCGTTGACGCGCATGCTCTATCCGCCGACGCATCCGGCTTACGAGCCCGGTCCCGCCGAACAGGTCGCCTTGCTCGAAGGTTGCACCGTCGCCGACGTGCGCAGGTTTCACAGCGAACGCTACGGCGCCAACGATCTGCGCATCGCTGTGGTGGGCGACGTCGATCCGCAGGTGGCCGCGCGTCTGGTCGAGCGCGGCGTGAAAGGATGGGCGCCGCGTGCCGTGCCGGAGGCGACGCAATGGGGCGAGCCTGCCGCCGGGCCGGACAGCCAGCGGCTGGTATTGCCCGAGCAGGAAAGCTGTGGCGTCGCAATGGGTCTGCGCTTGGCGCTGGAGCGCACGCATTCGGACTACCCAGCCCTGCGCCTGGCCAACCGCATCCTGGGCGGCGCATTCTCCTCGCGCCTGGTCGCCAGCGTTCGCGAGCGACAGGGGCTCAGCTACGTCATGCGTTCCGAGCTCGGCGAATCCCGGCGTGGCGGCGGCCACTGGCAGGTCGTGCTGTCGGCCAGTCCCGACAAGCTCGAGGCTGCGCTGGCGGCGACGCGCACGGTGATCGAGCACCTGGCGAAGACCGGCGTGGAGACGCGGGAGTTCGAGAACGCGCAGCGCGCCGCCATCGGCGCGTTCCACATCGGCTTGGCGACCCTGGACGGGCTGAGCGATGCGATCCTGTCGGCCGCCGACCTGGGTTGGGAGCCGGACGATCTGCTCGGCTTCGAACGGCGAACCGCGGCGGTCACGCTCGCGCAGATCGATCGCGTCATCGGCGATTGCCTGCGTCCGCAGGACTGGCGGACCTGTATCGCCGGTCCGGCCACCGCCGATTGAGGCTGCCGGGCGTTGGCGCCGGCGCGCGGAGAAGCACGCGGCGTAGCGGAAGCTGAGCGCCGGGCCCCGGCGCTCCTTGCTGGCCTTGAACCCACCGGCCACGGCCCCACGTTCGAAGGGTCAGCAACGGAGGCCGCATGGACCCCAGTCAGAACCCCACCACCTTCCACGCCACCACGATCGTCTCGGTGCGCCGCAACGGCCGCGTCGCGGTCGCCGGCGACGGGCAGGTGACGTTGGGCCACACCGTAATGAAATCCAATGCGCGCAAGGTGCGCCGGCTCGGCCGCGACGGCCAGGTGCTGGCCGGTTTCGCCGGCGCCGCCGCCGATGCCTTCACTTTGTTCGAGTTGTTCGAAGCCAAGCTCGAAAAGCACGGCCAGCTCACCCGCGCTGCGGTCGAACTGGCCAAGGATTGGCGCACCGAGCGCCGCCTGGGCAAGCTCGAGGCGTTGCTCGCGGTCGCCGACAAGGAAACCTCGCTGATCATCAGCGGCACCGGCGACGTGATCGAGCCCGAAGACGGCATCATCGCCATCGGCTCCGGCGGCATGTACGCGCTGTCGGCTGCGCGCGCGCTGATGGCGCACACCGAACTCGACGCCCGCACCATCGCCACCGAGGCGATCGGAATCGCCGGCGATGTTTGCATCTACACCAATCGCAACGTCGTCGTCGAAGAGCTTTGAGCTCCGGCCCGCCCAAGCCCCGCATCCCATCCCGATGACTATGAAACCCGACAACAGCCACGCCACCATGACTCCGCGCGAGATCGTGCAGGAGCTAGACCGCCACATCGTCGGCCAGCAAGCGGCCAAGCGCGCGGTTGCGATCGCCCTGCGCAACCGCTGGCGGCGCATGCAGCTCGAGCCCGATCTGCGCAACGAGGTGATGCCCAAGAACATCCTGATGATCGGCCCGACCGGTGTCGGCAAGACCGAGATCGCGCGGCGTCTGGCGACGCTGGCCAACGCGCCCTTCGTCAAGGTCGAGGCGACCCGCTTCACCGAGGTCGGCTACGTCGGTAAGGACGTGGAGCAGATCGTGCGCGACCTGGCCGACACCGCGGTCAAGCTGTACCGGGAGCAGGCCAAGCAACGCGTGCGTGCGCAGGCCGAGGACCGAGCTGAAGACCGCATCCTCGATGCGCTGCTGCCCAAGCGCATCCCAGGCGGCTTCGGTTTCGGCGCGGACACGCCGGCACAGGACTACCAGGCACCCGACAACGACACCCGCGCCAAGCTGCGCAAACAACTGCGGGCCGGCGAACTGGACGATCGCGAAATCGAGATCGAAACCGCGGTCAACCTCGGCGTCGACATCATGGCGCCTCCGGGCATGGAAGAGATGGGCCAGCAGCTGCGCCAGATGTTCTCGCAGGTGTCCGGCGGCAAGACCCACAAGCGTCAGCTCACGATCAAGGCCGTGCGTCCGCAGTTGATCGAGGAGGAGGCCGGCAAGCTGGTCAACGAAGACGAAGTGCGCGAGGCCGCGATCGAAGCCTGTGAGCAGCACGGCATCGTCTTCATCGACGAGATCGACAAGGTCGCCAAGCGTTCCGAGAACGTCGGCGGCGGCGATGTCAGCCGCGAGGGCGTGCAGCGCGACCTGCTGCCGTTGGTCGAAGGCTCGACTGTGAGCACCAAGTACGGCGCGGTCAAGACCGACCACATCCTGTTCATCGCCTCCGGTGCGTTCCACCTGGCCAAGCCGAGCGACCTGATTCCGGAGCTGCAGGGCCGTTTCCCGATCCGGGTCGAGTTGGGCGCGCTGAATAAGGACGACTTCGTGCGCATCCTGACCGAGCCCAAGGCCGCGCTGACCACCCAGTACGTCGAACTGCTGCGCACCGAGGGCGTGGACCTGCAGTTCACGGCCGACGCGGTCGAGCGTCTGGCCGAGATCGCGGCCCAGGTCAATGAGCGCCAGGAGAACATCGGCGCGCGTCGCCTGCACACCGTGCTCGAACGCCTGCTCGACACCCTGAGCTACGAGGCGCCCGACCGCGGCGGCCAGGCCGTGAGCATCGACCGCACCTACGTCGACGCCCACCTGGGCGAGCTGGTCCAGGACCCGGACCTGAGCCGCTACATCCTCTGACCCGATCCGCGGCGGCCGCGATGCGTGGCCGCCGTGTCAGGTTTTCCGCGCGCCGGCAGACTATGCAGGCAGGGGACCCAGGAAGACCGGTATGGACAACACCGCGGAAGCGGTTTCGACGCAGGCCACCGACGCCGCCACGCACGCATCGCGGCGCACGGGCGAAGCCGTGGCGCCGGACTTCGATGCGGTGCTGCGCGAGCACGGCCCGATGCTCGGCCGTATCGCCGGCAGCTACCAGTCCGAGCCGGGCCGCCGTGAAGACCTGCTGCAGGAAATCAGCCTGGCGCTGTGGCGCGCGCTGCCGGCTTGGCGCGGTGAAGCTTCGCTGCGCACTTTCGTGGCCCGGATCGCGCATAACCGCGCCATCGACTATCTCGCCCGGCATCGCCGGGTCGAGGACGAACTCGACGACGCCCATCCCGATCCCGGCCCCGACCCGCTCGGTCACGCCGAAGCCCAGCAACGCCGCCGCAATTTGCTGGAGGCGGTGCGGCAACTTCCGCTGGGCCAGCGCCAGGTCGTGGTGCTGGCGCTGGAAGGCTTTTCGCTGTGCGAGATCGGCGACTCGCTGGGCCTGGAAGAGAACACCGTCGCGCAGCGCCTGAGTCGCGCGCGCCGGCAATTGCGCGACGGCCTGGGAGAATCGGCATGAACGACGCAGAATTCGACTGGACTTCGCTGGGCGACGAGTGGCGCGAGCAGGCCGCGAGCCCGATCGATGTCGATCGCCTGCGCGAAGAGGTGAGTAAGCGCGGCCGCAGCCTGCGCCGGGCCTTGCTCGGCGAGATTGCGGTTACGGTGCTGTCGGTCGCCGCGCTGATCGGGCTGATCGTCAAGGCCGAGTCTTCCGACCCGATGCTGCCGGTCTTTGCACTGCTGATCCCGGTCTCGATCGGATTCCAGGCCTGGTCGCTGTGGCTGCGGCGCCGGCAATGGCGCGACCAAGGTCTCGACACCGCGGCGATGCTGCAGCTCGATATCGACCGGGTCCAGGCCAGCATGCGTTATTGGCGCCAGGGCACCTGGATCGGCCTACTGTTGTGGCTGGGGATCTGCGCGCTCACCGCCATCGGGATTCCGGACAGCGACTCGCGCCACCTCAGCGGCATGGTCGGCGGCGTGATCGGCGGCGCCATCGGTCTGCTGGTCTCGGTGGTGATGGCCTGGTTCAAGTCGCGCAGCGGCCAGCGCAGGCTGGCGCGACTGCGCGAATTGCAGCAGCAGTTGAGCGACGCTTAGGCCAAAGCAGCGGCGCGCGCACCCGAAGGTCCGCGCGCCGTGCCGGTTCAACCTTGGCCGAGTCGGCTCCAACCGCGCGGTGCGGTCAGCGTGGGTTTGAGGTCCAGGCCGGTATCCAGGCGCAGCTCGCGCACTACGATCGAATACGCCGGCTTGCCGCGGCGGTCGCTGCCGATCAGCTTCAGCAGCACGCCGGTGTCGCTGTCGACCCACATCCGGAAGGTGTCGGCGCCGAGCTTGCTGCCCAGGTAGTTGCCATGCTTGCCGACGACGACGGTCGCGTTTCGGCCGAGCAGGCGCTGGCGGCCGGCGATGCGCACGTCCTCGGTGGACAGCCAGAAGGCGTAGTTCTGCGGCGATAGCACGGCATCCGCACCGACCGCGCCGGACGGATCCGGGCGATGTACGAACACCGGCTCGCAGCGGGCGTTGCGGTACTGACGCGCACCGAGCGGCGGGGATGCGTCGGCGTTGCTGATGCTGCGATAGGACGTGCTCTGCGGGTACAGGCTGAGAGTGCTGCCGTCGCGGCTGACGTGCTCTTCGACGCGATCGCCGCCGCGGGCGATACGCACGAAGCTGCTGCGCGCGGACTGCGATACCTCGAAATCGATCGCCTCGTCCTGGCCGTTGTTGCCGAAATGCACGTCCACCGAGCCGGCCGCATCGCGGTAACGGTCCACGGCATCGAGCATGCGCTGCTGCAGCGCCGCGACGCGTGCGTCCTGTGGAGCCATCGACGCGCAGCGGCCGCTGTTGTCGCGGTCGGCCTCGACGATGCCGGGCTTGGCGTCGGCCGCGGCCAGAGAGGAGAAGTACAACTGCACGATGTCGGCGCCGTTGCGGCCGTTGCCGCTGGGCGTGACGGTGAACAGGTAGCCGTAGCCGTAGCCGACGTAGTTCCAGCCGCCCGGCGCGGTGTTCTGGTTGATGGTCGCCGTGTGATGCATGGCGGTGCTGGTGTCGATCACGCCGTAGCTGGCGTAGGCGTCGGTGAAGGCGGGATTGTTGAGCCAGGCGTAGTAGCTGTAGTAACGGTCGGGGCCGGGAAAGAACCAGCCGTACCAGCCGCTGCTGGTGGAATTCAGGCGATCGTCGCCGTTCCAGTCGCCGCCCTGGCCGCTGCGGTATACGTAGTTGTAGCCGCCCATGTTGCTGCAATTGGGGTACTGGCTGGCCGAGCGGTCGTTGTCGCACTGATAGCTGCCGGCCCAGGCCGGGGCCGCGACCAGACTCGCAACCAGGCCCGCAGCGACGATGGCGCCGATCATCGGCGCGCGCTTACGCATTGCGTTCATTCAATCTCCTTGAGTACCGCTGCATGGATGGACGCACCATTCCATTGATCACCCCTGCGCGGGCAAGGGTAGCACCGTCGCATCACGGTCGATCGCGGTCTCAAGCGCTGTCGATATCGCGCCGTCGATATCGCTGCCGCGGCGCGCGTCGGCGCGGCGGCTGCGCATCGGCGTTCAGTCTTCGCCGATGTCTTCGTTCCAGACCTCGGGATGCGCGGCGATGTAGTCGCCGAGCATGTCGATGCATTCGCCGTCGTTGAGGTCGATCACTTCGACGCCGCTCTCGCGCAGCCAGTCGATACCGCCGCTGAAGTTGACCGATTCGCCGACCACCACGGTGCCGATGTTGAACTGGCGCACCAAGCCGCTGCAGTACCAGCACGGCGCCAGGGTGGTGACCATGATGGTGTCGCGGTAACGGCGCTGACGCCCGGCCTTGCGGAACGCGTCGGTCTCGCCGTGCACCGAAGGGTCGCCTTCCTGGATGCGGCGGTTGTGGCCGCAACCGAGCAGCCGGCCGTCGTTGTGGTACAGGGCGGCACCGATCGGGATGCCGCCCTCGGCCAGACCCTGGCGGGCTTCGGCGACGGCGGTGGCGAGCAGGGCGCGGTAGTCGGGGGTGGCGATCATGCGGAACTCCTGGTGTCAGGTGCGCAGTCTGGCGTGCGGACCCGGCGCGGTCGAGAGTTGCGGTGCAGGCATAATCGGCGCGTCCGCCGCCGCCCCGCCGATTCGCGCCGCATGATCTTCTCCGCATGACCTTCTGGAGTCTCGTATTCGCGATCGGTGCCGGCCAGGCCGCGTTGCTGGCGCTCGCACTGTGGCGGCGGCCGGTCAATGCCCAGGCCAATCGGGTATTGGCGGCTTGGGTCGCGCTGATCGGCGCCGATCTGGCGGTCAAGGCGGTGTATTTTCACGGACCCGCGCCGGAACTGCTGAAGGTCTACCGGCTGGTCAGCCTGCTTCCATTCCTCTACGGCAGTCTGTTCTATCTGTACGTACGTGCGCTGACCGAGGCGCGCGGCCTGGATCGCCGCGATGCCGTGCACCTGTCGGGCTTCGTGGTGGCATTGGTGGCCAACACCGGCGTGTTCCTGCAGGACGCGGCGCAGCAGCGCGCGTTCTTCGAGTATCTGGGCGAAGGCGGTCATTGGCCGGGTCGGCCTTGGCTGGACATTCTGCTGTTCGTCTACAGCCTGAGCTACGTGATCGCCGGATTGGTGCGCGTGCGCCGCTACCGCCGTGGGCTGCTGCAACGGCGCTCGGACGCCGACCGCATGTCCCTGCACTGGATCGATGCGATGGCGGTTTCGCAGATCGTGATCTGGTGCATCGCGCTCCTGCAGTGGCTGGCGCGCATTCCCTGGATCGACTACCCGCTGATCTACGGCGCGGTGGTGGGCTGGGTGTTCGTAGTCGGTTACTTGAGCTTGAACCAGGCCGCGGTGGCGGCGGAGCCGGCGCCCGAACCCGCGGCCGAGGCGAAGCTCGAGCTGCCGGACGCCGGCGATCCGCGCTTCCCGGCGGTCGAGGCGCGCTTGTCGCAGCTGATGGCGCAGGAGCGGCTGTACCGCGAGCCCGCGCTGACCATCGGCCAGCTCGCCAAGCGCAGCGGCTACCCCGAGTACCTGGTGTCGGAGGTGATCAACCGCCGTTTCGAGGGGCACTTCTGGGACTACATCAATCGCCAGCGGGTGGAAGCCGCGCGCGCCTGCCTGGCCGACGCCGGCGACGCCCGCACCATCCTCGATATCGCCTACGCCTGCGGCTACACCTCCAAGTCGACCTTCAACGCCGCGTTCAAGCGCCAGTTGGGTCAGACACCCAGCGCCTACCGGCAGCGCCATGCCGGCGCGACCTCAACCTCGCGCGGCGTCGACTGAGAGCCTGCGCTGCGCGGCGAGGCGCGCGCGGATCGCCGGCCAGCGCAGTATCAGTTCGCACAGCGCCAGGTTCACCGTCCAGCAGGCCCAGGCCGCGGTGATGTAGACCGGCAGGAACGGCCACTGCATCGCCGCCGCGCCGACCCCGAGCATGATCCGCAGCGTCACCGCGGAGGCGGTCAGGGCGACGCTGCGGAACATCCAGCGGCGGTGGTTTTCGAAGTCGCGGCGGATCGCGTAGCCGATGCCCGTGGCGGTGCAGCCGACCCAGATCACCGCCAGCAGCGCGAACGCCGAGCCGCTGGCGAGGCCGCCCTGGGCATGGCGCGACAGCGACAGCGCCGAGATCGCGGCGATCAGGATCGCACCCGCATACACGCCGCCGCTTAGCCGGTGCAGGCGCGGCCAGCGCCGGCGCACGCCGCCGAGCAGCTGCAGCGGCGCCAGCAGCAGGGCCAGGCCGGCGCCGAAGATATGCCCGGGCACGTCCCAGCCGGAGACCACGAAGCGGGCGTCGAAGGGGTTGCCCAGGTTGGTGTCGCGGGAGAAGAAGGTGAAGGCGTAGACCGCCACCGCCAGGCAGCCCAGGCCGAATACCAGCGCCGCCGCCCGACGCAACCAGACCGTCCCACGCCACATACCGCACCTCCGAAGGATTCAGGAGGCCTCAGCGTGGTCGTTGGGGCAGTGCGCGTCGTCCGAATCGGCGGATTCGTACGCCCAGGACGGCGGAACGGGCGGTTCTGGGTCGGATTCAGCCGCGGCGGGGGCGCAACAGGTCGATGTGCGGGATGCCGTCCTCGACATAGGGCTCGGAGGAGGGCGCGAAGCCGTGGCGGCCGTAGTAGCCCTGCAGGTGGGCCTGGGCGCCGATCTGGATGTCGGCGCCGGGCCAGCGCGCCTCGATCGCGGCCAGGGCCGCCTCGATCATGGGGTCGCCCAGTCCCTGGCCGCGGAACGCCGGCGCGGTCAGCACCCGGCCGAAACTCACCTGCGGGTAGCTGAGCCCGGCCGGCAGGATCCGCAGATAGGCGGCGAGCGCGCCGTCCGCGGCGCGCCCGAGCAGGTGCAGCGCCTCGGGGTGGCGGTCTTTGCCGTCGGGATCGAGGTAGACGCAGTTCTGCTCGATGACGAACACCTCCGCGCGCAGGCGCAGCAGTTCGTAGAGCTCGTCGCGTTCGATGTCGGCGTAGGGCTTGGCCTGCCAGTGCAGGGTGGGGGCGGTGGGCATGGGGGAATGATGCCGCAGGGGCGTGGGGTTGCGCTTGCCCTCCACCCCGGCCCTCACCCGAAGCCCCCACGACCGCCATGCGATAATCCCCGTCATGAGCGAACAGACCCAAAAACCCGACGACACCACCCACTTCGGTTTCCGCGACGTGCCCAAGGGCGACAAGCAGAAACTGGTCGGCGAGGTGTTTTCCTCGGTCGCCGGCAAGTACGACCTGATGAACGACCTGATGAGCCTGGGCGTGCATCGGGTCTGGAAGCGCTATTTCGTCGCCACCGCGCAGGTCAAGCGCGGCGACCGCGTGCTCGATCTGGCCGGCGGCACCGGCGACATCGCCCTGCTGCTGCGCGACCGCGTCGGCGACACCGGCAGCATCGTGCTGGGCGACATCAACGGCGCGATGCTGCGCGTGGGCCGCGACCGCATGACCGACATGGGCAAGGTCTCTGGCTTCGAATACGTGCAGATGAACGCCGAAAAGCTGCCGTTCCCGGACGCGAGCTTCGACCTGGTCACGATCGCCTTCGGCCTGCGCAACGTCACCGAGAAGGACGCGGCGCTGCGCGAGATGCAGCGCGTGCTCAAGGTCGGCGGACAGGCGCGGGTGCTGGAGTTCTCCGAGGTGAAGGCCGAGTGGTTCAAGCCGATCTACGACTTCCACTCGTTCAATATCCTGCCCAAGCTGGGCAAGCTGTTCGCCAACGACAGCGACAGCTACCAGTACCTGGCCGAGAGCATCCGCAAGCATCCGCCGCAGGACGAGCTCAAGCGCATGATGGGCGAGGCCGGCTTCGCGCGCTGCGATTACAAGAACCTGTCGGCGGGCATCGTCGCGATCCACACCGGCTACAAGGTCTGAGCCTGGCGCCGGAGGCGCGAGCGATGTCCCTGTGCAAGTGGTGCGAAGAGCAGCCCGCCAGTCCCGAAGCCGCGGTGCAGTGGTGGCTGTTCCTGCCGCTGGCATGGTTGTGGATTCCGTCGCCGTCGCGCGGCAGGTACTGCAGCGATTGCGCCAGCGGTTTCAATCTCATCGGCTCAGTGGTGTTCGTCGCCTCGCTGACGATCGGCTTCGTGCTGTGGGTAATCTTCTGGTAGCGCGCTGCGTCGCGGCATAAGGCAGGAACGCCGGCATGAACATCCGCGAGTACCTGGACGGCGACTGGCTGCGACTGTGCGAGATCCACGACGCCGCGCGTCGCGACGAACTGGGCGCCAGCGGCCTGATGGCCGCGTACCTGAGCCTGGAGCAGACCGCCGACAACGAAGGGCTGTTCGATGCCCGGGTTGTCGTCGCCGAGGTCGACGGCAGCGTGCGGGGCTTCGCCGCGTACTCGGATCAGGAACTGACCTGGCTGTATTGCGACCCGGCCGCGTATCGGCGGGGCATCGGCCGCGAGCTGCTGCGTCACGTGATCGCCGCCTGCGAAGGCGACCTGTACACCGAAGTGCTGGTGGGCAACGAGGCCGCGCTGGCCCTGTACCTGTCGGAAGGTTTCGCGGTGCTGCGCACGGTGGAGGGCAAGCTCGCCGGCAACGAGGCGTTCGCGGCCTCAGGCTATTACCTGCGGCGCGCCGTAGCGGCCTGAGGGCGGGTTCGCCCCCAGGCCCGGCGCACAGGGCGCAGCTTGGCGTCCACGCCGCGCTCAGCCCACCAGTTTCAAGCCGATCACGCCGCCCACGATCAGACTCAGGCATAGCAAGCGCGCTGCCGTCGCAGGCTCGCCGAACGCGACGATGCCTGCGATCGCGACACCGACCGTGCCGATTCCGACCCAGACCGCATAGGCGGTGCCGACCGGCAACCATTTCAGGGCCAGCGCCAGCATCGCGAAACTCGCGATCGCGGCGGTCAGGCCGATCACGCTCGGCCACAGGCGCGCGAAGCCCTCGCTGTGCTTGAGCGCGATCGCCCAGACGATTTCCAGCAGCCCGGCGCCGATCAGCAGCGCCCAGGCCAGCGTCGCCGTGCGCGTCATCGTCGGCTCAGGCCGAGAAGCCGCCGTCGACCGAGATCGCGGCGCCGGTGATGAAGCGTCCGCCCGGACCGGCCAGGTGCGCGACCGCGGCGGCCACGTCCTCGGGTTCGCCGTAGCGGCCCAACGGCAGGCCGGCGCGCTGGTGCTCGGCGCCTTCGCCGTCGGCCGGGTTCATGTCGGTGTCGATCGGACCGGGCTGGACCACGTTGGCGGTGATGCCGCGCGGGCCCAGGTCCTGCGCCAGACCCTTGCTCAGGCCGACGGTCGCGAACTTGGTCAGCGAGTACAAGGTCATGCCAGGCGCGCCCACGCGCTCGCCCAGGCAACTGCCGATGGTGATGATGCGGCCGCCTTCGCGCATGTGCCTGGACGCGGCCTGGGCGGCCGCGAACGGCGCCTGCACGTTGATCGCGATCGCGCGTTCGAAGCTCGAGCGCGACTCGTCCTCGAACGGGCCGTACATGAAGATGCCGGCGTTGTTGACCAGGATGTCGATGCGGCCGAACTCGGCCACGGTGCGTTCGACCGCGGCGGTCACCGCGTCGGGATCGGCGCTGTCGGCGCGGATCGCCAGGGCGCGGCGGCCGTCGGCCTGGATCGCGGCGACCACGGCCAGCGCCTGATCCTGCGAACTGGCGTAGGTCAGGACCACGTCGGCGCCGTCGCGCGCCAGGCGCTTGGCGGTGGCCGCGCCGATACCGCGGCTGCCGCCGGTCACCAGCGCCACCTTGCCTGCGAGAGGAGTCATCGTCGGTTTTCCGTAAGAGGGGGGAGGGACATCGATGCTAGGCGCCCTCGCGCAGATGCGCAGCCGGGCGCGCAGGACTGACTGTTGCAGCGTCCCGGGCCGGAATCAGCGTTACGGGCCCCGGAGCTGACGGGGCCGGCCGAACCGCCATGCCGAGCGGTGCCGCGGCCGGGCCGGGGGCGCTAAACTCGAAGGCTCGATCCCTTGCCGTGGGCCTGCCATGCGTTATTCGATCCTTACCGTTTGCCTCGCCGCCGCGCTCGCGGCCGGTTGTTCGCGCGACGCCGCGCCGCCCGTGGACAGCACCGCCACCCCCGCCGCCAAGACGGAGACCGCCGTGACTAGCCCTGCCGTGGTGGACGAGCATTCCTACGCCCAGCCGGACAAGGTCCGCATCGACGACCTCGCCCTGCAGCTGGCGGTCGACTTCGAACACAAGCAGCTCAGCGGTTCGGCGACCTACACCCTGAACTGGATCGACAAGAACGCGACCCAGCTGGTGCTGGACTCGCGCGAGCTCACCATCGAAAAGATCGTCGGCGAGCGCAGCGACGGCAAGTGGAACGATCTCAAGTTCTCGCTGGCGCCGGCCGACAAGCTGCTCGGCAGCAAGCTCACCATCGAAACGCCGGATCGCAACGCGCGCATCCGCGTGACCTACAAGACCTCGCCGAACGCGTCGGGCCTGCAGTGGCTGACGCCGGCGATGACCGAGGGCAAGAAGACGCCCTTCATGTTCAGCCAGTCGCAGCAGATCCACGCGCGTTCGTGGGTGCCGCTGCAGGACACG
>CAMLID010000034.1 GCA_946480055.1 uncultured Lysobacter sp. | reverse complement strand
ACAGCCGCGACCCTCGTCGCGGCTGTGGCGGCGCGGTCGCGGCTCACGCCGCTCCTACCCCAAAGCCCAGCGCGGTAAGTCGCGCGGCCATCATGCGGGCCTGGAAAACATCATTCCATCTCGACAGCGCCCAATACCCCGCCGGCCTTTGCCACGCCCCGCCCGAACCGCGACAATGGCGGGCCGGATCGCAGCACTGTCGCGACCCGCCAGAACCCTGCTTCGCCCCTGCGCCCGCGCACGGGACTGGCCCCACTGGAGATCGTAATGACCGAGTTCGTAGCGACGCCGCCCGCTGGCGGCGCCAAGATCACCAAGACCCCGACCGGCCTGAACGTGCCGGACCGCCCGATCGTCCCCTTCATCGAAGGCGACGGCACCGGCCCGGACATCTGGCGCGCCTCGGTGCGCGTGCTCGACGCAGCCGTGGCCAAGGCCTACGGCGGCCAGAAGAAGATCGAGTGGCTCGAAGTCTTTGCCGGCGAGAAGGCCAACAACACCTACGGCACCTGGCTGCCCGACGGCACCGTGCAGGCCTGCCGCGATTACCTGGTCAGCATCAAGGGCCCGCTGACCACGCCGGTCGGCGGCGGCATCCGCTCGCTCAACGTCGCGCTGCGCCAGATGCTCGACCTGTACGTCTGCCTGCGCCCGGTGCGCTGGTTCGAGGGCGTGCCCTCGCCGGTCAAGAAGCCGGGCGATGTCGACATGGTGATCTTCCGCGAGAACACCGAGGACATCTACGCCGGTATCGAATGGGCTGGCGGCAGCAATGATGCGCAGAAGGTGCTGGACTTCCTGCAGAAGGAATTCCCGCAGGCCTTCGACAAGATCCGTTTCGGCACCGCCGATAAGAACAGCGCTTGGCTGAAGGAACTGGAAGCCATCGGCGCCCCGGCGCGCGAGCTGCCGGTCGAAGTCGGCCTGGGCATCAAGCCGGTCAGCCGCCTGGGCACCGAGCGCCTGGTCCACAGCGCGATCTCCTACGCGATCGAGAACAAGCGCAAGTCGGTGACCCTGGTCCACAAGGGCAACATCATGAAGTACACCGAAGGTGGCTTCCGTGATTGGGGCTACCAGGTGGCGCGCGACTTCTTCGGCGCGGTCGAACTCGACGGCGGTCCCTGGCACGTGATTCCGGAAGGCAAGCCGGGCGCGGGCCTGGTCATCAAGGACGCGATCGCCGACGCCTTCCTGCAGCAGATCCTGCTGCGTCCGAAGGAGTACGACGTCTCGGCGACGCTGAACCTCAACGGCGACTACCTGTCCGACGCGCTCGCCGCGCAAGTCGGCGGCATCGGCATCGCGCCGGGCGCCAACATCAACTACGTCACCGGCCACGCCGTGTTCGAAGCGACCCACGGCACCGCGCCGAAGTACGCCGACCTGGACAAGGTCAACCCGGGGTCGGTGATCCTGTCGGGCGAGATGATGCTGCGCTACATGGGTTGGACCGAAGCCGCCGACGCGATCATCGCGGCGATGGACAAGGCCATCGCCAGCAAGCGCGTCACCTACGATTTCGCCCGCCTGATGGACGGCGCGACCGAGGTGAAGTGCTCGGAGTTCGCCGACGAGATCATCAAGCATCTCTGACGCGACGACGTTCGCATCGGTACACAACAAAGGGCGCTTCGGCGCCCTTTGTTTTTTGGAGCGCTGTCGGACCACGCGTTCAGGCAGGTGAAATGCGGAACCCCACCGGCCTTCACTTGATAGGCCCGGCGAAAGCTGGCAGTTTCGACGCGACGAGCCCCGCCTCGCGCCCGCACAGGAAAGGATTTCCGATGGCCGACCCGACTGCACCCAGCCCGGTTTTACCCAGCCCGATACTGCCTTACGACGCCGCCCACCCCGACCACGCCCGCTACCAGAAGGTCTACGACGGTGTGAAAGCCGCGGGGCAGTGGAACGACGCCGAATCGCGCAACCTGGCCGCGGGCCTGTACGACCAGCTCAAGCGCAATCCGCAGATGGCCGACTTCGACCGCATCGTCGCCGGCAAGCCCGACGCAGCGGTGCCCTCATTGTTCGCGATGAAGGGCAACGGCGACCCGTCCCCGACCCAGCCCTGGGTCAGCGTACCGCTGGCGATGGCCAAGACCGACGCCGACCAGACCCTGCGTGCCTACGCCCACACCCCGCAGGTCGGCAAGGACGGTTACCTCACCGATCCCGGCATCACCAAGCAGCCGATCGCGGCGCTGGAGAAGGGTCCGCTCAAGGACATCAACGCGGTGGTCATGCACCGCACCGAGGGCTCCACTGCGCAAGGCGCGCTCAACTCGTTCAAGACCGGCACCGGCACCCACTTCCTGATCGACAAGGACGGCACGATCTACCAGACCGCCAGCCTCAACGAACAGACCCAGCACGTCGGCAAGATCAAGGGCCGCTGCGTGGAGGAAGGCAACTGCTCGGCGCAGGAGAAGGCCTTCTTCGACAAGACCGGCTGGAACCCCAAGGCAATCCACGACCACGAGAAAGCCAAGGCCTACCCCGACCGCTTTCCGATGAACTCCGATAGCGTCGGCATCGAAGTGGTCGGCAGCTATAACAGCAAGACCAAGACCTGGGACGCGCCGACCGCCGAGCAGACGGCATCGATCAACAAGCTGGTGGGTACGCTGCAGAAGGAATACGGGCTCAATGACAAAGACGTCTACAAACACGATGCCATCTCGTACAAGACCTTGGGCGAAGGCGCTGACCTGTACGTGCCTGGCAACCGCACTCCCCCTGCTCCTGTCGTGCAGCCATCCGGGCCCAGTCGATAAGTCCGACGCCGGCATCGCCTCCGGGATCACGGTCACCCGCGTCGACGACGCGGTGTTCGACGCCGCGTCCGGCAAGGACGCCAATCTCGAACCGACCTGCAAGGCGTGGAACTTGAGCAAGCAGCAGGTCGCGAACTTCTTCGCCGCCAGCCGCGAGTACCCCGACGGCACCCACGATGCGTTCTATTGGCTGCCGTGCTCGATCAAAGGCCGTCTGAGCGCGCAAGGCAAGGAGTGGGAGTTCGAGATCAACGCCGCGGCCACGGCCACGTGGAAGAGCGGCGAGACGATCCGCCAGTGGGGCTGCGACGCGAAGGCCTGCGAGTCGTTGGTGTTGATGATGCCGGATGGGAACAATCCCTGATTCTGCTCCAACGACTGCATTGACCGAGACCCCGCTACCGCCCATCGACTGCCAAGGCCGCCCCGTACGCGTCGGTTCGCGGGTTCGCGTCTTGAAGATCGCCGCATGGCTGGAGCATCAGATTCCTGCGGAAGAGTTCGCGCGTCTGCAATCCCTGGTCGGCACGATCCTGTCCATTGCCGAGATCGACGAATGGGGGTGGCGTGGATCGAAGCCAAGTTTCCTCAGGCACCGGACCGCATCTATACCCACGATCTAGCATTGGATCCCGATGAGATGGAGTTGGTCGATCCCGCTTCGCAGAATGACAGCTCGCACACGTAGTCACCGGTGTCGGCTTCTGGCTAAGCCGTCAGCGTCGCACCCGTAGAGTGCGGTTGTTACCGCCCCTACTCGTGCGCTGCCTTCTTCAACGGGTTTTCGCCGCGGCGCTCGAAACCGGCGATGGTGAAAACCGGAGCTCGTTCGTAGGCGCCGAGCAGCAGAACCTGCACCTCGGCCCGATCGCCTTCGGACATCTCCTCCCGCCAGGGCGGTACCAGGCTGTCCTGGATGGGCATCCAATAGGTTCCCAACCCGTGCCGCACTTCCACTTCGATCTTGAACATTTCGTTGTAACGATCTGGGTGCCCCATCGCCTTTACCCAGCGCAATATCAACGACTCGATGCCGGCATCGATCAGTCGCGAACGCCCTGTGTAGCTGACGGTCGCGGCGTACTTCGGGTGCGCGGCATCGAGCCAGTAGGTCACGCTCTCCGGACCGATCTCTTCTTTTTGCATCGCCGCCACCTCCGCGAGATCGGCGGATCGATACGCGGCTTGATCGAAATCCTCCGCGCTCGCGACCGTGGCGAGCGCAAGCACGAGCAAAAGCAGGATCCGCTTCATATCAAACCCTCATCCCGGCGTTTCTGAAGTCTAGGCCATTGTCCGAGGCTGCGCCGAATCGGTTGGCCGCAAACACGAAGGGCGCCAACCGACGCCCTTCGCTTTCAACAGCCGGGGATCGATCCCGCGTTACTTCGCCTTCGCCGGTGCGGCGGACGCCGCCGGTGCCGCCATGGGCGCCGCGCCCGTCAGCACTTGCGCGTCGCCGTAGGGGCTGCGGCCGAGCTTGCCGGTCTTGATCCAGTCCAGCTGCATGCGGAAGTAGCCGTCGGCGATGCGGGTTTCGCTGCGCTCGCCGTTGGCGGCGGTTTCGAACTTGAGGATGCCGTGGTCGGTCTCGGGGAAGATCGCCAGGGTCAGCGGGCGGCCTTCGGCGGCGACCGACAGCAGACGCTCGCGGGTTTCCTCCGGCGGCGCTTCGCGGTCGGCGCCGGCCAGCATCCACAGCTGCGGCTGCTTGAGCTCGCGCAGCACCGGCATCGGGTCGTAGTTCCAGCTGGTGCCCTTGTCGAGTTCGGGCTCCATCGCCTTGAGCTGCTGCGGCGTGTGGCTGACGACCAGGCCGGTGTACTCGCCCTTCATCGCGCCCCACCACTTCTCCTGGCCGTACTTGTTGCGTGCCACGGTCAGCGCATCCCAGCCGTCCTTGCCGTGCGAGGCGACGATGGTGCCGGTGGCGTCGGTGACTTCGCGCGCCTTGGCGACGACGTCGTCGCCGTAGCCGGCGTTCCTGAGGTCGAGCGCGACCTGGCCGGCGTCCTCGCCCAGCGGGCTGATCGCCATGCCGTAGCCGACCGCGACGAAGGCGGCTTCCGGAGTCTTGCTGGCGGCCAGCGGCGCGATCCAGCCGGCCTGGCTGCCGCCGTGGAAGCCGATCCGGCCGGCGCGCTTGCCGGCCATGCGCTTGGCTTCGCGCAGCGCGGCGCGGGCGTCGTCGGCGAGCAGGTAGAAGTCCTGGGTGTACTTGCCGCCGGACTCGCCGGTGCCGCGCTTGTCGTAGACGAACACGCCGACGCCGTTGGCCGGGAACAGGTTCTGGACGTGGTAGCGGTCGACGCCGGAATAGTCCTCCGAGCCGTGCACGGTGACGATGATCGGCACCGGGCCGCTGCCGGGCGGCAACACCAGGCGGCCACGCAGATTGACGTCGTTGCCTTCGAAGCGGGTCTCGCTGATGTCGAACTTCAGCCTGCGGCCGTTCTTGCCTTCGAACACGATCTTGCCCTGCGCGCATTCGCCGAAGCTCACCCGCACGTTGTCGGCGCGGCCGGTCCAGCCCAGGGTGCTGGTCCATTGGCCGTCGTTCTCGCTGAGGCGGCCGCTGCGGCCGTCGATCAGGCGCCAGCGCAACGCGCCTTTGTCGGCATTGGCGACGTCGACGATGCTGCCGTCGTCGAGACGGTAGGCGCCGGCATGGCAGCTGTTGGTGTCGGTGGCGTTGCTGGCGAACGCGGCCGGGCTGATCAGCAGCGCGGCCAGGGCCAGAGCGAGCGGAATGCGGGCGTGGGACATGGTGCGGTCTCGTTGGGGCGGCGCGGGCGCCGGTTCGATGTTCGATAGGGTGGATGCGATAACGCGGGTGCGGGTTGCATCGCTGTGTCGCAAGTGTGTCGCATGCTGCGAACTCGCGCTGCGCGGGCGGTCTCAGCCGTCGTCGTGGTCGTGCTCCACGCGTACTGCGACGTCCGGATTGCCTTGCGCCACCCACTCGGGCGCGGCGGGTGCGGCCGCGTACGGCGGCGCGACGGCCATTGCGGCGACCGCGGCGGCGACCAGCCGCAGCGCGCGGCGGCCGAATCTATGACGGTGCTGCATCGCGACGGTGCCTCCCTGTTCCGCGTCGCCGGGCAGCATGCCACAAGCGCCGCCGACCTTCGGCCGCAGCCGCGGGACGGTCCGCGGTGCCTAGCGCGCGGCGGCGGTCGGCGCGGCGTCCGGCGCGGCCTGGCGCGTGGCGACGAAGCGGCGCATCTCGCGTTCCAGCACCGCCAAGGGCACCGAGCCCAGGTTCAACAGCGCGTCGTGGAACTTGGCCTCGTCGAAGCGACCGCCCAACTGCGTCTCCGCCTCGCTGCGCAGCTGGCGGATGCTGCGATAACCCAGGTAATAGGCCAGGGCCTGGCCGGGCCAGCTGATGTAGCGATCGACCTCGGTGCGGATGTCGTGCGGTGCCAATGCGGTGTGCTGCGACAGATAGTCGATCGCTTGCTGGCGCGTCCAGCCGTACTCGTGCAGCCCCGTATCGATAACCAGACGCGCGGCGCGCCACATCTCGAAGGTCAGCCGGCCGAAGTCCTCGTAGGGCGTCTCGTACACGCCCAGTTCGATGCCCAGCCATTCGGTGTACAGGCCCCAGCCTTCGCCGTAGCCGGAGAAATAGGTCTGGCGACGGAAGTCCGGGCGGTCCGGGGCCTCCAAGGCCATCGCCGCCTGGTGGCTGTGCCCGGGCACGCATTCGTGCAGGGTCAGCGCGGCCAGGGTGTACAGCGGCCGCGACGGCAGGTCGTAGGTGTTCATCAGACACGAATCCAGCCCGCCGCGCCCGGAGGTATAGACGGGTGCGATATCGGTCGGCACCGGCAGGATCGCGAAACGCTTGCGCGGCAGCTGGGTGAACAGGTCCTCGAGCCGGCCGTCGACCTTCTTGGTCACGTAGGCCGAGTACGACAGCAGTTCGCGCGGGGTCTTGGCGTAGAACTGCGGGTCGCTGCGCAGGAACACCAGGAACTCCTCGAAGCTGCCTTTGAAGCCGGCCTTGCGCATCACCTCGCGCATCTCGGCCGAGATGCGCGCGACCTCCTGCTTGCCGATCTCGTGGATCTGCGCGGGGGTCAGCGCGGTGGTGGTGTATTCGAGGATCTGGCTGCGGTAGAAGGCCCGGCCCTCGGGCAGCTCGCTCGCAGCGGTGCTGGTGCGCGTGCGCGGCAGGTATTCCTCGCGCATGAAGCGCAGCAGTTTGGCGTAGGCCGGCGCCACTTCGTCGCGGATCGCGCGCTCGCCTTCGGCCTGCAGGGCGCGCCGGGTGTCCTCGCCCAGGTGCGCGGGGATCGCGGCGAAAGTGGCCGAGAACGGATTGTCGGGACCGTCCTTGGCGTAGGGCTCGATGGTGCGGTCGCGGCCTTCGATCGCGACCCGCGGCACGCTGTAGCCGCGCGCCAGGCCCGCGCGCATGTTGGCGATGTTCTCGTCGAAGTAGCGCGGCAAATCGCGCAGACGACCGAGCAGGCGTCGATATTCCTCGGCCTTCTGGTAAGGACGACGCGGGTTCAGGTCGCCCCAGAAAAAGGTGTCGCTGTTGAACGGCGCTTCGTAGGTGCGGTAGCGCGCGTTGTTGAGCAGTGCGGCGACCGAGGTACGGAACACGGCGGCATTGATCCGCTCCTCGTCCGACAGCTGCGCCTCAGGCACCGCATCGAGCTGGGCCAGGGCTTTTTCCCAGTAGGCCACGCGGCGCTGCCAGGTCTGCGGCGTGACGCTGGGCATGCGGTCGCCGTCTACCCAGCGGCCGTCCGGCTCGCGTACCTGCACGAACTCCTGCTGGCGCCAAAGCCATTCGGCCTCGTACAGGTCGCGCAGGCGGCGCGTGGCCTCGTTGGCGGCGGCGATGCCTCCGGATTCGGCGGCGCTGGCCGGGACCACGCCCGCCAGCGACAGCACGGCGAACAACAAGGGCGGGCACAGCAGGCGAACGATCATGCGCGGACTCTCGGCGGCAGCGAAGGAAGGCGGAACACGCAGGCGCGCATCGGACCGACTCCGTCGCCCCGGGCGCCGAAGCCGATATCGGCGAGGGTCACGGTTCCGTGGAAGTAAGCTTGCATGCCGCCGGGGTTGGCGTCACCCAGTTCGCGTGGCGGGCGGTCCCGACGCAGGTTGTCGTAGCTGTGCAGCGCGGCGTAGCGATGGATCGCCGCGGGCATGCCGATCGAGGTTAAGCCGGAACTGCGCATGTTCGACATGGTCCCGCCGACGGCGCGCACGGGTCTAGCGGGTTGGCGCCGCCCCGGATGCGGAAATCGGCACAAAGCGTTCGGTGCGCGCCGCACCATCGGACTATGCCTTCTGCGCCGCGGCCGCTGGTGGATCCCGACCTCCTGCAAGCTTGTTCGATCGTCGTCCCGACGCGGTGTTCTTATCGACATCCGGCCGGACCGCCACGCCCACGACCATCGGACCCTGGTGCAGCGCTCGGGCCTGGGCGAGCGCGAGGCGGTGATGGCTACAGCGCGAACGCGTTTCTGCCGCGCCTCGGCGATGACCACACGACGATCCGCATGCGCCTGACCGCCCTGGCGCAGCCTTACACTGCGGCCATGCCCATCGATCCCGTCGCCCTGGTCGAAGCCGAATCCGTCGCCGCGCAGATCCGCGAGGCGTTCGCCGACTATCACGCGCGCTTCGCCGCGATCACCCGCCGCGCCAAGGGCCGTTTCGAGCGCTGCGACTGGAACGGCGCGCGCGACGACGCGGTGGAACGCATCGCGCTGTACGACCGCTGCGTCGCCGAGGCCAGCGAGGCGCTGGACGCGCACCTGGGCGCGCAGGCGCACGACCGCGCGCTGTGGTCGGCGGTGCACGCCCGCTACGCCGGCCAGATCGAGCCGCTGCTGGACCGCGAGCTCTACAAGACCTTCTTCAACACCCTCACTCGTCGCTTCTTCAAGACCCGCGGCGTCGACGCGGCGATCGAGTTCGTGGCGCTGGACATCGAACCCACCGACGCCATCACCCACCCGGTCGCGCGCCACAGCTACGCGGTGTCGGAGGATCGGCTCACCGAAACCCTGATGCGGGTGCTGGACGACTACCCGTTCGACGTGCCCTACGCCCACCGCACGCGCTGCGCGGCCGGAATCGCGGTGCGGCTGCAGGACGATCTGCTCCACTGGGGCCCGAACCCGGTGCGCGCGATCGAGCTGCTGGACGCGGTGTTCTACCGCGAGCGTCGCGCCTATCTGGTCGGACGCGCGTTCGGCGAACGCGCGTTTTCGCCCTGCGTGATCGCGCTGGTCAACGACGGCGGCGCGCTGCGGGTCGATGCGGTGCTGACCCTGCGCGCCGACGTGGTCCAGCTTTTCAGTTATTCGCGCAGCTATTTCCACGCCGACCTGGCCACGGTCGGCGATGCGGTGGTGTTCCTGCGCACCTTGCTGCCGGGCAAGCCGATCGACGAGCTCTACACCGTGCTCGGCCGCGCCAAGCAGGGCAAGACCGAGCGCTATCGCACCTTCTTCCGTCAGTTCGCGGCCCAGGCCGGCGAGCGCCTGGTGCGTGCCGACGGCGAGCGCGGCATGGTCATGGCGGTGTTCACCCTGCCCAGCTACCCGCTGGTGTTCAAACTGATCCGCGACCGCTTCGCCTACCCGAAGGAAATCGCGCGCGCCGAGGTCGAGGCCAAGTACGCGCTGGTGTTCCACCACGACCGCGTCGGCCGCCTGGTCGATGCGCAGCCGTTCCGCTTCCTGCGCTTCCCGCGCGCGCGCTTCGCGCCGGAGCTGCTGGAAGAACTGTTGGGCACCTGCGCCGGCAGCATCACCCAGGACGGCGACGACCTGGTCCTGCACTTGTGCTACGTGGAACGCCGGCTGCGCCCGCTCAATCTGTACCTGCGCGAGCAACCGCTGGACGCCGCGCGCGCGGCCGCGATCGACTACGGCCAGGCGATCAAGGACCTGGCCCTGGCCAACATCTTCCCCGGCGATCTGTTGTTGAAGAACTTCGGCGTCTCGCGCCACGGCCGCGCGGTGTTCTACGACTACGACGAGCTGTGCCTGGTCACCGATTGCCGTTTCCGCCCCGTGCCCGAGGCGCGCAATCACGAAGACGAGATGGAAGCCGGCGCTTGGTTCTACGCGGCCGGCAACGACGTGTTTCCGGAACAGTTTCCGCGTTTCCTGGGGCTGTCGCCGCCGCTGCTGGGCGCGCTGCTGCACGCGCATCCCGAGATCTTCCAGGTGCAGTGGTGGCAGAACGTGCAGACCGCGCTACGCGAGGGTCGCTACACCGACGTCGCGCCGTATCCGCTGGATCGGCGCCTGCCCTAGGAACTCAGCGCCAGCTCGACGGATCGATCGGCAGGTCCATGCGCGGGTCGTGCACCAGCAGGTGGTCGTCGGCGCCGAGCAGGTCGGGGTAGATCACCAGGTTCAAACCGCCGATGCGGCGCGTGGACGGAAACACCACCGCCGCCAGTCCGGCGGAGCGTACGTCGTCGGCGATCACCCAGCTCGGCGGCTCGATCTCGTCCAGGAACGCCTGCCGCTTCCAGTTGCAGGACAGTTCCTGCCACAGCGGCGGCCAGTGCTCGGGGTCGTAGCCGGCGCGGAAATCGGCGGCACGCGCGATCGTGGCACGGTAGGCGACCAGGGTGCCGGGGCGCACCAGCGGATCGTCCTGGCGGAATTCCTCGATCGCGGTTTCCGGTTCCAGCGCCAGGTACAGGGCGTCGATGCCGGGCCGGTTGAGGCGGCCGCCGGCCATGGCCGCGCCGGCGCCGCTGAGCGGCTGGTACGACCAGCGCGGGGTGTGCATGCGGTACGCCGGGAGATCCGGTCCCAGTGCCGCGACGATCATCCGCTCGCGCCGCCTTCCAGCGTCGCCAGGTAGCGGATCACGGCCTCGGATTTGCCGTCGCGGACCAGGTCGGCCGCGGTCAGATAGCCGAACTCGGCGATCGGGTGGTTGATGAACCAGAACAAGGTGCGTTCGCGGTCGTCGTTGACCCGGTAGGCGGCGGCCAGCACTTTGACGATGTCGCGCAAGGCGCCCTGCAGCTGCGCCGATTCCGGGTTGCCGGTGACCGTATTGCGGTGCACGCGGGCGAGCCCGGCAATCTCGCTCACGCCCATGTGCAGGGCCTGGGCCATGCGCACCGGCGACAAGGTCGGGCGCGAGGGCTCGCGCAGGGTTTCCAGGAAGGTGTCGAAGGCGGCGGCGGACACGGGCGGCGCTCCAGGTCGGGACGGAGACCATAGTACGCCCATATTTTGCACAATCAATGCCTGGCTGTCCTCGCCAGGCAAAAAGAAGGCCCGGACTGACCGGGCCTTCAGGGAAGGACGCTACGGACTGCTGCTGCCATCAGCTGCAGCCGGCGACGGCGCCCTGGGTGCAGCAGGCGGCGGCGGCGCGGGTGTCGGCGGCCAGGATCGGCTTGGGGGCGACCTTCTTGGCGTCCTTCGCCGGGGCCGGCTCGGATCGGCCGTAGAAACGGTCGTCGGTCAGGTAGCCCTGCATGAACAGCAGGTCGGTGTAGATGCTCATGGCTTGCTCCGCTAGATTCCAGCGCCGGTCCGGAATGGACTGGCTTCTTGAGTAGGACGCAAGTTACTCTTGGTCTTAGCGTTGAAAAAGCGACATTTCTGCAAGCCAGACTTGAACAATATTCAATATGAGCCGCCCTCCTCTGCATGCCCTGCTGGGCTTCGCCGCCGCCGCCCGCAGCGGCAATCTGACCCGCGCCGCGGAGTCCATGCACCTCACCGTGAGTGCGCTGAGCCACCAGATCCGTGCGCTCGAGGAGCGCCTGGGCCGGCGCCTGTTCGACCGCGGGCCGCGCGGGGTCAAGCTGACCGCCGACGGCGAGCGCCTGATGAACCGCATCGCGCCGCATCTGACCGCCTTGGACGATGCGCTGCGTCCCTACGGGCCCTGCCGCGACGACGTGCTCACCCTGAGCCTGATGGCCTCGATGGCCTCGGCCTGGCTGGTACCGCGGCTCGGCGATTTCCTGGCCCTGCACCCGCAGTTGGAACTCAACCTGCAATCCAGCACCCGCCTGGTCGACTTCGAGCGCGAGACCAACGTCGACGCCGCGCTGCGCGGCGGCTACGGCGGCTGGCCGGGGGTGGTGATCGAGCACCTGTTCGACGAAACCCTGACCCCGGTCGCCAGCCCCAAGCTGATCGAGCGCATGGGCGGACTGCCGGCGCTGGAGGACTTGCAGCGCTGGCCGTTGCTCGGCGATCCGGCCGATCACTGGCGCGACTGGTTCGAGCACTACGGCGGGCGCGAGCCGGCCCGCTACGTCGCCCACTTCGACGATTCCGAAACCATGCACCGGGCCGCGGTCGAAGGCATGGGCGTGGCGCTGGCGCGCATGGCGCGCACCCGCTTGCTGATCGAGAACGGCCAGCTGGTGTCGCTGCGCCCCGAACGCCTGCGCACCGACTACGCCCACTACCTGGTGTACCCGCAACGTTCGGCCGACCACGCCGGCCTGCTCGCGTTTCGCGGCTGGGTGCACGAGCAGGCCCAGGCCTACGTGGCGCGCATGGAAGCGACCCTGCCCAGCGACGAGGCCTACACCCGCAAGGTCCGCAAGCACTCGCAGACCTGAGGCGCGCGCTCCCCGAGTGCGCTTCACAAAGGTGCCGATCCCGGACCTCCGGCACTGGGCGCAGGCACGCGCTGGGGTAGATTGATCACCCCACCGCCCCGAGGCCGACGCATGACCGCCCCTACCCTGCACCGTTCCTTGCTGGTCGCCACGATCGCCGCCACGCTCGGCCTTTGCGCCATGACGGTCGAAGCCAAGCAGCCGCCCGCCGCCAAGACCGCGGCCGCGGAGACCGCCAGCTTCGACCGTGTGCTCGCCGGCGACTGGCGCAGCGAAAAGAACCGCGCCCGCGACATCTACCGCCACCCGGCCCAGACCCTGAGCTTCTTCGGCGTCAAGCCGAACCAGACCGTCATCGAGATCACCCCCGGCGGCGGCTGGTACAGCGAAGTGCTCGCGCCCTACCTCAAGGACGACGGCCACTACGTCGCCGCGGTGTGGGACGACGCGATTCCGGGCCAGCCCAAGTACCGCTACGGCCTCAACACCTCGTTGCGCGCGCGCTTCGCCGACAACGCCGCGATCTACGGCAAGCCGGACGTGCGCGTGTTCGACCCCAAGGCCCCGAACTTCGGCCCGGCCGGCGCCGCCGACGTCGTGCTGACCTTCCGCAACGCCCACAACTGGGTCGAGGAAGGCACCGCTGCGGCCTACTTCAAGGCGTTCTTCGATGCGCTCAAGCCCGGCGGCACGCTCGGCGTGGTCGATCACCGCGCCAAGCCCGGCACCGATCTGGAAACGATGAAGAAGTCCGGTTACCTCACCGAGGCGCTGGTGATCGAACTGGCGCAGGGCGCCGGCTTCGTGCTCGACGAAAAGAGCGAGGTCAACGCCAATCCCAAGGACACCGCCGACTATCCCAACGGCGTGTGGACCCTGCCGCCCAGCAACAACCACGACGCCAAGGACGACGCCAAGTACAAGGCGATCGGCGAAAGCGACCGGATGACGCTGCGGTTCAAGAAGCCGGGCTGAGGCCCACGCCGCCCTCGCGCTTGCAGCGATGCTGCAGGCGCGTGAGCGCAGATCGTGTGGCGGGATCGGCGATCCCGTCGTTGCTCTTATGACCTGACCGCGCAGCCTCCGCACTGCGCGGCTTTCGCGCGCGCACGCGGTGTGCGATCGATGCGGCAAGCCCTGCGCCCATCGCGCAACGATGGCTAAAGCGCCGCCTGCAACCGGCATTGCGACGCAATCGCCTTGAAGTACAGTGGCGCGCAATGGACTAGGGGGATGGCTGGATGGCTGGACGTACCACCGTGCGACTGATGTTTGCGGGCCTGATCGCCGCACTGATACTGGGTGTCGCCGTCGCCTTGCTGGCACTGGCGCCCAACCTGCGCAACACCGCGTACTGGAGCGGGCTGCGCGACGCCGTACTGGGCAAGCAGGCGACCGAAGTCGCCGCGCCCGAGCTGACCGCCGACGCGCAGGCCGACGCGCAGGCCGAGGTCAGCGTTGCGGTTGCGACCGCGACCGGTTCGGAACCCGAGGCGAGCGGCGCCACGGCCGTCCCCGAAGACACCAGCAAGCTCGACGTGTTGCCCGGTCCGTACCGCAACCTGCCGACCGCGACGCCGCCGTTCGCATTGCAGCCGGACATCCGCTACCAGGGCCGTCTGGGTTTGGACGATCTGCCCCCGGACGTGCTGCCGTCTTCGGTGGAGGAAGCGCTGCAGCACGCCGTGGATTCGGCTTCGGATGAAGAAAGCCTGGCCGAGGCCAAGGCGGAAGCCGAAGAGCCGATGCAGCGCGAAAACAAGATCGGCGCCAGCGTCTGCGCGTCCGAAGACCTGCAAGCCGGGCAGCGGGCGCTGATGCGCCGGCGCCAGTTCGTGCTGCCCTGGGTGCGCCGCGGCGACCTGGTGATGATCCAGGGCGACTTCCCGGAGAACGCGTTCCAACGCGCACGACTCGCCGGCAAACCGCTGAAGACTCAAGCCGAAGTGTCGATGTCGGTGCACGGTCCGGTAGGTGCGTATTTCCATGCCGGTCTCAACAGCAACAACAGCCTGCTGCCCAGAGACAAGGAGCAACTGTCGTTGGTGTTCAAGGCCGACCAGGGCGGCGCCTACACGCTCACTGTGGATGTCGACGATTGCACCGCGGCCGTGTCCATCCCCTACAGCCTGCAGGTGCGACGGCGCGGCGCCGCTACGGCGCAAGCCACGAGCGATACGGAAGCCGCCGCCGCGCCGGAGCGCAACCAGGCCCTGCCGCCGGTGAGCTTGCCGCAGGTCGAGATCGGGCATACCTACCAAGGTGCGCTGCTGCTGGCCGAACCGCTCAAGGGCGCCTACTCGCCTTCGGGTCTGTATTCGACCCTGTTCCAGGACGTGCGCATCGGGCCCTTGGTCAAAGGCAAGCGCTATCTGATCGAAGTCGCCAGCCCGGATGCCGACCCGGCCCTGCAGTTGTTCCAGCGCGGCCCGCTGGTCGGCGACACCTCGCCGCGCCAGGATTCCGATGGCGGCGCGCACGGCAACGCCATGCTGATCTACCAGCCCAACCTCGACGGTCCCCACATTCTGCGCGTGGTCGGTACCGACCCGCGCGATATGGATCGCGCGAACGCGCGTTTCGGCTATCAGGTGCGAGTGAGCGAGTGGACGCAATGAAGCCGGAGCCGATCCCGCGCCGCTAGACTCGGACCGGGCGCTGGCCGCCGACGCCTGAAACGACAGGCGTTTGGCGGCACGGCACGCCTCGGCGATCATGCGCGCATGCTGATCGCCTTCAACAAACCCTACGGTGTGCTCTGCCAGTTCACCGACCGCAGCCAGCCGCCGCGGCCGACCCTGGCCGGCTTCGGGCTGCCGCCGGACGTGTACGCCGCCGGCCGGCTCGATCACGACAGCGAAGGCCTGCTGCTGCTCACCGACGACGGCGGCCTGGCGCATCGGCTCACCGATCCGCGCCACAAGCAGAGCAAGACCTACTGGGTGCAGGTCGAAGGCGACCCGTCCGAGGAACAACTGCGCGCCTTGCGCGAGGGCGTCGAGCTCAACGACGGCCGCACTCGTCCGGCTCAGGCGACGCGCATCGGGGCGCCGGCGCTGTGGCCGCGCGATCCACCGGTGCGTTTTCGCAAGACCGTGCCGGATGCCTGGCTGGAACTGAGCATAGGCGAAGGCCGCAACCGCCAGGTGCGGCGTATGACCGCCGCGGTCGGTCTGCCTACGCTGCGGCTGGTGCGTGTCGCGATCGGCGAGCACCGCGTCGATGGTTTGGCGCCGGGGGAATGGCGGGCGGTCTAGCGCGGTGAAGGTTCGTCGTGGTTCGCGTTGGCGCGATCGCGGCTTATGACCGAAGGAAATCCATGTGGGACGCCGCTCCCACAGGATGCCCGCTTTGCCTTGGGGCAGGAGCGGCGCGAGCCGCGACCGCGGCACCACAGATGCGACGTAAGCTTCGAGCCTCCTGTGGGAGCGGCGTAAGCCGCGATCGCGACCATCGGGCGACGACGCGACCATCGAATTGCGCGTCGAAACCGCACGCGCCTATCGCGACCGATCCGCCGTCTTCACTCCCGCTCCGCCACCGGCGGCGCCACCGGCACCGAGTTCGCGCCCGGCCGGGTCAGGATCAATACCCCGCCCAGCACCACCGCGGTGCCGATGATCTGCACCGGCGTGATCGCCTCGCCCAATACCCAGCCGCCCAGGAACACCAGCGACACCGGCCCCAGCACCGACAGCTGCGCGGCCGTACCGGCGCCCAGGCGCGCGACCGCGGCCATGGTGAAGGTCACCGGCAGGAAGGTGCAGAACAGCGCGTTGGCCGCGGCCAGGCCGTAGACCTGCCAGGGCAGTCGCAGCAGATGCGCGGGATCGCGCGCGATCAGGTAGTGGATCAAGGTCGCCGCGGTCGACACCACCATCGCGTAGGCGACCAGACGCAAGGAGCCCACGCGCTTGATCACCTGTCCCGACATCGCCAGGTACAGCGCGTAGCAGAACGCCGCCATCAGCACGAGCGCGCTGCCCAGCAGCACGTGATCGCCTTCCACGCGCAGATTCTCGGCCATCACCAGGGCCACGCCGGCGTAGCTCACCGCCATCGCGATCCATTCCTTGCGCGCAACCTTGCGTCCGAACGCGAACATGCCCATCAGCAGCACGAAGGTCGGATTGAGGAACAGGATCAGCCGCTCCAGCGACACCGGCACGTACTCCAGGCCCCAGAAATCGAGCAGGCTGGACAGGTAGTAGCCGAGCACGCCCAGCACCACGATCAGGCCGAGGTCGCGCCGGCTCAGGCCGTCGCCGCGCGCGCGGGCGCGGCCGGTCTCGCGCAGGCCGAGCAGGACGAACAGTGGCAGCGACAGCGACATGCGCAAGGCCATCACGTCCAGCGCGTCGATGCCGTAGCGGTACTGCAGCTTGGCCAGGATCGCCTTGGCGGAGAACAGGATCGCGCCGGCCGCGGCGAGGCTCAGGCCGAGGCGCCGCGCAGCAGGGTCGTGGGTCGGGGTCACGGCGGAATCGCGAAGACGAAGCGCCGCCATGATAGCGGCCGCGGCTCGGGGATTCGGTGCCGGCCGTGGCCGGAGCGCGCCACCGCAACCGGCATCGCATCGTGTGCTGACTGGCACATCTGATCCGCCCGACTCCGGGCCGAAGCCGAGCCGGCGGCCAGCCTGGCCGCGCGGGAACGTGTCGACCTGGTCGACGCTCCGGCCGGGCGACTTTCCCGAGCTGCCGAGCCTGCGCCCTGCGGTCCGACATCCGGAGGCGCCGAATGCCGCCCGGGCGACGCCGCAAGGAGGAGCCGGCCGCTCGTCGCAAACCTCCCGATTGCCCGCATTGCCAACGCCGGTGAATGGTTCAGACTGTGCCGGGACACGCGTCGCACCGGCGCGAAAGATTCTGTTAAGTTGCCATCGAAATGCGCATCGAAGACGTGTCAGAGACGCGGCCGGAATCGCCGCAGGAAACGCCGGCTCCGGCCCGCGACGAGCACCTCTTGTCCGACCTTGCGCAAGCCACGCAGGCTCTGGGGAGCGATACCGGACGTATGACCATCGCCGCCACCTCCATGGGCCGGATCCTGGTCGTCGACGACCAAGCCGCCAACCTGCGCGTGGTCGGCATGCTGCTGCAGCGCCAGGGCTACGAAGTGATCCCGGCCTCCAGCGGCGACGAGGCGCTGGCCCGCTGCGCCGAATCCGAACCCGACCTGATCCTGCTCGACGTGATGATGCCGGGCATGGACGGCTTCGACGTCATGAACGCGCTGCGCGCGAACGGGCCGCTGAAGGTGCCGGTGGTGTTCGTCACCGCCGCCCACGACCGCGATCTGCTGCTGCGCGCCTTCGACGCCGGCGTGGTCGACTACGTGACCAAGCCCTTTCTGCCCGAGGAACTGCTGGCGCGGGTCAACGCCCACATCGGCCTCAAGCTCGCTCGCGACCGCCTGGAGCGGGTGGCGCGCGAGCGCGAGGAGCTGGTCAACCTGGTCGCGCACGACCTCAAGAACCCGCTCACCAGCGTGCTGTTCGCCAGCGACCTGCTGCGCACCGGCGGCTGCCGGCCCGAGCGCGTGCCGCGCTACCTGCAGATGATCCACGAGAGCGCCGACGACGCCCTGGGCTACATCCGTCATTACCTGGAAAGCAGCAGCGCCGGCAAGCGCGGATCCGGCGAAGCCGCCGGCGACGAACGCGCCGACCTGGGCCAGACCCTGCAATGGCTGGTGCATCGCTACGAAATGCAGTTGGAAGCGCGCGGCATCCGCATCGAAGTCGCGCCGCCGCCGGGTCCGGCCGAAGTCGCGATCGACCCGCGCGTGCTGCGCCAGGTCAGCGAAAACCTGGTCACCAACGCCATGAAGTACGCCCCCGGCAGCGAACTGCTGCTGGCCGCGCGTCCGGGCGCGCCGGGGTTCTGGCAATTGATCGTGGCCGACCGCGGCCCCGGCATCCCCGCGGCGCGTCAGCGCGAACTGTTCAAACCCTTCGTGCGCCTGCACGAGGACGCCGTCGACGACGGCCTGTCCAGCGGCCTGGGCCTGTCGCTGGCACGGCAGATCGTCGCCAACTTCGGCGGCCAGCTCTGGTACGAGGACCGCCGCCACGGCGGCGCGCGCTTCATCGTCGAATTGCCGGAAGCGCCCTCGCCCTGATACCGGCGCGGCGGTCGCCGCGCCCCAGGTTACGGCCGTCCGCTGGGCGGACTACGCGGATTACTCGGTCGCCGCGCCTTCGTCGCCCGCCTTGCGGGTGCTGCGGCTGCGCCGACGCGTGCCGGCTTCGCCACGACGCGCCTCGATGCGCTTGGCGCTGCCTTCGATCGGCTCGTCGCTGCGGTTCTGCTTGGCCCGGTGCCGCGCGGCCAGCCAGAGCAGGCCGGCGCCGGCCACCGCGGCGACCGCGATCGCCGGATTGCGGCGCACGAAACCGCCGGCCACGCGCGCGCCGGTCTTGACCGCGCCCAGCACGACCCCGGCTTCGAGCAGCTTGCCGGCGCTGCCGGGAACCTGTTTGAGACTCTCGCCGACCGTGGCGACGAGTTCCATGGCGCGTTCGGGCAGCGAATTGAGCTTGCTCATCGGATCGGATCCTGGGGCTGGAATGCGGGGTCCAGTCTCCTGCTCGGATCGTTGAAACGGCGTGATCGGGGTCGCGTATTGCCCGCCCGCGGCTGAATGCCGATCATGGCCGCACCCGGTCGCCCGATCCGGGACCGACCCCGATGCGAGCCGCCATGATCCGAGTGCTGCCCAACGTGCTCAACGCCGCCGAACTCCAGGCCGTGCGCGAGCTGCTGCCGCAGGTGCGTTTCGGCGACGGCCGCATCACCAACCCCGACTCCACGGTCAAGCAGAACATGCAGGCGCCGCAGGAGGACCCGGCCAACGCGCGCATCGCCCAGATCGCGCGCGACGCCTTCATGCGCCATCCCGACGTGCGCGTGTTCGCGCATCCGCGCCAGATGGCGCGGACCACGGTGGTGCGCTACGAGCCGGGCATGAACTACGGCTGGCACGTCGACGAGGCGCTGTTCCCGTCCACGCCGCCGCTGCGCAGCGACCTGTCGTGCACCATCTTCCTCAATGCTCCGACCGAATACGACGGCGGCGAGCTGACCATCGAACTGGGCGCCCAGCACCTGGCCTACAAACTCGAAGCCGGCAGCGCGATCCTGTACCCGTCCACCACCATCCACCGCGTCACCCCGGTCACCCGCGGCGTGCGCCTGGCCGCGATCACCTGGCTGCAGAGCTGGGTCGCCGACGTATCCAAACGCGAACTGCTGGTGCAGCTGGACGAGGCGCGCGCGATCGTCGCCGCCCGCCCCGGCGAGCCGGAGCCGCGCCTGCAGGTGTTGCTGGAATCGCTGCGGACCAACCTGTTCCGGATGTGGGCGGACACCTGAGCCCGATCCCGCGCTCGCGCGCGATCCTCGCCGGCGCCATGTGCGCGGCGCTGCCGGCGACCGCGTCGGCATCCGATTTTTCCGGCATCGTGACGATCATGTTCGGCATCCCGCTGATGGCTTTCAGCCTGCTGACGTTCGCCGTGATGCTCAGCCGCGGCCGCCCGTCCCCCGCCTGGTTCACCGGCGCCGGCGTGCTGCTGTGCATGCTCTTGCTGATCGGCCTGTTCCTGTTTCGCGACGCCTGGTCGCTGCTGGGCAACCGCCACTCTTTCTTCTTCGGCCTGGTCTACTACGCGCTGTTCGCCGGCTGCATCGCTTGCTTCTTCGCGCTTGCGCGAAAGAAGGACGGCGATAGCCAGGATGGCGGCGGCGCCAGCGACGACGCAACCGAAGAACGCTGACGCCAGCGCTTGCCGTAGGGTGCGGTGGCAACCGCACCATCGCGATCGATCCATTCCGACGCGACGATGCGGTTCGCCTGTGGCTCACCCCATCCTGCGAGCTGTTTTCGTTCGAACGACTCCAGGCAACGACGAATCGCCGCGCTTTGCAATTGCGATTCGCTAATTTGCCGTTGCCGTTGCCGCGGCATTGAAATCCATAGCCCCGCACCACGACGAACAACCGGAGACCCGAAGGGCGGCGCGCAGGATGCGCGCCGTTTTTCGAAGGGACAGGGATGTCCCGTCGAAAAATCCCGACGCAACCACCGCACTCGCACGGGAGGGTTGTCTAGGCAGGCCCTTCTCTTTGGTTACTTTTGACCGTAGGGAATCCAGGCGGACTCTTGGGCCAGCAAGAGAAAGTGACCCGCACGCGCAGCGGGCGGAAGCCTTTGACTAAGAATCGAACCTTCGCCGAACTTCGGAGCTCGCGGTCGCGGCTCACGCCGCTCCTACCCCAAAGCAAAGCGAGAGCGAAGCAGGCGCGGGCAAGGGGTCGGCGATCGCGGCTCATGCCGCTCCCACAGAAAGCAGCAGAAAGCAGAAGGAGACCGGAAGCGAAACCCCGCCGGCAGACGAAGTTCGCGGTCGCGGCTTGCGCCGCTCCTACCCCAAAAGCAAAGCGAGGGCGGAGCAGATGCGTCACGCGCAACGTAGGGTCAGCCGGCGACAGCCTCAGCCAACGCCGGCTCACGTCGCACGATGGCCTCGACCCAAGCCACGCCTTCGGCGATCTCGGACGCATGCCGCTCCATCGCCAACGCCAGGTCGTGGGCGCGGTCGTCGGCGCCGTAGCCGTGGGTCTGCGCTTTCGAGTAGCGCCCCCAGGCGGGCGAGGCCAAGGCCTGCGCTACGCCCTGCGCATCCAACCCCAGATGCGCGGCCAAACGCTGCAGGGTGGCTTCGGGCTGCGCGAGCAAGGTTTCGAAATCCACGCGCAGCACGCGCGCGGCGTGTTCGCCGCCCGCGTGCGCGGCGAAGCGCACGCGCTCGGCCAGCCAGCCCATCGCGCATTGCTGCGGCAGCGACAAGGCGTGCAGCGCCGCATCGGCAGCATGGCCGCGCGCCTGCAGATCGCGCAGGCGTTCGCCTGCGGCACTGGCGGCGTCGAGCACCGAGGCAGGCGATTTCAGCAGCGTCGCCAAGTACGGTCGCAGCGGCATGTCCAGCAGCACCGCGCGCGTATCGGCGCAGGCCGCCAACAGCGGCGCGATCAGGCCGTTGCAGCCGCTGGTGGCCTTGACCACGCTGCGTGTCTGCGGCGGCAGGGCGCGGCTCCAGTTCGACCACAGCGCGCGCAGCAGTTGCGGCGCTTCGTCGTCGGAAAGACGCGATTCGGGCCGGCCCAGTTGCGGCCAGGCCTCGGCCAGGGTGCGCAGCGGCAACGGTTCGCGCAGGCCCTGCACCTGCGGCCAGGCGCTGAGCACGCGGCTGAGCAGGGTCGAGCCGCAGTGGCCGATGTGGAAGATCGCGTCGGCGTGGCGGCCGGTGTGCATGGACGCCGGCGGCAACGACGCCAAGGGCATCCAACCGCCTTCGGGATTCGCGGGCAGCGCACGGTCGTCCAGGAAGGCGGCCTCGGCGCGCTGGTCCGCCTTCAGGCGCAGCCACAGCACACGGCGGCCGACCAGGTCGAGCTTGAACGGCAGGAACTCGGGCAAGTCGGCGGGACTGGCGCTCATGCGCGGCGAGGGGCGGCGGAAAGAGCGCCAGTGTAGGCGATGGGCCACAGACCGCGGTGTCGCGGTCGACCGTTTTGACGCGACGGTGCGCTTCGCCTGCGGCTCAACGCAGCCTACGGGTTCTTGGCTGGATACAGGCGCTCGCAGCCGAGCGAATCCTTGCTGCCCCGGCCGGCCAGGAAGCGCGGCTTCTTGCATCAACCGCGCGAGCACTTGCGGTTCACCGATGCGCGGCCGTGCTCAAAGGAGGGAGCAAGGAGCAGCCATGGCGGATGCGCGGTGCGCTCAACGTACATCGCGCTCGATCTGCTCCGCCACAAATTCGACGGCGCCGACGGCCGCCACGCGCTCAGGTGCCGCGCGGCTTGGCGCGATGGGTCGCGGTCGCGGTCCAGGGATCGTCGGGCCAGGGGTGTTTGGGGTAGCGGCCCTTCATTTCCTTCTTCACTTCCGGGTAGGTGCGCTCCCAGAAGCCCTTGAGGTCCTGGGTGACCTGCAGCGGCCGGCCCGCCGGCGACAGCAGGTGCAGGGTCAGCGGCACCCGGCCGTCGGCGATGCGCGGGGTGTCGGCCAGGCCGAACAGTTCCTGCAGCTTGACCGCGAGCACCGGCGCGGCGGCGCCGCCTTCCTCGTCGTAGGCGTAGTCGATACCGCGTTCCATGCCGGAGGGCACGACGATGCGGGTCGGCGCGAGCGCGTCGATGCGCTGCCGCAGCGACCAGTCCAGGTGCGAACGCAGCGCTTCGCCGAGTTCGCTTTCGCTGAGCGCGTCGAGCCGGGTCTTGCCGCTGAGTGCGGGCTTGAGCCAGTCGTCCAGGCCGGCCAGCAACGCGGCGTCGGACAGGTCCGGCAGGCCGCCGTCGCCAGCCAGTTCGGGCAACCAGGCGCGCAGGCAGCGCACGCGCGCGCGCCATTGCCTGAGCGATTCGGTCCAGGGCAGCGCCTCCAGGCCGAGCTGGCGCACCGCATCGACCAAGGCATCGGCGTAGCGCGAAGGGTCCGGCCGCGCCAGCGGCCGGCTGTCGATCACGATGCGGTCGTAGCGACGCTCGCGCACCGCGGCAATGCCGCGCGCGGCCGTGTCCCAGACCACCCGGTCCTCGCTGACGAAACGCTGCGGGAATTCGCGCTCCAGGCGCGCTTCGTCCAGCGGTGCGGCGCGCAGCACGCGCGCGTCGCGCGGATCGTCGCGCAGCTCGCTGATCACCAGCCAGGGCTCGCCGTAGACCGCGCTGTCGTCGAACAGTTTCGCACTGCGGCCGTTGGCGAGCTGGTAGCGGTAGGGATCGGACGGATGCTGGCGCGCGATGCGGTCGGGAAACGCATGCAGCAGCAGATCGCCGAGCGCGTGCGCGGGCACCTGCGACGGCGGCGCGCGATCCACGCGCAGGCGCCGACGCCATTGCTTGCTGGCCTGGTCGAGCGTGGCCAATGCCGAGCGCGACGCCTCGGCCGGCGCACGGCCGGCGCGGAACGCGGCCAACGCCTGCCAGCGCGCGGCCAGCGCATCGCCGCCGCTGCGCAGCGGATCGCGCGCTTCGATCAGCGCGGCCAGGTCGCAGGCCAGCGCGCGTTCGCCGGAATCGCTGGGCGCCAGCAGCATCGCCGCCAAACGCGGATGCGTGCCCAGCGCGAGCATGCGCCGGCCGAAAGCGGTGATCGCGCGGCCGTCGAGCGCGCCCAGGCGCTGCAGCAGTTCGCGCGCGGCGGCCAGGGCGCCGCCGGGCGGCGGGTCGAGGAAACGCAGCGAGGCGTCGCCCCACGCGGCCAGTTCCAGCGCCAGCCCGGCCAGTTCGACCTGGGCGATCTCGGGCCGGCGTTGCGGCTCCAGGCGTTGCGACTCCGGCCACAAACGGTAGGCCCAGCCTTCGGCGACGCGGCCGGCGCGGCCGGCGCGCTGGTCGGCCGAGGCCTGCGCGATCGCCACCACGTCCAGGCGCGCGAAGCCGCTGTTGGGGTCGTAGCGCGGCTCGCGCGCCAGGCCCGCGTCGATCACCACGCGCACGCCGGGCAAGGTCACGCTGGACTCGGCGACGTTGGTCGCCAGCACCACGCGGCGGCGGCCGTCGGGATCGGGCTGCAGCACGCGCGATTGCTGTTCGACCGGCAGTTCGCCGTGCAGGGCCAGCACGTCGACACCGCGCACCGCCTCGCTGGTCTGCAGGGCCGCATCGACGCGCGCGATCTCGCGCTGGCCGGGCAGGAACACCAGCACGTCGCCGGGGTGCTGGACCAGAGCCTGCTCGACCGCACGCCGGGTCTGGTGTTCGAGCTTCTCGTCGCGGCGCGCGGGATGGTGGGCGATGCTCACCGGATAGCTGCGGCCGGCGCTGCTCAGGCGCGGCGCGTCGAGGAACTGGGCCAGGCGTTCGCCGTCCAGGGTCGCCGACATCACCACGATGCGCAGGTCCTCGCGCAGCGCGGCCTGCACGTCCAGGGCCAGGGCCAGGCCGAGATCGGCGGCGAGGTGGCGTTCGTGGAATTCGTCGAACAGCAAGGCGCCGACGCCGTCCAGGGTCGGGTCGTCCTGGATCATGCGGGTGAGGATGCCCTCGGTGACGACCTCGATCCGGGTCCGCGCCGACACCTGGTTCTCGAAGCGGATGCGGTAGCCGACGGTCTCGCCCGCGGCTTCGCCGCGCTGGCGCGCCATGAACTGCGCGGCCGCGCGTGCCGCGACACGGCGCGGTTCCAGCATCACGATCTTGCGGCCCTGCAGCCAGGGCGCATCGAGCAGCGCCGGCGGCACCTGGGTGGTCTTGCCCGCACCCGGCGGCGCTTCCAGCACCAGACGCGGATGGGCGGCGAGGCTGTCGCGGATCTGCGGCAGCAGCGGGTCGATGGGGAAGGCAGGCGCGGTCACGCGCGCAAGGATACGCGGGGGCGGCGCGCTTGCCTGCGGTGGGAGTTGTGTGAGAGGCGACGGTCCCCACGACGGGACCGCCCACTGCATCCTCCGTCCAACCCAATGGCGGCTCACGTCGCTCCCACAGAGGGCTGGTGCGCGCCTGCTTTCTGTGGGAGCGGCGTCAGCCGCGATGGCCGCAGCCGCCCAGATCACCCGCTGCGTCCCATATCCAACCCCATCGCGACTCACGCCGCTCCCACAGAGAGCAGTGCGGCCCGCATTGCTAAACTGCGCGCTTTGCGAAGACCGCGATCCCCATGCAACTGCTCGACATCGGCGCCAACCTCACCCACGACAGCTTCGATCCCGACCGCGACGCGGTGCTGCAGCGCGCACGCGACGCCGGGATCGCGCAGATGGTGGTGACCGGCGCCAGCCGCGAGCATTCGCCCAAGGCCCTGGCGCTAGCGCGCAAGCACCCGGGCGAGCTGTACGCGACCGCCGGCGTGCACCCGCACCACGCCAGCGAATACACCGCCGAATGCGACGCCGAGATGCGTGCGTTGCTGTCGCATGCCGAGGTGGTCGCGGTCGGCGAATGCGGGCTGGACTACTTCCGCGATTTCTCGCCGCGCCCGGCGCAGCGGCGCGCGTTCGAGCAGCAGCTGCAGATCGCGGTCGATACCAGGAAGCCGCTGTTCCTGCACCAGCGCGACGCCCACGCCGATTTCATGGCGACCATGCGCAACTTCGACGGCCGCCTCGGCGCGGCGGTGGTGCATTGCTTCACCGGCACGCGCGAGGAGCTGTTCGACTACCTCGATCAGGACTGGCACATCGGCATCACCGGCTGGCTCTGCGACGAGCGCCGTGGCCAACACCTGCGCGAACTGGTCAGGAACATCCCGGCGAATCGCCTGATGATCGAGACCGACGCGCCCTATCTGCTGCCGCGCACGGTCAAGCCCGCGCCCTCGCACCGCCGCAACGAGCCCATGTACCTGGCGCACATCGTCGAGGAACTCGCGCGCGACCGCGGCGAGGAGGTAGCGGTCACCGCCGCCAACAGCACCGCGACCGCACGCGAGTTCTTCCGCCTGCCGCCGGCGTGAGCGGCCGCGCGCGACGTTTCCGTCCGAAGTCGAAGCGAACGGATCCCGCCGTGGGGTAGGAGCGGCGTAAGCCGCGACCGCGCTACCCCCACCACCGCGCAAGCCCGTCGACCCGGCCGCCTCCTGGCTCCCTGTAGGAGCGGTGCGAGCCGCGACCACGCAACCCGAAACGCGGCGCCACCCGCAGGCGCGCTCCAGCTAACGTCCGCTGCCGCCGCCCGCTTCGCCCGCCGACGCGAACAACACCGCCGCCGTTTCCTCGCAAACCCCGGCCTGGGCCGCCGCCGTCGCTTCCATCGCCACACAGTCCACGGCTGTGTCGCGGGCGATCGGGCGGAGGCCGGCGGCGCCCGTCGCAGGGACCGGAGGCAGGCCCAGGCCGGCGAGCACGAACGCGAGCAGCCCCAACCATGGGACGCGGCGCCCGCGACCGCGCTCATTGCGCGCTGAAGTCACCACAGCCGTACCAGTTGGCCGTTTGCGCCGCGCCGACGATCACCGCATAGGGATGGGCCTTGCCGGCGCTGTCCAGGCAGCTCTTGCCTGCGGCGGCCTTGTTGATCCGCACCACCAGCTCGCGCAGCTGGCCGTTGATGTTGATGCGACCGACCAGGGTGTAGCGACCGGGCTGCGACGGCACCTGCGGGTCCTGGTTCAGGCCGCCGTGGGCGACGCCGGCCAGCTGCGGCACCACCAGGGAGTAACGCAGCGGCTTGACGCTGCTGTCGAAGATCAGGCCCCAGCCCTGGTTGCCGCCGCGGAACACCGGCGCCGGGAAACGGGGAATGACCGGATCGGCCGAGCGCACCGGCGCCGGCCACAGGCTGAGCGCGGCAGCGAAGACCAGACCGGCGGCCGCAACGACGGGGACACGCATGGACGACTCACGCATGGACGACTCCTGGGACGGCGACGGCGGTCTTGCCGTCTACCGTCTCCAACGTCCGGCGGGGACGCGCGTGAATCCGTGCCGACGCTCAGACGATGGCCGGCGCGTCCAGGGCGGCGAGCTTGTCCGGATTGCGCATGATGTAGATGCGGGTCGCGCGGCCGTCCTCGTCGTAGGCGAAGGACAGCGAGGCGGCGACGTGGCCCTCGTGTTCCAGGATCACGCCGCGCGCGCCGTTGAGGTCGGACACGGTCCAGCGGTATTCGCCCCAGTACTGGCGCAGCGAGCCGAGCACGAAGTCCAGCACCTGCTCGCGGCCGTGCATCACGTCCAGGCGCGTGGGCACCTTGCCGCCGCTGTCGGCGCGCAGCTCGATGTCGTCGGCCAGCAGCACGGCGAAGGCGTCGGTGCGGCCGCTGACGATGGCGCCCTCGAACGCGGCCAGCAGTTGGTCCTGGCGCTGCAACGGGGTGACATGGCGCACCCCGCCCTGCTCGACGTGCGCCTTGGCGCGCGAGACCAGCTTGCGGCAGGCCGCTTCCTGCAGTTCCAGGGTGCGCGCGATCTGCGGATACGGCACGTCGAAGATCTCGTACAGCAGATAGGCCGCGCGCTCCTTCGGCGTCAGCCGTTCCAGCAGCAGCAGGAAGGCGGTGCTCAGAGACGAGGCCAGCGACAGCGCGGCCTCGGGCTGGTCGTCGCTGGCGCTGTGGATGGGCTCGGGCAGCCAGGAACCGACGTAGTCCACGCGGGTGCGGTGTGCGGCGCGCAGCAGGTCGATGCAGCGGCGGGTGCAGATCGTCGTCAGCCACGAGGCCGGGTTGTCGATCACGGCGCGGTCGGCGTCCTGCCACTTCAGGTAGGTGTCCTGGACCGCGTCCTCGGCGTCGGCGCGCGTGCCGAGGATGCGGTAGGCCAGGCCGGTCAGCAGGCCGCGATGGGTTTCGAACGCCAGGCCGGCGTCGTCGTTGTGGCTGCCTGCCTGCATCAGTGCCTCGACACCTGGATCCGGTTCCACAGATTGATCATCGCCACGCTTGAGGTCAGCACTCCGATCTCATTGTCGCTGAAGTGCTCACGCAGCTGCGCGCGCAGCGGCCCCAGTTCGGCGCCGGGTTCGAGCCGGGTCAGGGCTTCGGTCCAGGCCAGCGCGGCGCGTTCGCGTTCGTTGAACTCCGTGGCCTGGCTCCAGTCGGCGAGCCGCTCCAGGCGCAAGCCGGTTTCGCCGTCCTCCAGCGCCTCGCGGGTGTGCAGCTTGATGCAATAGTCGCAGCGGTTGATCTGCGACGCGCGCAGCTGCACCAGATGATGCAGGCCGCGTTCCAGGCCGTAGCCGTCCATGGCGCGGTGCACGCTGCCCATGGCCTGCAGGACGTCGGGGATTTCGCGCTGGTAGTTGATCGGGCGTGCGGCGGCGGTGTCGTTCATGGGTCGCTCCAGGGATGACGGATCATTCCGTCTTACTGGAACGACGATCCAGCCCGCGGCGCTGTGACATGCCGCCGCGGAGCGGCCGCGATCAGTACACCGCGAGGTCGCCGCAACCCTGCATCGGGTCCATGCCTTCGACCAGCACGCGCACGCTGTGCTGGTGCGGACGGTCGCCGTCGTCGGTGCAGTCCTTGCGCGAAATCTCGATGGTCATGGGCTTGGCGCCCTGGGCGGTGGCCAGCTCGCCGCTGAGCACGATCGGCGAGCTCGGCGCGCCGGCGGGCCGGCCCTTGTAGCGCGCGTGGCCGGTCGCGTTGTAGCTGCCCGAGCCCCAGGTCAGGGCCACGGTGTGGTCGAAGTCGTCGCCGCTGGCCTGGATGTCGACCGACCAGTGCTCGCCGAAACCCTTGAACGCCGGCACCGGGCTGACCTTGCCGACCTGGTCCGCGGCGATCTTGGCGGCCGGGCGTTCGGCCGGCGCGGCGGTATCCGTCGCGGTCGTGGCCGGTTCGGTCGGTGCCGCGCTCTTGCCGGCGTCGGTGCCGGCGCAACCGGCCAGGGCGGCGCTCAGGGAAGCCGCACCCAGAAGAGCAGCGGACAGAAAGGACAGGCGCATGCGGTGGCTCCGGATCGTTCGAGGTCGCCAGTAGAACGCATGCGGCGTGCGCACGGGGTTAACGGGTAGCGGCGAGCCGGCGTGCGTCGCCGGCCTGCGGCGCGAGCACGAGGCGCACGTGCCGCGCGCCGTCGCGGTGGCAGGCGCGACTGGCGTCGGCCATCAGCCGCGCGCGCACCGCGTAGGCCTGGCTGAGGTTGTCGATGCCGGTCAGGCGTGCGACCGCCTGCTGGTCGGGCAGTGCCGGACGTTCGCAGTCGATCAGCAGCGACACGGTTTGCGGCGGCGTGGCGGCGGCAGGCGCGGCGATCAGCGCGAGCGCGGCGGCCAGGGACAAAGTGGCGAGGTTCATGGCGTGGGGTCCAAAGGCGCCGGACGACCCGGCTCGCATAGGCTCGCGCCGCGCGCCCTCACGGTCTTGAGGGCGGTATGAGGAAGGTCACTGGGAAGCCTGAGGGCGCGGATCTAAGCTTGGGAAAAGCTTAGGCCGGGTCATCACCGCCTTTGCGTAAACGTTAATGGCCCGTCCCCCGATGGCCCCTGCCCCCACTCCATGAGCCCAACCGACCCACCGCCGTCCGACCTGGCCCCGTTGATCTTCGACGACATCGTGATCGACCGCAGCGGCCACCGGCTGTTGCGTGGCGGCGAAGCCCAGGCGCTGGAACCCAAGGCGTTCGCGGTGCTGGCCTTGCTGGCCGGCTCGCCCGGGCGGGTGTACGCGCGCGACGAGATCCTCGACGCCGTCTGGGGCCACCGCCACGTCACCCCAGGCGTGCTGAACCGGGTCATGACCCTGCTGCGCCATGCCTTGGGCGAGGAAGCGCAGGCGCCGCGCTACTTGCACACCGTGCACGGCTACGGCTATCGCTTCGATCTGCCGGCGGCGGCGGCTCCTGCTGCCGATACCGAGGCGGTCGCGGCGCCGCCGGTCGAAAGCAAGCCCAGCGCGGAACCGCCGCTGCGTCGCGCCAGCGATCATCCGCCGGCCCCGCAGCGCCGGCCACTCGGCCGCATCGCCGTACTGGCGACGATGGCCTTGCTGCTCGCCGCCGGCGCCGGCGTCTGGTGGCGTTACGGCGGCGACCGCGCCGGCGGCGCCAAGCCGACCGACACCGTTGCCGCCCACAACGAGACCGTGCCGGTACTCGCGGTGCTGCCGCTGCGCACGTTCGGCGACGACCCGCGCAGCCGCGACTTCGCCGACGGCCTCAGCGAGGAGCTGATCGGCCTGCTCGCGCGCATCGACGGCCTGCGCGTGACCTCGCACACGTCCTCGGTCCAGTTCCGCGACACCCAACTGCCGCTGGCCGAGATCGCGCGCCGCCTGCGCGCCACCCACGTGCTCGAAGGCAGCGTGCGCCAGGACGGCGAGCGCCTACGCATCAGCCTGCGCCTGGTCGAGGCCGCCAGCGACCGCACCCTGTGGACGCAGGACCTGGACCGCGAGTTCCGCGACATCTTCGTGATCCAGCGCAACATCGCCTACGCGATCGGCAATGCGATGCAGCGCCAGCTCAGCCAGAAGCCGCCGGCGCCGCCCAAGGACGAGGACCCGGCGCTCTATCAACGCTACCTGATCGCGCGCAACGCCTCGCCGGGCGGGCTGCGCAACACCAGTTCCGCCAGCCTGCCGTCCGAAGCCGCGTTGCGCGAATTGCTGCGCGAACACCCCGGCTACGCACGCGCCTGGGGTTCGCTGTCGGCCAAGCTGTGGCTGCGCTCGCTGGCGCCGGAGCCCGGTCGCAACGAACTACGCAGCGAAGCCGAACAAGCCGCCGCCACCGCCCTGAAGCTGGACCCGCAACAACCCGAAGCGCTGGGCGTGCTGGCCAACCGCGCCTGCCGCGAACAGCAGTGGGAGGAATGCCTGTCGCTGTCGCAGCGTTCGATCGCACAGACGCCTTCGGACACCCCATGGCGCGGCGCCCATGCGCAACGCCTGGCGTCGATGGGCTATGTCGACCAGGCCCTGCGCGAGATCGACGACGTCCTGCTGATCGCGCCCTACGATCCGGCGCTGCATTTCTGGCGTGGACGGATGCTGGACACCCTGGGCCGTCACGACGAGGCGCAGTCGCACCTGGCCATGGCCGACCCGGTCCAGTCCCAGACCGCGCGCTACTTCAACGCGATCTGGCGCCGCGATTACGCCACCGCCGCGCGCATCGCCGACGCCCTGCCCTCGGACCAGCCCTGGCGCAACTCCGAAATCGCCGCGGCGGCGGCGCTGCAGGATCCTTCGCGCTGGCCGGCGGTGCTGCCGGCGATCGAGTACTCCGAACGTAATCCGCGCTACGGTCAGGTCCACTACGACTTCACCCGTCTATTGCTGCCGGTGCGCGACTACCCACGCGACATCGACAGCCTGGATGCGGTGCAGCGCGCGGGCTACGCCTCGTACCAGTGGGTGCTGTGGCAGCCCGAGTCGCGCGCGCTGCGTCAGGATCCGGCGTTTCAGGCCTACCTGCGCCGTAGCGGGCTGATCGCGTTGTGGCGCGAACACGGCTGGCCGCAGCTGTGCCATTCCAATGGCGCGGATGGGGCGGTGTGCGATTGAGCGATGCGGAGCGCGGCACGCCTGCGGCTCGGATGTCGCAATGCGTTCGGCCTGAGGCCGCGAGCAGCCGCGGGCCGGCTCAGTCCGCGAAGTTCTCGGTGTACCCCAGCAGCAAGACCTCGCTGCGCTGCAGCGTTAGCGACAGTTCCTGCCAAGTCGCGACCTGCCGGGTCTCGTCGGCTTGTCCGTACAGCCGGCGCAGTTCGATCACAAGACGGTCGGCGTCGTCTGCGCGCATGGGTCGCTCGCGCACGAAGCCGAGCCAGGAGGCGCCAATGCCGAAGAAGCGGTAAGCATAGCGCTCCTGCAGGTGCCGGATCACGGCGTGGTTCTGGAACACGTCCCAGTCGCAGGTGAAGTAGCCGTTCGGCAGGCCCGCGATCAGCAGGTCGTCGCTCGCTACGGGCAGGCGCTGCACATAGACCACCTTGTCCAGCACCACGTCCGGGTCGCGGTTCGTCGCCAGCAAGGTCTGGATGCCTTCGTCGCCGGCGTCCTGCGTTCCTGCGACCTCGTCCCAACTCAACCGGTGCTGCGGCGCCTGCAGCTGAGCCGCTATGTGCGCGAGCTTGCTCGCCTCCCAGGCATGCACGGCGTGCGGATCGTCGAAGTCGATATCGGCGTCCAGCCGAAGCCGCTCGTCGTCGCCGGCATGCCCGCTGGTATAGCAACACTGACCCAGGTCATCGAGGGTGCACAGGAAGCGGACTCCCGGCTGGTCCTTCCGCAATCCATCCAGTACCGCCAACACTTCGCGCAGCGAGCCGATCTCGCTCAGCCGCAGATGGCTGAAGGTATCCACCGGCCGGTAGCGACACGGTTCGCGATAGTCGATCGATTCGATACGCACCGCCGGCTCTCCTCGTCTGCGTCAACGGACGACTACGGCGCAGTCTCGGCCAGCAGCGCGTCGATCTCGCTGCGCACCTGCGCACAGTGCATCGCGCGGTAGCGCTGCATGTCTTCGACCTGCTCCGACGGCAGTTGCAGCAACTGGCTCATGGCCCGTTGCATGCCGGCATAGAAGCTCGCGTCGTAGGTGCCCTGGTCGAACTCGCGCCCGGCCGCTAGAAAGCGCGCCTCGGCTGCGGCGCGCAAACCTTCATTCAAGCGCTCCAGCTCGGGCTCCCCGTAACCGCACAGCGAGGCCCGGGTCAGGCGGGTGCCGTCGTCCATCGCCCGCTCGTGCAGGACACTTTCGGTCGCATCAGACGCCGGTGCGGCGAGCGCTGGGGCGCAAACGCCCGCGCCCAAGATCGAAGCGAGCGCGATCCCGCGCCAACTCAACTGCGCAGGCCCACGCCACGCTTGAGCAGCCACAGCCCCAGCGTCGCCAGCGCGGCGACGAAGCCCAGCATCAGCACATACGCCACCCACAGCGGCACGTCGCTGCTGCCGAGCAGGCCGTAGCGGAAGGCGTTGACCATGTAGAAGATCGGATTGGCGTGGGTCATGGCCTCGGCCCACGGCGGCAGCAGCTTGACCGAATAGAACACGCCGCCCAGATAGGTCAGCGGGGTCAGGATGAAGGTCGGCACGATCGCGACGTCGTCGAACTTCTTGGCGTACACCGCGTTGATGAAGCCGGCCAGCGAGAAGATGGTCGCGCCCAGCAGTACGGTGGTGAGGGTCACGAACGGATGCGGCACGCTGACCTTGGTGAAGCACATCGCGATCAGCAGCACGATCGTGCCGACCATCAGCCCGCGCAGCACCGCGCCGGCGACGTAGCCGGTCAGGATCACCCAGTTCGGCATCGGGCTGACCAACAGTTCCTCGACGTGGCGGCCGAACTTGGCGCCGAAGAAACTCGAGGAGATGTTGCCGTAGCTGTTCTGGATCACGCTCATCATCACCAGGCCGG
>CAMLID010000033.1 GCA_946480055.1 uncultured Lysobacter sp. | reverse complement strand
TGGATCAGGTGGGTGGCGCGGTAGTAGATGTTGTTCATCGCCATGATCGCGGCCGCGGCGCGGGCGCCGTCGAGCTCTTCGGCCGACAGTTGCTCGGCGGCGAAGGTTTCGATCGCGGCGACCAGCGGCTTGTGGCGCGAAGCGATCGCCGAAGCCAGGGCGATGGCGCGGATCTGCTTGCCGTCCAGGCCCTGCGCGCCGGGCTCGCTCAACACGCTGTCGAGATTGAGCTTGAGGTCCTTGGCGTAGTCGGGCAGCGAGTTGCGTAGATCGGAAAGGCTCATCGGGGTGCTCCTGGGTACTGCTTGGACGGGGAAACCGTTGCGCGGCGGCGGCGCTGGCTGGCGTGCGGCGCTGGGCCTGCGGCTGGCGGACGCCTTACGGCGGCGTAACGGTCGTGGCGCCGCGAAACGCGGCCTGCGCACTGCGGCGCTGCGATAAAACAGGGGTGATAAAAACAGCCGGGGCGAACCCCGGCTGCGGGCATCCCGCACGGGAGGGAGGGGAGAGCCGGGGATGAAGCCGGCCCACGTGCGGGGCGTGCCTGAAAAGATCTGCGCCGACCGCGTTGGCGGGCGGCGCAGGTGAAACCGGACGTAGACGCTGAGGCCGGAGCCGGCCGCGACCCACGGAGATCCGCGGCCTGGCTTACCGATCCGACTGACGGATCAGGCGACCTTCAGCGTGTTGTCGCCCGAGTTCCAGTTGCAGGGGCACAGTTCGTCGGTCTGCAGCGCGTCGAGCACGCGCAGGACTTCCTGCGGGTTGCGGCCGACCGAACCGTCGGTGACGTAGACGAAGCGGATGATGCCGTCCGGATCGACCAGGAAGGTCGCGCGCTGGGCCACGCCGTCTTCGCTGAGGATGCCCAGCGCCGAGGTCAGGTCCTTCTTGATGTCGGCCAGCATGGGGAACGGCAGGTCGCGCAGGTCCTTGTGGTCCTTGCGCCACGCCAGGTGCACGAACTCGCTGTCGGTCGAAGCGGCCAGGACCTGGCAGTCGCGGTCCAGGAACTGCTGGTTCAGGTCGCCGAAGCCCTTGATCTCGGTCGGGCAGACGAAGGTGAAGTCCTTCGGATAGAAGAACACCAGCAGCCACTTGCCCTTGTAGGTGTCGTTGTCGATGTCGGCGAAGGCGCTGTCGAGGCTCTCGATGCCGACGGTGGCCTTGACCTTGAATTTCGGGAACTTTTCGCCGATGGAAAGCATGCGGACAACTCCTTGATTAACGGATGGAAGGGGTAAGCAAAGGGGATTGGATGCCGCGGACCGCATCCGATGACGCTATGTTGCAGGACAGCATTTGATTACAGAAATGAATTGTTCCTATGATGGCGATAGCCTACCTCAATGAACATTCGTTCTGAACCTCAATAAGCCCGGTGTCGCGCCATGAATCTTCGTGATCTCAAATATCTGGTCGCGCTCGCCGATCACAAGCACTTCGGCCGCGCCGCCGCCGCCAGCTTCGTCAGCCAGCCGACCCTGTCGACCCAGATCAAGAAGCTCGAGGACGAGCTGGGCGTGTCCCTGGTCGAGCGCGCGCCGCGGCGGGTGATGCTGACCCCGGTCGGCCGCGACATCGCCGATCGCGCACGCAAGGTCATCGCCGACGTCGAGCAGATGAGCGAGATCGCGCGCCGCAGCCAGGACCCGGAAGCCGGCACCGTGCGCCTGGGCCTGTTCCCGACCCTGGGCCCGTACCTGCTGCCGCACGTGGTGCCGGGCCTGCGCAAGCGCTTCCCGCGCCTGGAACTGCTGCTGGTGGAGGAAAAGACCGACCAGATCCTGGCGCGCCTGCGCGACGGCCGCCTCGACGCCGGCCTGCTCGCGCTGCCGATCCACGACGACCAGTTGCACGTCGAGCCCCTGTTCGACGAACCCTTCCTGCTCGCGGTGCCGCAGCAGCACGCGATGGCCGGGCGCGATTCGCTCGACCTGCACGATCTCGACGACCAGCACCTGCTGTTGCTCGAAGAAGGCCATTGCCTGCGCGAACAGGCCCTCGATGTCTGCCGCCTGTCCGGCGCGGACGAGCGCGACGGTTTCCGCGCGACCAGTCTGGAAACGCTGCGCCAGATGGTCGCCGCGGGCGTCGGCATCACCTTGCTGCCGATGCTGGCGGTGCAGCCGCCGGTGCCGCCCTCGCCCGACATCCACCTGCTGCGTTTCAACGGCGAAGCGCCGCACCGTCAGATCGGCATGCTGTGGCGACGCAGTTCGGCGATGTCGGACTTTCTCAGCGAACTGGCGGTGGAACTGCGCAAGCTGCCGCAGGCGCTGCTGCAACCGCCCAAACCGCCGGCGCCGTCGAAGTCGCGCCGTCGCGGAGAACGCGCATGAGCCTGCGTGGCTGGCTGGTGTTGCTGGTCGTCGTGGGCGCGATCGGCTGGTGGACCGCGTCGCCGCACGGCGGCGCGCCGGCCGCGGCCGAGGGCGCGAGCAACCGTTGCCAGCTGCCGCCGTCGGTGTCGTCCGGTAACGAACCGCTGCAGACCTCCGCGCCTTCGTCGCTGGCGCCGTTCCGGCTGCAGGCCGCGACGCTGACGCCGCTGGCCGGTTTCAGCGTCGACGCGCGCGTGCTGCGGCGCGAGGACTACCGCAGCGGCCGCGAGGCCGAGCTGTCGCCGACCGACCTGGCCCTGGGCTGGGGCCGCATGCGCGACGAGGCGGTGCTGTCGCAGCTGTCGATCAGCCAGGGCGGCCGTTTCTACCGCTACCGCTGGGAGAACGCGCCGCCGCTGCCGCCGGAGGAGATCGTGCGCTCCAGCGCCAACATGCACATGATCCCGGCCGACGATACGATCGCCGAAGCACTGAAGTCGGTGCGCGAAGGCGAGCGCGTGCGCATCGACGGCTGGCTGGTCGAGGCGCAGGCGCCGGACGGCTGGAAATGGCGCAGTTCGACCACGCGCAGCGACAGCGGCGGCGGTGCCTGCGAGGTGGTTTACGTGTGCTCGATCAAGCGTATGTGAGCGCGGCGCCGAGCTTGCGCCGCATCGGCGCAAGCCCGCGGAGACGAGCGCTCAGGCGCCCACGCCGATCGGGCAGCTGACCCCGGTGCCGCCCAGGCCGCAGTAGCCCATCGGGTTCTTGGCCAGGTATTGCTGGTGCTCGTCCTCGGCGTAGTAGAAGGTCGGCGCCGGAAACACGATCTCGGTGCTGATCTCGCCGTAGCCGGCCTCGCTCAGGCGCGCCTGGAACGCATCGCGGCTGGCCAGGGCGGCGCGGTACTGGGGCTCGTCGCTGCAATAGATCGCCGAACGGTACTGGGTGCCGACGTCGTTGCCCTGGCGCATGCCCTGGGTCGGGTCGTGGCTTTCCCAGAAGGTCTGCAACAGCGCATCGAACGACCCCGCTGCCGGGTCGTAGACCACCAGCACCGCTTCTGTATGGCCGGTCTGGCCGCTGCAGACTTCGCGGTAGCTCGGATTGGGCGTGTAGCCGCCGGAATAGCCCACCGCCGTGGTGACCACGCCCGGCAGCGACCAGAACTTGCGCTCCGCGCCCCAGAAGCAGCCCATGCCGAATTGGACCTGGGCCAGGCCGGCGAACGCGTCGGGACCGCCGCGCAGCGGACGGCCGTGGACGAAGTGGGCGTCGTGCAGCGGCATCGGGTCCGCGCGACCCGGCAGCGCGTCCTGCGGTTGCGGTAGACGTTGTTTGTTGGCGCCGATACCCAGCATGTCCGACTCCTGCTCGCTGACGGGGAAGATCCGTGCCACAGAAATGCGGCGCGAAGCCCGCTGTTTCAAGGGTTCGGAAGGGCTCCGGCGGCCGTGCGCGAAGGCGATTTCCGCTGACGACCGCACGCAAGCCTGCCGGCGCGGCGCACGAACCGCGACCGCGTTCGCTGTCCTTGAGACGCGATAGCAGGATGCTCGCAGGGCACCGCCCGGTCCGCAGGGGGATGCCGCATCGCGGCATCGCGACCGCAGCGCGGCCACTCCGCCACCGAAGGAACCGAACCGATATGCACGCGAACGCGAGCCTGCGCGCCTGGTGCGCCTCCACATTGTTTTCGACCGGCCTGCTGCTGAGCGCCGCGCCGGCCCTGGCCGCCGACGAATTCGGTACCGACTGGGACGACCCGCGCACTGCCGACCCCGCGGTCGCGCGTCCACCGACCGCCAGCTGCACGGTCGAGATCCTCGACACCAGCTTCGCCGATTTCGACTGGCACTACGGCCAGATCGCACCGCCGGCCGCCTGCCCCGGGCCCTGGAACAAGGTCGTGCTGGAGATGGACGGCGCGGTCAAGGGCGTGCAGTACGACCGCCTGGGCTACCTGCAGATCGGCGGCATGACGGTGTTCTCGACCAGCACGCCGGAGCCCTCGCGCGAGGGCATCCAGTGGCATGTCGAGAAGGATCTCAGCGCCTACGCCAGCCTGCTCAAGTCGCCGCAGGAAGTACGCATGTACCTGGGCAACGTGGTCAACGAGACCTACACCGGCGTGATCTACATCAAGGCACGGGTGACCTTCTACAACGCCGACCGCCGCCATCCGCCGACCCTCGCCGCCGACAGCGTCGCACCGCTGGCCGGCGAACGCCGCGACGGCGCCGACCTGGTCGGCGACACCACCCTGCCCGCGAACGCGCAGCGCTGGATCGCCGAGGTCTACGCCACCGGTTCCGGCGGCGGCTGCGAGGAGTTCTGGTACTTCACCGCGCCGCCGCAGGCCAATTACTCCTGCCCGGCGCAGAACGGCCCCTACCGCGAAGTGCAGGTATTGGTGGACGGCCGCGTCGCCGGCATCGCCATGCCCTACCCGCACATCTACACCGGCGGCTGGTCCAACCCTTTCCTGTGGTACGTGATGCCGGCGCCGCGCGCGTTCAACATCGAACCGATCCGCTACGACCTCACGCCCTACATCGGCCTGGTCAACGACGGCCGCCCGCACGAGGTCCGCTTCCGCGTCGCCAACCTGCCCGACGGCGCCTCGGGCTGGACCCTGCAGCCGAACCTGCAGGTCTGGCGCGATCCGCATCGCGCCAGCACGCGCGGCGGTCTGCTCAGCTACGAGCTCGGCACGCTGGCCAACGATCCGGCCTACAGCAGCCCGTCCGAAGGCCGTTTCCAGGTCGACACCCGCGGCGGCCATCGCCTGCGCGCGAGCGGCTGGCTGGAGACTTCCAAGGGCCGCGTGATCACCCACGTCGACCGCATCGTCGGCAACCGCAACCTGCACAGCTGGGACGAAGGCGAGTTCCACGACGGCGTCAAGGGCGATTGGGACGATACCGAGACCGTAACCCGCTTCGGCGGCGGCCTGCCCTCGGTTGCGGTGAACTCGCAGAGCTTCGGCTTCGACGGATTGCTCAGCTTCGAACCGGTCGAGGATCACTATCGGGTGACCACACGGCTGAACATCTACGACGACGCCAACGTTTTGCAGACGCCGGCGCCGGGCGCGGCGCCGCTGACGCAGGTCAAGCGCAATCGCTTCGACGGCGAAGCCGGCTGGAACTACGGCGTGCCGCGCGATCAGCGCCACGCGGTGGGTCATTCCACGCAGCGTCACCAGCGTTTCGGCAGCCAGGGTTGCTACGACCACGAGATCAGTCAGAGCAATGGTTTCGTGAGCGTGGACAAGTACCGCTGCGGGCAGCCTTGAGGGTTCCAGGCGTTCCCGCCATCGGCGCGGCCCTCACCCCAACCCTCTCCCGCCAGCGGGAGAGGGAGTCGTGCCGAGATCGGGGCATCGCCTCATACGGAGTTGCCCCGACCTATGCGATCTCAATAACTCAGCAAAGCATGCAGGCGCGCCGGCCCTTGCCAACGCGCGCGACCGCCCAGGCCCGCCAGTTCGATCAGCACGCTCGCACCCACCAGCTCCCCGCCCAGACGCTCGACCAGGGTCCGCGCCGCTTCCAGGGTCCCGCCGGTCGCCAGCACATCGTCGACGATCAGCGTGCGCTCCCCAGGCTTCAGCGCATCGCTGCGTGCCTGCAGCCGGTCGCTGCCGTATTCGAGCTGGTAATCCACCGACACCAGCGGCGGCGGCAGCTTGCCCGGCTTGCGCAGCGGCACGAAGCCCGCGTGCAGCTTCTGCGCCAGCGCCGCGCCGAAGATGAAGCCGCGCGATTCGATCCCGCACACCGCCTGCACCTGGCTGCCCTGCCAGGGTTCGGCCAGCGCATCGATGCAGCGCGCGAAGCCGCCGGCGTCGGCGAGCAGCGGGGTGACGTCGCGGAACACGATCCCGGGCTTGGGGAAATCGGCGACGTCGCGGATCAGGGCTTGAATCGATTGCATGCGGGTCCTGCCGAACAAGAACGAAGGGAAGCCGGCGCCGCGCGGCGCGCGCGCCGGGCGGAGTCCGGAAACGGATGGAGAACCGGTGCCTGCCGGCTCAGGCCGGCAGCCAGCCGATCGCGTCGGAGCCGGGCTCGTCAGAACCTGGCTCGTCGTCCTGCGCGGCCTGCGGCGGCTCGCCCAGGGACAACTGCTCGACGATGTCGCGCGCCTGCGGCCAGGCCGCCTCGGGGACGCAGACCTGGACCATGCCGAACAAGGGCAACTCGCCCATGCCGCCCAGCAGGGCCTCGCCCTTGAGGAAGACCGGGATCTCGTTGGCTTCCAGGGCGTGTCGCACCAGGTGGGCGTCGATCAGATTGGCGGCATCGTAGACGACCTTCATCGTCGCGATCCTTCGGCCTCGGCGGGCCAGTCGGGTCCGTCCTCAGCATACGCCGGCCGGCCCTGATCTGGGGTAGGAGCGGCGTGAGCCGCGACCGGCGTCGTTGCCGAGGCCCGCCGGGGCCGGGGGGGCCCCGCCAACCCCCCAACCCCCGGCGGGGTGACGCCCCCGCCCCCCCCCCCCCCCGGGCCCCCCCGGGGGGGGGGGGCGCCCCGCCCCCCCCCCCCGCGGGGGGGGCGCCCCCGGGGGGGGGGGGGGCCCCCCCCCGCTCCTACCCCAAAACGGCGTCGCTTTCCCGGCCGCAGCAGCCCCCGACAGGGCACGGAAACCCGCCAGCGGCTAAACTGCTCGTTCTCTCCTCCCCGTAAGTGCCGCATGTCCGTCGAGTCCGCCCCCGCCACCGATCCCGCCACCGACGCCGCGCCGGCCAGGAACGACTTCATCCGGCAAATCGTTCGCGAGGACGTGGCCTCGGGCAAGCACGCGGCCATCCGCACCCGCTTCCCGCCCGAGCCCAACGGCTACCTGCACATCGGCCACGCCAAGGCGATCTGCCTGGATTTCGGCATCGCCAGCGAGTTCGGCGGCCGCTGCAATCTGCGTTTCGACGACACCAACCCGGCCAAGGAAGACCCCGAGTACGTCGAAGCGATCATGCAGGACGTGCGCTGGCTCGGCTTCGACTGGGCCGAACTGCGCCATGCCTCGGATTACTTCGAGGTGTTCTACCTCGCCGGCGAGAAGCTGATCCGCCAGGGCGATGCCTTCGTCTGCGACCTCAGCGCCGAGGAAGTACGCGCGTATCGCGGCAGCCTGAACGAGCCGGGCCGCAACTCGCCCTATCGCGACCGCAGCGTCGAAGAGAACCTGGACCTGTTCCGGCGCATGCGCGCGGGCGAGTTCGCCGACGGCGCGCGCACCCTGCGCGCCAAGATCGACATGGCCTCGGGCAACATCAACCTGCGCGACCCGGCCCTGTACCGGATCAAGAAGGTAGCCCACCAGAACACCGGCGATGCCTGGCCGATCTACCCGATGTACGACTTCGCGCATTCGCTCAGCGACTCCTGCGAAGGCATAACCCATTCGCTGTGCACCCTGGAGTTCGAGGACCACCGTCCGCTGTACGACTGGTGCGTGGCCCGCGTCGATCTGCCCAATTCGCCGGACCTGCTGGCGCCGCTGCTGGCCAAGGGCCTGCCGAACGAAGCCGCGATCCCGCGCCAGATCGAGTTCTCGCGCGCCAACCTCAACTACACCGTGATGAGCAAGCGCAAGCTCATGGTGCTGGTGCAGGAAAAGCTGGTCGACGGCTGGGACGACCCGCGCATGCCGACCCTGCAGGGCATCCGCCGCCGCGGCTACACCCCGGCGTCGCTGCGCCTGTGGGCCGAGCGCCTGGGCGTGAGCAAGCAGAATTCGGTGATCGACTACTCGGTGCTGGAAGGCTGCCTGCGCGAGGACCTCGATGCGGCCGCGGCGCGGCGCATGGCGGTGATCGATCCTCTGAAGCTGGTCATCACCAACCTGGGCGACGACCACGAAGAGTCGCTGCACTTCGGCAACCACCCCAAGGACGAGAGCTTCGGCGCGCGTCGGGTGCCGTTCTCGAACCAGCTGTGGATCGAGCGCGAGGACTTCGAGGAAGTCCCGCCCAAGGGCTACAAGCGCCTGATCCCGGGCGGTGAAGTGCGCCTGCGCGGCGCCGGCATCCTGCGCTGCGACGAAGTGATCAAGAACGAGGCCGGCGAGATCGTCGAACTGCGCGGCACGCTCGATCCCGAGTCGCGTCCCGGCATGGCCGGCGCCGACCGCAAGATCAAGGGCACCATCCACTGGGTCAGCGCGCGTCACGCGGTCGCGGCCGAAGTGCGCCTGTACGACCGCCTGTTCGACGTCGCCGCGCCGGACGACGACAGCGACGGCAAGACCTACCAGGATCACCTCAACCCGAACTCGCGCCGCACCGTCACCGGCTACGTCGAGCCGGCCGCCGCCCAGGCCGCGCCCGAGACCGCGTTCCAGTTCGAGCGCGTCGGCTATTTCGTCGCCGACCGCTACGACCACCGCGTCGACCGCCCGGTGTTCAACCGCAGCGTGACCCTGCGCGATACCTGGGCCAGCAAGGCCTGAGACCGATGACGATGCGCCGACTCGCCCTCCTGCTGCTGACCACCCTGCTGTTGACGCTGCTGGCCGCCTGTTCCTCGCCGGAACCGGCACCGGCGGCCGATGCCGCCGCGCCGGCCGCTGCGACCCCTGCGCCTGCAGCCGCCGCCGAAACTCCCGCACCGGCGCCGGCGGCGCAGTTTCCGACGCCCGGCATGCACTCCGAGGCGCTGGAGCCGGTCGCCATCGCGATGGACCTGAGCTGCGCCAGCGACAGCGACTGCGTGGTCAAGAACGTCGGCAACTGCTGCGGACAGTTCAACGCCTGCGTCAATCGCGGCAGCCCGGCCGATCCGTCGGCGGTGATGGCGCAGTGCGCGAGGGAAGGCAAGATGTCGATGTGCGGCTCGCCGGTGATCGCCGGCTGCGCCTGCGTCCAGGGCGAGTGCCGCGGCGTCGCCGGCCAGCACGGAGAACCGATGTGAGCGCGGCCGCCGCTCCGCTGCAGGCGCGGGTCGAACTGCTGCTGCCGGACTGGATCGACGGCGCCGTCGACCGCGAGCGCCTGTACGCCAGCGACGAGGACAAGGTTGCGCTGGCGGTGGAGCTGTCGCGACGCAATATCGAGATCGGCAGCGGCGGCCCGTTCGGTGCGGCGGTGTTCGATCAGCACGGCCGGGTGATCGGCGTGGGCGTGAACCGGGTGGTGCCGCAGACCTGTTCGGTCGCGCACGCCGAGATGATGGCCTTCATGACCGCGCAGACCGCGACCGGCCGTTACCGCCTCAACGAAGCCGGGGCGACGACCCTGGCGACGTCGGCCCAGCCCTGTTGTATGTGCTACGGCGCCAGCTTCTGGGCCGGTATCGACACCTTGCTGATCGGCGCGCGCTCGGAAGACGTGATGGCGCTGACCGAGTTCGACGAAGGCCCGCTGCCCGCGGACTGGATCGGCGAACTCGAGCGCCGCGGCATCGCGGTGCGCCGCGACCTGCATCGCGACGCGGCGCGCGACGTGCTGCGCCGCTACGGCGAGAGCGGCGTCGCTTACTGACGGCGACGCTCCGCTTCGGGGTAGGGGCGGCGTAAGCCGCGACCCGTCCCGCAGCGAACTCGCGCAAGCCTTCGCGCTGACGCTGTCGCGGCTCACGCCGCTCCTACCCCCTTCAAACCACAACGAGTTCAAACGATGACCGAGCAAGCGCTGTTCTGCTGGTGCCGCGCCGGCTTCGAGCCCGAACTCGCGGCCGAACTGGGCGAGCGCGCGGCCGTCGCCGGCCACCCCGGCTACGCCCGCACCGAACGCGGCAGCGGCTACGTCGAGTTCCTTTGCGAGGACCCGGCGGCGCTGGCGCGCGCGCTGCCGCTGGACAAGCTGATCTTCGCGCGCCAGAAGCTGCTGCGCCTGGCCGACCTGCGCGGGCTCGATCCGCGCGACCGCATCACGCCGATCCTGGCCGCGCTCGACGCCGCCGCGGCCGACGGCGCGCCGGCGATCTACGGCGAGCTGTGGGTCGAACACCCCGATTCCGACGCCGGCAAGCCGCTCGCCGGCCTGGCGCGCAGCTTCGGCAACGCGCTGCGCCCGGCGCTGCGCAAGGCCGGCCGCCTCAGCGCCAGCGACGACACGCAACGTCCGCGCCTGCACATCGTCTTCCTCGATGGCGACCATGCCGTGGTCGCCGTCGCCGACACCCGCGATGCCTCGCCCTGGCCGCTGGGCATCCCGCGCCTGCGCATGCATCCGGACGCGCCCAGCCGCTCGGCGCTGAAGCTGGAAGAAGCGCTGCTGACCCTGCTCGACGACGAGGAACGCGAACGCCTGGTGCGCGACAACATGCAGGCCGCCGACCTGGGCGCCGCGCCCGGCGGCTGGACCTGGGTGCTGATGCGCAACGGCATGAAGGTCACGTCCGTCGACAACGGTCCGCTGCGCCAGGCCCTGCTCGACAGCGGCCGTGTCGATCATCTGCGCGCCGACGGTTTCCAGTGGCAGCCGCGACGGACGATGGACTGGATGGTCTGCGACATGGTCGAACAACCCAGCCGCGTCGCCGAGCGCATGGCGACCTGGCTGCGCGAAGGCTGGTGCCGGCAGACGATCTTCAATCTCAAGCTGCCGATGAAGAAGCGCTGGGAAGAAACGCGGGTGTGCCTGGAACTGTTCGAACACCAGACCCATCGGCCGCTGATCGTGCGCGCACGTCAGCTGTATCACGATCGCGAGGAGATCACCGTGTACGCGCGCCCGCGCTGAAGCGTCGCGTTCGCCGTCGTTCATCGTGCGGCGGCGCCGTTCAGCCGGCGTTTCGTTCGTTTACATCGGATTGACCACGAGGGGTCTAGGGTCGCCACTCCCCACCCGCACGAAGGTCACGATGAATAGGCATGCACGCAAACACGCCACATCCCTGAGTCGGATCACCCTGCTGGCCCTGGCGCTCGCCGCTACCGGTCTGAGCACAGAGGCGCTGGCGCAGGCCAAGTCCAAGGTCGGCGCGCAGATCAACGCCACCACCGACGCCAAGATCGCCGTCGACGATGCCCGCGCCGCACGCGACGACGCCGAGGCCGCGCAGGCCGCGGCGCGCGACGCCGCTCTGACGCGCAAGGCCGGCGCGGCCACCGAACACGGCGCCGCGACCGCGGCCGCCACGTCCTATCAGGCCAAGCAATCCTCGATCGCCGCGCAGACCGCGGCGCAGCGCGCGATAAGCGCGGCGCAGGAAGCGCAGTCCGCGCAAACCGCGGCCCAGACCGGCGCCAATCCGGTCGCCGCCGCCGCCGAGGCCGGCCAGGCCGCCGTTGCGGCGCGCGACGCCAGCAGCGCGGCCACCGACGCCAGCCTGCGCGCGCAGGCCGCGGCCGCAGCCACCACCCAGGCCACCACCGCGCCGCCGATGTCGGCGCGCGCCAGCGTCGGCTACCGGATCGACTTCGTCGCCCTCGACGGCGACCGCGACGGCCGCATCAATCGCACCGAGGCCGGCGGCCACGCCGCACTGACCGCGGACTTCCTCCTGCTCGACGCCGACAGCGACGGCTATCTGAGCCCGCGCGAACTCGAAGGCCGCATGTAAACCGGCTACGTTCCACACGCAACACCGCGACGCCCCGGTCCGCCGGGGCGTCGTTATTTCGATCCACCATAGGATGCGATCAGCGCAGCGAACCGCATCGTCGTGCGAACCGATCGAGCCCGCGGTGCGGCCATCGCCGAACCTTGCGATGCGATCGTCTACAGCATCCCCACCCCGCGAAACGCAAACCCGCGCGCACTCGTCGCGGAGGCTTTGTCGTACATTGCCGTTTCCATCCGCCGCCGCCCACGCCCGATGACCGATGTCTCCGCGACGATCGCCGCGCCCGCCGCACGCGCCCTGGATCGCAAGGACCTGCGCACGCTTTCCTTGGCTGCGCTGGGTGGCGCGCTGGAGTTCTACGACTTCGTCATCTTCGTATTCCTGACCGAAAGCCTGCGCCAGCTGTTCTTCCCGCCGGACATGCCGGGCTGGCTGTCGACGCTGCAGGTCTACGGCATCTTCGCCGCCGGTTACCTGGTGCGGCCGATCGGCGGCATCGTCATGGCCCACTTCGGCGACCGCTCCGGGCGCAAACGCATGTTCACCCTGAGCGTATTCCTGATGGCGCTGCCGACCCTGGGCATCGGCCTGTTGCCGGTGTATGCGCAGATCGGCATCGCTGCGCCGCTGTTGTTGCTGGCGCTGCGCGTCGTCCAGGGCATCGCCATCGGCGGCGAAGTGCCGGGCGCCTGGACCTTCGTCGCCGAGCACGTGCCGCCCAACCGGGTCGGCTTCGCCTGCGCCAGCCTGTCGGCCGGACTCACCGCCGGCATCCTGATCGGCTCGCTGATCTCGGCCGCGGTCAACACCTGGTTCGCCCCGGCCGAAGTGCTGGACTGGGCCTGGCGCCTGCCGTTCCTGATCGGCGGCGTGTTCGGCTTCTTCGCCGTCTACCTGCGGCGCTGGCTCAGCGAGACGCCGGTGTTCGCGGCGATGCGCGCCAACCGCGAGCTGGTCCAGGAGCTGCCGTTGAAGCGGGTGCTGCGCGAGCACGCGGGCGGCGTGGTGCTGTCGATGCTGGTGACCTGGTTGCTGACCGCGGCGATCGTGGTGATCGTGCTGATGACGCCGACCATCGTGCAGCAACGCTTCGGCATCGCGCCGTCGCAGGCCTTCCTCGGCAACAGCCTGGCCGCGTTCTGCCTGACCCTGAGCGCGGTCGGCGCCGGTCTGCTGGCCGACAGGATCGGGCGCGCGCAGGCACTGCTGGTCGGCGCGGTCGGCGTGCTGCTGAGCAGTTACGCGCTGTATTACGACCTCAACCACGGCGCCCAGCACTTCCTGCTGATGTACGCGCTAGCCGGCACTTTCGTCGGCGTGGTCGGAGTGATTCCGGCGGTGATGGTGGCCGCATTCCCGGCGCCGGTGCGCTTCTCCGGCCTGTCGTTCTCGTACAACGTCGCCTACGCCGTGTTCGGCGCGCTCACGCCGCCGCTGCTGTCCTCGCCATGGATGCGCAGCCTGGGCGGGATGGCGCCGGCCTACTACGTGATGGCGGTGGCGCTGGTCGGCGCGGCGGTGGCGCTGTATCTGCTGATCGGGCGACCGCGGTCCTACGTCGGCTGAGAAGGATCAGGACCGAGTCCGGCGCACCTACCGCTACACGCCGGCCGCGCGCCGCCAGAACGCGTGCGTGACCGGCGGCAGCTTGCCGGCCAGGCCCAGCAGCGGGCCGCGCAGCAGGGTCGCGGCGACGGCGTCGTTGGAGAACAGTCGATTGAGGCCGTCGAAGCCGTAGGCGGCGAGCGCGTTTTCGCTGCGGCGTTCGCGTTCCCAGCGCTGCAGTCGCGACGCGCCGCCGGGATCGGCGCCGCGTCGTTGCGCATCGGCGAGCACCCTGCGCAGCGCCGCGACATCGCGCAGGCCCAGGTTCACGCCCTGCCCCGCCAGCGGATGCACCACGTGCGCGGCGTCGCCGGCGATGGCGACGCGGCCGCTGACGTACTTCTGCGCCAACTGTCGGCGCAGCGGAAACGCGACCCGGCGCGATACCGCGGTCGCGGCGCCGAGGCGGCTGCCGAAGGCATGGCCGAGTTCGCGCAGAAACTCCGCATCTTCGACCTGCAGCAAGCGTTCGGCTTGCGCGTCGGGTAGGGTCCAGACGATGGAACTGCGGCGGCCGCCGTGGCCGGCATACGGCAGGAACGCCAGCGGCCCGGTCGGCAGGAAACGCTGCCAGCAGGTCGCCTGGTGCGGCAGTTCGTGATCGACGAACGCGACCAGGCCGCGCTGACCGTAGTCGTGCGCGGGCGCCTCGATGCCGGCCAGGCTGCGCAGTTGCGATTCGGCGCCGTCGGCGGCCAGCACCAGCCGTGCGCGCAGGCGCGTGCCGCCGGCCAGCAGCAGTTCGGCGCTGCCGCCGTCGGGCGTCTGTTCCAGGCCGGTCACCTGCTCCGGGCAGTACAGGCGCACGCCGGCCGTGGGCAAGGCCGCCCACAGACGGTCGACCAGCAGGCCGTGCTCGACGATCCAACCCAGTTCGCGGCGGCCGAAGGCGTCGGCCTCGAAGCTCAGTTCGCCGCCGCCGGCCGCGTCCCAGACCCGCATCGCGCGGTACGGTTGCGCGCGCGCATCGGTCACGCCCTTCCAGACGCCCAGGCCGTCGAGCAGCGCGGCGTTGTCGGGCGCGAACGCGTACACGCGCAGGTCCGGCGCGTCCTCGCGCCAACGCGGTGGTTCGCGACTTTCGACCAGAGCGACTTCCAGGCCGTCGCGCGCGAACGCGAGCGCGGCCGCGGCGCCGACCACGCCGGCGCCGACTACGATGACATCGAGCGGACCGCGCCGGCTCATGCGCGTTCTCCGCGGCACAGCGCCGGCACGTCGCCGCGATAGCCCATCGCGCCGCCGACCAGGTAGGCCTGCGCCGACGGCAGACGGTCGGCCGCGAACAGGCCCAGGCTGCGCAGCGGCCGCAGCAGCGGCGATTCGTTGGCGGTGATCCGGGCCAGGCCGTCGGAGAACGCGACGGTGCGTTCGCGGTCCTCGCGCCGGCGGCGTTCGTAATCGTCCAGCAGCGCCGCGGCGCCGCAATCGACTTCGCCGTGCGCGGCCAACGCGGCTTCGATCAGTTCGGCCAGGGTCAGCGCATCGCGCAGGCCGAGGTTGAAGCCCTGGGCGCCGATCGGATGGATGGTCTGGGCGGCATTGCCGACCAGCAGCGCGCGCGCCGCGCTGCGGCGCTGCGCCAGCACCCGGATCGCCGGATAGGCGCCGCGCGTGCCGCAGGCCAGGAAACGACCGATGCGCCAGCCGAACGCTTCCTGGACGTGAGCCAGGAAACCGGCCTCGTCCAGCGCCGCAACCGCGTCGGCCTGCTCGCGGCGTACGCCGTGGACCAGGCCGTAGTGGCCATCGCCGCGCGGCAGCAACGCGGTCGGGCCGCCCTCGGTCAGGCGTTCGTAGGCAGTGCCGTCGGGCGCGCGTTCGGCGCGCAGGCGGGTCACGAACAGGGTCTGCTCGTAGTCGTATTCGTCCACGCCGATGCCCAACGCCTCGCGCACGCCGCTGCGAGTGCCGTCGGCGGCGACCAGCAGGCGCGCGCGCAGGATGCGTTCGCCGGCGCCGGCGGCGACCCGGATCGCGCGGCTCCGGCCGTCGTCTTCGGCCAGGCCGACGAAGCGCACCGGGCGGTAGCGCTGCAGACGCGGCAGTTCGGCCAGGCGCGCTTCCAGGGCGGCGCCGAAATCGCGCGCGGTCACCACTCGGCCGAACTCATCGCGGCCGTAGCGCCGGGCTTCGAGCAGGCTGCGGCCGAAATCGCCGCGCCGGCTGATATGGATGCGCCGGATCGCGCCGCTGGGCGCGCGCAGCTTCTGCAGCACGCCCAATGCGCCCAGGGCGTTGACGGTGGCTTCGGCGAAACTGAGGTTGCGCTCGTCGAACACCGCCGGCAGGGCGCCGGGCGGCGCGGCCTCGACCAGGCCGACGTTCAGGCCGCTGCGGTCCAGGGCGATCGCCAGGCTGGCGCCGACCAGGCCGCCGCCGACGATCAGCACATCGTGTGGGGTCTGCGCCGGATCGGTGGGCGCATGGGCGTCTTGGGTCATGCGTTCATGATACGACCGCGTCGGCGACGAATCCGTGGCCGGCACGCGCATTCGCCGTTTCGCGCCCCGCCGGCGCCCCGGGATCAAGCACTTAGCGGGCGAAAGCGGCACTTTCGCCGCAGGTTCCTTAGAATGAGCGGATTGGCGCGCCAGTCCGGCGTCGGGAGCCTTAGCCATGAAGCCCACCACCCAACGCAGTCTGATCCTCGCCCTGCTGGCCCTGTTGATGGTCGCCACGCGCGTCAACCACTGGGCGCCGATCCCCGATGCCTCCTGGGCCGTGTTCTTCATCGGCGGTTTCTACCTGCGCCAGTGGACGCGCTGGGCATTCCCGGCGCTGATGGCGCTGGCGGTCGTGGTGGACTACGCGGTGATCACCGGCCAGGGCCAGAGCTTCTGGCAGCACTATTGCGTCTCGGCCGCGTACTGGTTCCTGGTGCCGGCGTACTTCGCGATGTGGGCCGGCGGCCTGTTCGTCGCACGCCACTACTCGCGCAGCTGGCGCACGCTGGCGCTGACCGCGGTGGCGCTGGTCGCCTCGACGATGGTCTGCCAGCTGCTCAGCCAGGGCAGCTTCTACTGGCTGTCGGCCTCGGTGGCCGAGAAGACCGTCGCCGGCTGGGCCGCGAACTACTTCCAGTGGCTGCTGCCCTACATGCAGACCGCCGCGACCTACGTCGGCATCGCGGTCGTGGTGCACGCGATCGTCGCCGCGGCCGGCAAGTCCACGGCCGGCGCCGGCGATCTGGCCGACAAGCGCTGATCCGCACAGCGCGATGGGCAACCGCCTCTCCAAGATCTACACCCGCACCGGCGACGACGGCAGCACCGGTCTGGGCGACGGTAACCGCGTCGGCAAGGATTCGGCGCGGGTCGACGCCTACGGCACGGTCGACGAAGCCAATTCCTGCATCGGCCTGGTCCTGGCCAGCGAGCTGCCCACGCCGATCCGCGACCAGTTGGTCGCGATCCAGCACCAGATGTTCGACCTCGGCGGCGAGCTGTGCATCCCGGGCCACGCCGCGATCTTCGACGCCGACATCGACCGCCTCGAGCAGTGGCTCGACGCCCACAACGACGGCTTGCCGGCGCTGAAGGATTTCATCCTGCCCGGCGGCGGCGAAGCCGCGGCGCGCTGCCACATCGCGCGCACCGTGGTGCGTCGCGCCGAACGCGAGACCGTGGCGCTGTCGCGCCTGGAAGCGGTGCGGCCCGAGGCCGTGCGCTACCTCAATCGCCTCTCCGACCTGCTGTTCGTGCTGGCCCGAGTGCTGGCGCGCGCCAGCGGCCACGGCGAGGTGGTCTGGAACCACGAGCGCCGCAAGGGCTAGCGATGCGCGTCTACACGCACCCGGCCTGCACGCGCCACGACCCGGGTCCGGGTCATGCCGAGCGGCCGCTGCGTCTGGTCGCGGTCACCGAGGCGCTGCGCGAATCCTTCACCGCGCTGGACTGGCACGAGGCGCCCAGCGCCAGCCGCGGCCAGTTGCTGCGCGCCCATGACGACGCCCTGTTGGCGCTGGTGCTGGACACCGTCGTCGACGGACCGATGCAGTTGGATCCCGACACCGTGCTCGCGCCGGGCTCGGCCGAAGCCGCGCTGCGCGCCGCCGGCGCCGGCGTGGCCGCAGTCGACGCGGTACTCAAGGGCGAGGAGACCCGCGTGTTCTGCGCGGTGCGTCCGCCCGGCCACCACGCCACCGGCTCGGCCGCGATGGGCTTCTGCCTGTTCAACAACATCGCCGTCGCCGCCGCCCACGCCTGCGACAAGCACGGCCTGGCGCGGGTCGCGGTGATCGACTTCGACGTCCACCACGGCAACGGCACCCAGGCGATCTTCGACACCGATCCGCGCGTGCTGTACGTGAGTTCGCACCAGATGCCGCTGTACCCCGACACCGGCTACGCCGACGAGCGCGGGGTCGGCAACGTGATCAACGCGCCGCTGCCGCCGGGCGCGGGCGGCGAGACCTTCCGCAAGGTCTGGCGCGAACGCCTGCTGCCGGCGATCGACTCGTTCCGGCCGCAGTTGCTGCTGATCTCGGCCGGCTTCGACGCCCATCGCCGCGATCCGCTCGCGCAGCTGGAACTGGACGGCGACGACTATCGGTGGATCACCGCCGAACTGGTCGCTATCGCCGACAAACATGCGCGCGGCCGGGTGATCTCGATGCTCGAAGGCGGTTACGACCTGGCGGCGCTGCGCGAATGCGCGGTCGCGCATGTGGGCGCGATGCTCGGCGTTCCCGCGCCGGCCTGAGCAGCGAATTCTCGTGGCCGGGCTACCGGCGCCGCGCCCGCCCGGCCTATATTCGGACCAGCACCGGGCGGCTCTCGCTGCCGGGCCCTGTCGCACGGCCGCGCCACGCGCTTCCGTAGCGATCGTCACCACAAGGAACGTCCCATGACCCGCTCCGGCTTCGTCCGTACGCCGTTGTCCCTCGCCCTGGCGCTGGCCGCGCTGCCGCTGGCCGCCATCGCCGGCGCACGCGCGCCCTCTGCTGCAATTTCCGCGCCCGCCGTTGCCGCGACCGCCGCGGCGACGCTGCCCGGCAAGCAGTACGGCATCCAGGACTTCATCGATTCGATCGGCGTGTCCGGCGCCTCGTTCTCGGCCGACGAAAGCCGGCTGCTGTTCTCGTCCAACAAGTCCGGCATCTGGAATGCCTATTCGATGCCGGTCGGTGGCGGCGAATGGACGCCGGTGACGCGCTCGACCGTCGACAGCACCTATGCGGTGTCCTACTTCCCCGACGACGACCGCGTGCTGGTCACCCGCGACCAGGGCGGCAACGAGCTCAACCATCTCTACGTGATCGGCAGCGACGGCAAGGAGCGCGACCTGACCCCGGGCGACAAGCTCAAGGCCAGCTTCGCCGGCTTCAGCCACGACGGCCGCCATTTCTACGTCAGCAGCAACGAACGCGACCCCAAGGTATTCGACCTGTACCGCTACGACAGCGGCGACTACGCGCGCAAGCTGGTGTATCGCAATGCCGACGCCTACGAGATCGGCCCGATCTCCGCCGACGAACGCTGGATCGCGCTGTCCAAGACCAACACCACCAACGACTCCGACCTGTTCGTGGCCGAGCTGTCCAGCGGCAAAGCCACCAAGGTCTCCGCGCACAGCGGCCAGGCCCAGTTCTCGGGCCAGGACTTCAGCCCCGACTCGAAGTGGCTGTACTACACCGCCAACGACCAGGGCGAGTTCGCCCAGCTGCGCCGGGTCGAGCTGACCAGCGGCAAGCACGAGCCGGTGCAGCAGGCCGACTGGGACATCACCGACGCCTACTTCTCCCACGACGGCAAATACCGCGTGGTCGCGATCAACGAGGACGGCAGCACCGCGATCCAGGTCTTCGACCACGCCAGCGGGCGCCAGGTCGCGCTGCCGAAACTGCCGTCGGGCGAAATCCGCAACCTGCGCATCTCGCGTTCGGAAAAGCGCATGGCGTTCTACCTCAACGGCGACCGCCAGCCCAACGATCTGTACGTGCTGGATTTCGGCGGCGAGCCCAAGCAGCTCACCCGTTCGCTCAATCCGGCGATCGCCGCGAGCGACCTGGTCGATTCGCAGGTGGTGCGCTTCAAGAGCTTCGACGGCCTGTCGGTCCCCAACATCCTGTGGAAACCGCACCAGGCCACGCCCGCCGCCAAGGCGCCGGCGCTGGTGTGGGTGCACGGCGGCCCCGGCGGCCAGACCACGCGCGCCCACAGCGCAGTGATCCAGTTCCTGGCCAACCACGGCTACGTGGTGCTGGGCATCAACAACCGCGGCAGCTCCGGTTACGGCAAGACCTTCTTCGCCGCCGATGACGGCAAACACGGCCGCGAACCGCTGCAGGACACGATCTCGGCGAAGAAGTACCTGCAGTCGCTGGACTACGTCGACCCGGACCGCATCGGCATCATCGGCGGCAGCTACGGCGGCTACATGACCGTGGCCGCGCTGGCCTTCCACCCCGACGAGTTCAAGGCCGGCGTCGACATCTTCGGCGTCACCAACTGGCTGCGCACGCTGGAGAGCATCCCGCCGTACTGGGAGAACATCCGCCTGGCGTTGTACAAGGAAGTCGGCGACCCCGCCACCCAGCGCGATTTCCTGATCGCGACCTCGCCGCTCTTCCACGCCGACAAGATCAACAAGCCGCTGATGGTGCTGCAGGGCGCCAACGACCCGCGCGTGATCAAACCCGAGTCCGACGAGATCGTGGCCGCTGTGCGCAAGAACGGGGTGCCGGTGGAGTACGTCGTGTTCGACGACGAAGGCCACGGCTTCAGCAAGAAGAAGAACCAGATCGAGGGCTACGGCAGGATCCTGGTCTTCCTCGACACCTACCTGAAGGGCGACGGCAAGGCCAAGGGCCAGCCCTGAGGCCAGGCCGCCGGCGGCCCGCGCGCTCTTAGGGGCCTGCGGGCCGCGGGCTTTCGACCGGGCGCGCGCGCCATGCGTACCGTTGCGGACCGCGCCCCGGCTGCCCGACCCCGACGCAGCATCCGGCGCTGTCGGGCATGGCCTTGCGGGGGTCCGATCGCCGCGTCGGCACGACAACATGAACGAGGCGGGCCGGAAACCCGTGTTTCGCGTTGCCCCCCTGGATGGGATGCGGCAAGCTAACGGCCGATTTCTGTCCACCGGATGGCCGCGTGCGCAAACCCCTACGCCTGCTCCCGTTGTCGCTGTGCATCGCCATTGCGCTGCCTTCCCAGGCCACCGCCGGCGAAGACGACGAGAACTGGGGCCTGTGCCCGATCCAGGACGTGGTGCCTGCGTTCACCGACGCCCCGGCCCCGGTCGGCACCGCCGACCAGCGCACCGACAAGCCCACCGACATCGCCGGCGGCACCCTGGCGCGCGCCAGCAACGAGCAGGACATCGTCGTCCAGGACAACGTCAAGCTCAGCCGCGGCGACCAGTTCCTGGGCACCGACAAGCTGTCCTACAACGAAGAAACCAGCAAATACGTGGCCGAGGGCAACGTCCGCTACCAGGACGCCGGCATGCGCATGACCGCGCAACGCGCCGAAGGCGACCAGAACGCCGACACCCACCGCATCGAAGACGTGCAGTACCAGCTGACCCAACGTCGCGGCAACGGCGGCGCCGAGCGCATCGACCTGACCGGCGCCAAAGGCAAGCTGACCGGTTCGACCTATTCGACCTGCCCGCCCGACCAGCGGGTGTGGGAGCTGCGCGCGCGCCAGATCAACCTCGACACCGACGACGGCTTCGGCGTGGCCCATAACGCGACCCTGCACATCGGCAAGGTGCCGGTGCTGTACATGCCGTGGTTCAAGTTCCCGATCGACGAGCGCCGCCGCACCGGCCTGCTGTATCCGGCGATTTCGCCGATGTCGGGCAAGAACGGCTTCGACTACAGGCAGCCGATCTACCTCAACCTGGCGCCGAACTACGACGCCACCTTGTTCCCGCGCATCATGGCCAAGCGCGGCGGCGTGTTCGGCGGCGAATTCCGCTGGCTGTATCCCGAGGGCAAGGGCGAGCTCTACGCCAACTACATGCCCAGCGACAAACTGCCGGGCAACCGGCCGTCGCGCTATTTCGATTACCGCAACCAGCAGTTGGACGAAAGCGACCTGCCGGACAAGAACCGCGGCCAGTTCGCGCTCAAGGCCAGCCACAGCCTGGACGCCAATTGGTTCGCCAGCACCAACCTGTCCTGGGTCAGCGACAAGTACTACCTGCAGGACTTCAGCAACAGCCTGTACGGCGTGTCGGCCTACTCGCTCCGCAGCGACATCGGCCTGTTCGGCCGCGGCCGTCACTGGGAGGCCGGCGTCATGGCCGAGCACTACCAGCTTGCCGACTACACCCTGACCGAACGCAGCCTGCCCTACGATCGTCTGCCGCGCGCGTATTTCCGCTGGTCGCAGCCGTTCGGCAAATGGTTCGAAGCCGGCCTGGACACCGAAGCGGTGCGCTTCCAGCACAGCGACGAGAAACTGTTCGACCGCGACGTCGCCCTGCCCGGCGGCAGCCGCTTCGACTTCAAGCCCTACGTGTCCCTGCCGCTGGAAGGCGCGAGCTGGTTCATCCGGCCCAAACTGGCCTGGCGCTACACCGCCTACGAGCTGGAGGCGGCCAAGGCGCGCGAACTGGCGACCACCAACGCCCGCGCCTTCGCAGCCGCCCAGGGCGTCGCCTACACGCCCGATATGGACGCCCGCTTCTACGACAAGTCGCCTACCCGCAGCCTGCCGATCACCTCGGTCGACGCCGGCCTGTACTTCGACCGCGACACCACCATCCGCGGCGACCGCTACCTGCACACCCTGGAACCGCGCCTGTTCTACCTGCGCGCGCCCTATCGCAACCAGGACAGCCTGCCGATCTTCGACACCGACCCCATGACCTTCAGCTGGGGCCAGCTGTTCCGCGACAACCGCTACACCGGCGCCGACCGCCAGACCGACGCCAACCAGCTCACCGTGGCCCTGACCACGCGCCTGATCAGCGAGGACGACGGCCGTGAACGCCTGTCGGCCAGCATCGGCCAGATCCAGTACTTCGACGACAGCCGGGTCACCGTGCCGGGCGAAAGCCCGATCGAGCAGGGCAAGTCGGCCTGGGTCGCCGACGTCAGCGTCTCGCCCAGCGACCGTTGGACCATCAACAGCACCTACCAGTACAACCCCAAGTTCCGCGGCCAGGACCTGGCCAGCCTGCGCGCACGCTACCTGTTCGGCGACGCCGGCATCGTCAACCTGGGCTACCGCTACCGCCGCAACCCGGTCGACCGCAAGGACCTGCTGAAGCAGGCCGACCTCTCGTTCCTGTACCCGCTCAACGAGAACTGGTCCGTGGTCGGCCGCTACTACTACTCGCTGCTGGACAAGAAGCCGCTGGAACAGATCGCCGGCCTGCAGTGGGAAAGCTGCTGCCTGGCGGTGCGCGTGGTCGCCCGCCGCTACCTGCGCGACCGCTCCGGCGACCTCAATAATTCGCTTCAGGTCGAGTTCGAACTGAAGGGCCTAGGCTCCGCCGGACAGAACACGGAGCGGGTATTGCGCCGTGCTATCCTCGGCTACGATCGCGACGATCTCTATCTCGTGCCGCCCTCGTCCGTGACCCGCGGCCAGAACGACTCCACCCCCGACCCGACCCTATGAAGAAACTATTCGCGTGTGTCCTGGCCGCCGGCGTGCTGTCCGGCGGGGCGCTCCTGCCCGTCGGCGCGGTATTCGCCCAAGAAGTGCAGCCGATCGATCGTATCGCCGCGGTGGTGGACGAGGACGTGGTCCTCAAGACCGAACTCGACCGCGCCGTGACCAACATCCTGGCCCAGTACGCCGGCCGCGAAGGCCAGCTGCCGCCGCGCGACGTGCTGGAACGGCAGGTGCTCGAACGCCTGATCCTGCTCAAGATCCAGGTCGCCTACGCCCAGAACAGCGGCGTGCGCGTGACCGATCAGGAAATCGACCAGGCCATCGCCGGCATCGCCCAGCAGAACCGCATCAGCCTGGAGCAATTGCGCCAGCAGTTGGCCCGCGACGGCGGCACCTATAGCGAATTCCGCACCTCGATCCGCGACGAACTGCTGACCCAGCGCCTGCGCCAGCGTTTCGCCCAGACCCGGGTCTCGGTCAGCGACGCCGAAATCGACGCCGCCCTGGCCGCCCAGGCCAATTCCGGCACCCAGTACCACCTCGCCCACATCCTGGTCGGCCTGCCCGAGGGCGCCACCGCCGAGCAGATCGCCACCGCGCAGAAGAAGATCGAGGGCGTGAAGGCCCTGATCGACAAGGGCGAGATGGACTTCGCCGCGGCCGCGGTGCGCTACTCCGACAGCCCCAACGCGCTGGAAGGCGGCGACCTGGGCTGGCGCAGCACCGACGAAATCCCGAACGCGTTCGCCGAGCTGATGCGCGGCATGAGCGCCGGTCAGGTGACCGCGCCGATCCGCGGCCCCAGCGGCTTCCAGTTGCTGAAGCTCGTCGAGACCCGCGACGCCTCGCAGAGCGCGCCGAGCATGGTCACCCAGTACAAGGCCCGCCACATCCTGGTGCGTACCAGCGACACCGTCACCGACGCGCAGGCCAAGGCCAAGGCCGACACCCTGCGCGCGCGCCTGGCTGGCGGTGCCGACTTCGCCGAAGTGGTCAAGGACAGCGAAGACCTGAATTCGCGCGGCAAGGGCGGCGACCTGGGCTGGTTCGGCCAGGACGAGTTCGGTCCCGAGTTCGGCACCGCGGTCGCTGCGCTGCAGGACAACCAGATCTCGCAGCCGATCCGCACCCCGGCCGGCTGGCACATCGTCGAGCGCACCGGCACCCGCCAGACCGACGTCGGCGACCGCAATCGCCGCGCCCAGGTCCAGGAGACCATCGGCCGGCGCAAGCTCGAGGACGAGTGGAACCGCTTCCTGCGCGAGCGTCGCGGCGAAGCGTTCGTCGATATCCGCGTCGGCAAGGGCGCCGCTACCGATGCCCCCGCGGCGCCTGCCAGCGGCGGCTGAGTGACCCCGCCCCGGCTCGCGCTGGTGCCGGGCGAGCCGGCCGGCGTCGGGCCGGAGCTGTGCCTGCGGCTGATCCAACGGCCGCGCGACTACGCCCTGACCGCCTACGCCGACCCGCGCAGCCTGCGCGCCGCGGCCGAGGCCCTGAACCTGCCCCTGAAGCTGCTGCCGCCCGACCAGGCGGCCCTGCGGCCCGGCGAGCTGTCGCTGGTCGAGATTCCCCAGGCCACCGTGCCGGTGTTCGGAGAACCCGATCCCGGCAACGCCGCGGCCGTGATCCAGGCTCTGCGCGAAGCCGCCCAGGCCTGCCTGAGCGGCACCTGCGACGGCTTGGTCACCGGCCCCGTGCACAAGGCCGCGATCAACGAAGGCGGCATCCCCTACACCGGCACCACCGAGTTGCTGGCCGCGCAGGCTGGCTGCGAGGTGGTAATGATGCTCGCCAACGACATCGTCCGGGTCGCCCTGGCGACCACCCATCTGCCGCTGCGCGATGTCGCCGATGCGATCGTGCCGGACGCGCTGGCCCGCACCCTGCGCATCGTCGACGCCGCCCTGCGCACCGACTTCGGCATCGCCGCGCCGACCATCGCCGTGCTCGGGCTCAACCCGCACGCCGGCGAGGCCGGGCACCTGGGGCACGAGGAGATCGAAGTGATCGAACCGGTGCTGGCCGCGCTGCGCGCCGAAGGCATGCGCCTGATCGGCCCGCTGCCCGCCGATACCGCGTTCCTGCCGGCCAAGCTGCGCGGTTTCGACGCGGTGCTGGCCATGTATCACGACCAGGGCCTGCCGGTGCTCAAGTACAGCGGTTTCGAGCGCGCCGTGAATCTGACCCTGGGCCTGCCCTACCCGCGCGTCGCCGTCGACCACGGCACCGCGCTCGACCTGGCCGGCCGCGGCCTGGCCGACCCGTCCAGCCTGATCGCCGCGGCCGAGACCTGCGCCCGGATCGTGCGCAGCCGCGCACATAACGGCGGCGCCCACACCGGAGCGACGCCATGACCGGCACCGCCAAGTCCCACGCCAAGGGCTTCACCGCCGACGCCAAGAAGCATCTCGGCCAGCACTTCCTACACGACAGCGGCATCATCGCGATGATCGTGCAGGCGGTGGACCCGCAGCCCGGCGACCGCCTGGTCGAGATCGGCCCCGGCCAGGGCGCGATCACCTACCCGCTGCTGGACCGCCACGGCGAACTGACCGTGATCGAGTTCGACCGCGACCTGATCTTCCCGCTCACCGAGGGCGCACGCGCCCACGGCACGCTCGAGATCATCCATCGCGACGTGCTCACCGTCGACTTCGGCGCGCTCGCCCACAACGGCGGCCCGATCCGCCTGGTCGGCAACCTGCCCTACAACCTGTCCTCGCCAATCCTGTTCCATGCCCTGGAGCACGCCGAGGCGATCGTCGACATGCATTTCATGCTGCAGAAGGAAGTGGTCGACCGCATGGCCGCCGGCCCCGGCAGCAAGGTCTACGGCCGGCTCGGAGTGATGTTGCAGGCCTATTGCCACGTCACCGCGCTGTTCGACGTGCCGCCGCACGCATTCCGGCCGCCGCCGAAGGTGGACTCGGCCGTGGTCCGGCTGGTGCCGCGCGCGCCCGACAGCATCGGCATCGACGACCACGCGCGTTTCGCGCGGGTGGTGCGCGACGCCTTCGGCCAGCGCCGCAAAACCCTGCGCAACGCGCTCTCGCAGATCTGCGACGCGGCCGCGATCGAGGCCGCCGGCGTGCGCCCGGACGCACGCGCCGAGCAGATCGAGGTCGCAGATTTCGTGCGCCTGGCCAATTCGCTCAAGGACCTGGCGCCGGAAAACTGACGCGCGCCGTGACGCCGTCGAGGTGCGCCGGCGCGCCCGCGTGGCGGTCGAGCGCGCGATCGCGGCAATGCTCATTCCCGCTTCATGCCCGCTTTGCTTACACTGCCGGCATGGAACACCGCCACGACTACGCTTTCGACATCGCCGTCGCGACCCGCTACCTCGACGATCAGTCCGAGCCGGAGCAGGACCGCTACGTCTTTGCCTACACCATCAACATCCGCAACGCCGGGCGCGTGCCCGCGCGCCTGGTCTCGCGCCACTGGGTCATCACCGACGCCAACGGCAAGGTCCAGGAGGTCGAGGGCGAAGGCGTGGTCGGCGAGCAACCGTGGCTGCGGCCGGGCGAGGACTTCGAGTACACCTCCGGCGCCGTGCTGGAAACCAGCCTGGGCACGATGGAGGGGAGTTATGCGATGGTCGCCGACGACGGCACCCGCTTCGAAGCGCCGATACCGGCCTTCACCCTGACCGTGCCGCGCACCCTGCACTGACGCACGGAACGATTCGGATATGAGCGTCTGGGCCATCGGCGACCTGCAAGGCTGCTACGACCCCACTCAGCGTTTGCTGGAGCGGATCAATTTCGATTCCGCCCGCGACCAGCTGTGGTTCTGCGGCGACCTGGTCAACCGCGGCGGCCAATCGCTGGAGACCCTGCGTCTGGTGCATTCCCTGCGCGCCAACAGCGTGGTCGTACTGGGCAACCACGACCTGTCGCTGCTGGCCATCGGCGAACGCCGCGAGGAAGAGCAGCGCAAGGTCAATCCCGACCTGCAGCGCATCGTCCTGGCCGAAGACCGCGACGAACTGCTGGGCTGGCTGCGCGGCCAGAAGCTGGTCCACTCCGACCGCAAGCTGGGCTGGATGATGGTGCACGCCGGCCTGGCGCCGAAGTGGACCACTCAGCTCGCCGAGCGCCACGCGCGCGAGATCGAGGAACGCCTGCGCAGCGATCAGTACCCGCGCCTGCTCAAGAACATGTACGGCGACCGCCCGGCCTGGAACCCCAAGCTGGCCGGCATCGACCGCCACCGCGCGATCATCAACATCTTCACCCGCCTGCGCTATTGCACCCCGCGCGGCCGCATCGCGTTCGAGGACAAGGGCAGCCCGGGCACCCAGCCGGTCGGTCTGTACCCCTGGTACGAAGTGCCGGGCCGAGCCGAGCGCGACCTCAAGATCGTCTGCGGCCACTGGTCGACGCTGGGGCTGTTCATCGGCCACGGCGTGCACGCGATCGACACCGGCGCGGTCTGGGGCGGCAAGCTCACCGCGCTGCAGTTGGACACCGACGAGCTGCGCATCGTCCAGGTGCCGGGCCGCGACGTACCGGCGAACCCGCCCAAACCACGACCGCATCGCCCGCCGCGACCGACCGCGTGAGCCCCGCAGCGGCAACCGTGTTGCGTGGTGCGGCCGCCGCATTGCTGGCCGCGGGCCTGTGCGCGGGCTGCGCCGATCCGCAGCCCGCCGCGCAGCCGCCGGCCCCGTCGGCGACTGCCGATGCCGGCCGAACCCCATCGACGCCGGCTGCGCCCACGCCCGCGCACCCGCTGGTGCGCGCGGCGCGCGCCCAGGTCGGCGTGGTCCGCTACTACGATCCGACCTATGTGCGCCTGGCCTACCCCGGCGGCGACGTCGCCGCCGACCGCGGCGTCTGCACCGACGTGGTGATCCGCGCGCTGCGCACCCAGGGCCTGGACCTGCAGCGCGTCTTGCACGAAGACATGCGCGCCAATTTCGCCCGTTACCCCGGCAACTGGGGCGCACGCGGCACCGATCGCAGCATCGACCACCGCCGCGTGCCCAACCTGCGGCGCTGGTTCGAACGCCAGGGCTGGCAGCAGCCGATCAGCGAGCGCGGCGCCGACTATCGCCCCGGCGACCTGGTTACCTGGGACCTGGGCGGCGGCACCCCGCATATCGGCATCGTCTCCGACCGCAAGGCCTGGGATGGCGATCCGTTGATCCTGCACAACATCGCGCGCGGCACCGAGGAAGGCGACCTGCTGTTCGACTATCCGATCACCGGGCATTACCGGCCGGTGCTGGGTCGCGCGGTCGCGAGCACGCCGTAGGCTGCGGCGGCGAGCGCAGCGTCGTCGTTTCCGACTTCGCGCGACGATGCGGGTGGAGCAGCCACGCTCAACTACCCCTGCGATCGTCGTAGGGTGCGGTGATAACCGCACCATCGCACTCTCACAATCTGCGCGACGATGCGGTTCGCCTGCGGCTCACCGCATCCTACGATTCGACAGCTGCTGCGCGGCGGCGATACGCCTCAGGCGTCCATGCCCAGGCGCACGTAGTCGACGAACTCGAACTCGAACGCATGGCGATCGTCGGCGCCGTGACGTTCGCGCGCGGTCACCCGCCATTCCTCGGCGTCGAAACGAGGGAAGTGCGCATCGGCGTCCGCGACCGCGGTGTCGACGTAGGTCAGGTGCATGTGGGTCGCGGCCGGCAGGCACAGCGCGTAGATCTCGCCGCCGCCGATCACGCACAGCTCCGGCGCCGCGTCTTCGACGGCGATCGCAAGCGCGGCCTCGACCGAGGCCACCGCCTGCATGCCCGCGTACGGCACTTCGCCCGAACGCGTCAGCACCAGATTACGCCGGCCCGGCAGGGCGCGGCCCAGCGACTGCGCGGTCTTGCGCCCCATCAGCACCGGCTTGCCCAGGGTCAGCGCCTTGAAGCGCTTGAGGTCGTCCGGCAAGCGCCACGGCAGTTCGTTGCCGCGGCCGATGCCGCGGTCGCGGTCCAAGGCCGCGATCAGGGACAACCGCGTCATGGCCGCTTGCGCCAGACACGGTCCAGCGAGTAACGGCCGGCGCCGGTGAACATCAGGCACAGCCCGACCGCGACCAGCGCCAACGCCGGGAACGCGCCGGGATACGGCAGTTTGGAATCGACCATCCACACCGCGACGATGAAGTTGAGCGCCACCACCAGCCCGGCGAAGCGCGTGCACAGACCCAGCACCAGGGCCAGGCCGCCGAAGAACTGGCCGATCACCGACAGCACCGCGCAGAACAACGGAAACGCGAAGCCGTGGTGGACCATGAAGTCGCGGAACTCGAGCATGCGCGCCCACGAGAACACGTTGTCCTGGGTCATGATCATCAGATGCGCGCCGATGGCGACGCGCAGGATCAGCAGGCCCAGGTCGGCGCGACGCGCGCATGCGTCCTCGACCGCGTTATGCCATCTCGCTATCGGATTCATCCATCCACCTCGCCCGCGAACGCTTGCGCATCCTACGCCGGAACGGGCCGCCGTCCTGCGGCCGGTGCGCGCAGCCGTCGCTACCGACGGCTGCGCTCGACGCCTCGATGGCGCCGGCTTACTTCTTGCTGCTGCAGGTCATCATCACCGGCACCAGCTTGCTCACCATGTCGGTCATCATGGTCTTGAACGCCGGCGACTGGTCCATCTTCTCGGTCATGTCGTTGATCGCCTTCTCGACTTCGACATTCGACGCCTGGCTGTGCTCCAGGTAGGCCTTGCCGGCCGGCGTGTCGACGAAGGCCAGGTACGCGTTCAAGTCGGCCTCGGTCAGGCGCTTGCGCATCGCGGCGATGATCTCGGTCTTGAGCTCCGGCGAATGGAAGTAGTCGGTGATGGCCTTGCGGAACTCGTTCTTGGAGAAGTCGTCGATGGCCTTGCCCAGCGCCGGGCAGCTCTTGGCCTCGGGCTTGGACATGGCGCCTTCGCGGAACTTCTCCGACAACTCGTCGATGCTGAGCTGGTCGATCTGGTGGCCGTAGGTCATCGCGTAATAGCGTTCCAGCGCGGCGTCGTATTTCGTCGGCGTCGCCGCTTGCGCGCTGCTCATACCCAGCACGATGGCCAGCGCCAGCGCGCCGGCAGACAGAATTCCCTTGTTCGACACGTCCCTTCCCCTTGTGGTGATTGCGATCTGTTGCGACGGCGCGACCGCGAGCCCGCCGTCCCCCGGTATTCGTTTGCTCAACCGCCCTGCTCGGCGCGGCATTGTTCCACCCGCGCGGTCGCGTTCTGTATCGCCTTGACGAGCGCGGCGGTGATGCGGCTGTCCTTGGCCAGGCGCTGCTGGAAATCCACGCTGAGTTCCTGGAACGAGCTGGCGAGCTTGGCCGACTGCTCCGGACGGGTCGGCGGGTCGCCGCCGGCGGCGGTGATGCGCAGCTGATCGGCGTCGTAGACGTCGACCATGATGTTCTCCATGCGTTGCCGCATCTCGGCGCTGAAGAACAGTTCCAGCACCACCGGCATGGTGTCGCGTTCGAGTTCTGCGCGCAGTTGCGTGGACGCGGCCTCGCAGCCCGCGAACGCGGTCGCGTCGCCGCTGGCCAAGCCTTCCACGTAGGCCTTCTTGGCCATCTCGCGCAGCATCGGCTTGACCCGGTCGTAGGCGCTCGCGGCCAAGGCGCGTTCATCGGCGCTGTCGGCGGCGTGCAGGATCGGGGCCGGCAGCCACAGGGCCGCCGCAAGCAAGGCCGCGAACGCGGGCCGGGTCAGGGAGTTGAGCCGCATCGGAAATCGATCCTCTCGATCGCTTTGATCATGTCGTCGTCCAGCGCGAAGCCGACCGGGCGCTCGAAGCGCAGCACGGCCATCTTCTCGCCCATGGGTACCATCCACATCGTCGTGGCCTGGCTGGCGTCGCGGACCGAATCCATGCGATAGCCGCGCCGCACGCCCAGCGTCACCCAGCCGTTGACCTTACCCAACGTCTGGCGCTGCATCACCGCCAGCCCGCTCATCAGGATTTCCAGGTTCTTTTCCGAGCGCAGGTCCGGCGGTGCGGCCACGCAGGATTGCAGCAGCATCGCGTTGGCGGTCTTGCCGTTGCGGGTGTGGCTCAGCGGATGCGCGCTGCGCTGGCCGTTGCCGGTGGTCTCGGGTATCGCCGTCTCGGCCTCGATGTCGGCGGGCAGACGGATCGAGCCGGCCGGCCCGACCGCGGTCGCGGATTCCGGGTCGGCCGCGATCAGCGCGGTCGCGCACATCGCGCAGGCCAGACCCAGCGCCAACGCAGCGGTAATACGTCCCTTTCGCCTCATCGTCCGTCCCCCCCGGGCGGTTCGGTCAGACCGCGACCGGCGCCTTGATCGCCGGCAGCGGATCGTAGTGTTCGATCGCGATGTCGTCGTAGCGGAAGCCGAAGATGTCGTTCACCTGCGGATTGAGCTTCAGCGTCGGCAGCGCGCGCGGTTCGCGCGACAACTGCTCGCGCGCCTGCTCGTAGTGATTGGAGTACAGGTGGGCGTCCCCCAGGGTGTGGACGAAGTCGCCCACGCCCAGCCCGCAAACCTGCGCGACCATATGGGTCAGCAGGGCGTAGCTGGCGATGTTGAACGGCACGCCCAGGAAGATGTCGCCGCTGCGCTGGTACAGCTGGCAGCTGAGCTTGCCGTCGGCGACGTAGAACTGGAACATGGTGTGGCAGGGCATCAGCGCCATGCGCGGCAGGTCGGTGACGTTCCAGGCGCTGACGATCAGCCGGCGCGAATCGGGATTGCGCTTGATCTCGTCGACCACCCAGCGGATCTGGTCGATCTCGACCCCGTCGGCGCCGGCCCAACGTCGCCACTGCTTGCCGTAGACCGGCCCCAGCTCGCCGTCGGCGTCGGCCCATTCGTCCCAGATGCCGACCTTGTTTTCCTTCAGGTAGGCGATGTTGGTGTCGCCCTGCAGGAACCACAGCAACTCGTGCACGATCGAGCGCAGGTGCAGCTTCTTGGTCGTGACCAGCGGGAAACCCTGGTTCAGATCGAAGCGCAGCTGCCAGCCGAACACGCTGCGCGTGCCGGTGCCGGTACGGTCGGACTTTTCGCTGCCGTGTTCGAGTACGTGGCGCAACAGATCGAGGTACTGACGCATGGCTCAGTCCTTCGCCGCTGCGGCGGGTTGCGGTTGCAGTGTCGGCGAGCTGTGCGAGCGCCACAGCCAGTACAGGCCGAGCAGGATCAGCGGCACGCTCAGCAGCTGGCCCATGGTCAGCCAGCCGAAGGCGATGTAGCCGGGCTTGGCGTCGGGCACGCGTACGAATTCGACCAGGAAACGGAAGCAGCCGTACAGCAGCGCGAACAGGCCCGACACCGCGTAACGCGGGCGCGGCTTGCTGGAGTACCACCACAGCAGCGCGAACATGGTCAGGCCCTCGAGCGCGGCCTGGTACAGCTGCGAAGGATGGCGGGCGAAATGATTGAGGGCGCCGCTCGCGTACTGGCTCTGAATCTGTTGCGTGGTCCAGTTGGCGAACTCCGGCGCGCGCGGGAAGACCACGCCCCAGCCGGCCTCGGTGAACTTACCCCAGAGCTCGCCGCCGATGTAGTTGCCGATGCGGCCGAAGCCCAGGCCCGGCGGCACCAGCGGGGCGACGAAATCCATCACGTCGAAGAAACGCAGGCGGTGCTTGCGCGCCCACCACAACGATGCGGCCATCACGCCGATCAGGCCGCCGTGGAAGCTCATGCCGCCTTCCCAGATGCGGAACAGCATCAGCGGGTCCTGCAGCAGGTCGCCGAAGGCGTAGAACAACACGTAGCCGAAGCGACCGCCCAGCACCACGCCGAGCATGGCGTAGAACAGCAGATCGCCGTAGGCCTGTTCGTTCACGCCCGGCAGGCGCCCGGCGCGCACCCGGCGCTGACCCAGCCACCAGGCCAGGCCGAAGCCGATGAGGTACATGATCCCGTACCAATGCACTTGCAACGGGCCGAGATGGACGGCGATCGGATCGATCTGGTGCAGGTAGATCATGCGGTGCAGCGGCCCGGCGGTTGGGGATGTCGGTATTGTGCCCGAGGGGAATGACGCGTGCCTCGCCCGATGCCGACCGGCCCGCGATTGCGGCGGAACGGTGCGTCGCAGGGACCCGTCGGCCGTTAACCCGCCGACACGGCTTTGGGGTAGGAGCGGCGTAAGCCGTGACCGCGCCAGCCCATCGGCCTGCGCAACCTGCCGGAGGCCCATCGCGGCTCACGCCGCTCCCACAGGAGGCCAAAGCGGAGGCCGAAGCGGCTCAGAGGATCC
>CAMLID010000032.1 GCA_946480055.1 uncultured Lysobacter sp. | reverse complement strand
AACACCAGCACCACGATCACCAGCACGATCAGCCAGTGCCAAAGACTCAAACCGCCCATGTGTGATTCCGCCGAAGTTGGGTGCTCAGGATACCGCAAGCCTTGTTACGGGACCCGTGACCGCAGGCATGCCTGCGGATGAATGGGCGCCGGGCTCAGGGCAGCGGTTCGACCTTGGTCTGGCTGGGTTCGGTGGGCGCGGTCGGCTGGACCGGGGCCGCGGCGGGGGTCGGGTTGGAGGGGTAGACGGTCGCGCCGGTGGCCGGGCGCGGCTCTTCCTGACGGTTCGTACGGGCGATCGCACTGGCTTCTTCCAGGCGATCGCGGAAATCGACCACGGCTTCCGACGGCGCCTGCGCCGAACGGCCTTCGAAGATCATGCGCGGGGTGGTGCCGTTGCCGTAGACGACCTGGTTGGCCTGGTCGTCGATCTGCAGCACCGCACCGTCCAGGGCCACGCCCGCGAACAGGCCGCGCGCGCGCGACCAGGACCAGATCTCGGCCTTGAGCTGGCCGTCGGTGGCGGCCGCGGCGCTGCGCCCGACCGGGCCGGCGGCGACGCCGGCATCGGCGCCCAGGGTGACCTTGCCGTTGACGATCGAATCCAGCCCGCGCTCGCCGCGGAACACCAGCACGATGTCGGAGGACTGCACGCCGGCCTGGAAGCCGATGCTGCCGCCGGTGAGCTTGACGAAGCTCGGGTTGGACCAGGTGCCGTCGGGATTCTTGACCGACACCAGGCCGTGGCCGCGGCGGCCGCCCAGCACCAGGCCGACCTTGAGCGTGTCGGGCACGACCACTATCGCGCGCGCCTCGTCGAACAGCTTGTCCGGAATCGCCGACTCCGGAATCTGCTGGATGTCGCTGAGCACGCGCACCGCGTTGCGGGCGCGGGCGTCCTCGTCGGGGCCGGCGACGGCGGACGCGGCGAAGCTCAGGCTGAGCACGAGGAGGGCGAGACGCGACGGACGGGACATGGACGGACTCCGGCGAAGACGGGGGATGGCGCGCATTCGTTCGACCGTGAAGGCGCGCCGTGGTTCAGGCTAGTAACGCGGCGATGAATCGCCGCGGAACCGCGACGGCATCGCGCCGCGACCGCGCATGCTGCCCGGCCGCGTCGGTGCTGTCATCCTATAGGCATGCCCGCCGACGCAAGCATCGACCCCAACATCCCCGCTCCGAACGACGGTTCCGCCACCGGAGCCGCGCGCGACACCGCCTTGCTGCTGGTCAATCTCGGTACGCCCGAGGCCCCGACCGCGCCCGCGGTGCGCCGCTATCTGTCCGAATTCCTGCACGACCGCCGTGTGGTCAGCCTGACCCGCTGGCTGTGGTGCCCGTTGCTGCACTTCGCGATCCTGCCGCTGCGCTCGTCGCGGGTCGCGCACAAGTACGCCAGCATCTGGCTGCCCGGCGAGGACGGCGGCTCGCCGCTGGCCGTCTACACCCGGCGCCTGGCGCGCGCGGTGCAGCGCGAACTGCCGCAGGTGCGCGTGCTCGATGCGATGCGCTACGGCACTCCGTCGCTGCGCGGCACCTTGCGGCAGCTGCGCGCCGACGGCGTGCGCAGGCTGCTGGTGCTGCCGCTGTACCCGCAGTATTCGACCTCGACCACCGCCTCGGTGGCCGACGTGATCGCACGCGGTGAAGGCCCGACCACGCGCATGGTCGAGGACTACCACCGCAATCCGGGCTGGGTCGCGGCGGTGGCGAACTCGATCCGCGCCCACCGCGAGGCGAACGGCGTCGGCGAACACCTGCTGTTCTCGTTCCACGGCCTGCCGCAGCGCCTGGCCGACGACGGCGATCCTTATCCGCAGCACTGCGAGGCCGGCGCGCGCGCGATCGCGCAGGCGCTGGGCCTGGCCGACGATGCCTGGACCCTGAGCTACCAATCGCGCTTCGGCCGCGAACGCTGGCTGGAGCCGGCGACCGCGGCCACGCTGCAAGGCCTGGCCGCGCGCGGCGTGCGCCGGGTCGACGTGGTCGCGCCCGGGTTCGCGGTCGACTGCCTGGAAACGCTGGAAGAGGTGGCGATGATGCTGGCCGAGGATTTCGCCGCGCGCGGTGGCGAGCTGCGCTACATCCCCTGCCTCAACGACAGCCCCGAACATGCGGCGGTGCTGGCGGCGATCGCGCGCCGCGAACTGGAGACCTGGGCATGAGCGGCGACGGCCACCGCGGCGCCGCGGCCTTGCGCGAGTTCGCGGTCGACACGCCGTTCGGCCGCCTCGGCGGCCTGCGCAACAACGTCCACGGCGCACCGCGCCTGCTGGCGCTGCATGGCTGGCTGGACAATGCGGCGAGCTTCGTGCCGCTGGCGCCGCATCTGGGCGGCTTCGACCTGGTCGCACCGGACCTGCCGGGTCACGGGGTCAGCGCGCATTTGCCGCCGTCCGCCGAGTACACCCTGGTGGCCGCCGCGCGCGCCGCGTTCGCGGTCGCCGATGCGCTGGGCTGGGACCGCTTCGCCTTGCTGGGTCATTCGATGGGCGGCGCCACCGCCAGCCTGATGGCCGCCGCGGCGCCGCAGCGGATCGAGCGCCTGCAGCTGATCGAGGCCCTGGGCGGTTTGTCCGAAGTCGAAGAGCGCACCGCGTCGCGCTTGCGCGACGCCTTCGCCGATCAGGCCGCCTTGTCCGGCAAGCAACTGCGCGTGTTCGGCGACATCGCCACCGCGGTGCGCGCGCGCATGCAGGCCAACGGCCTGAGCGAGCCCGTGGCGCGGTTGCTGGTCGAACGCGGCATCGCCCCGGTGCCCGCGGGCCATTACGCCGACGACGCGGCCGGCGGCTACATCTGGCGCAGCGACCCGCGCCTGACCCTGGCCACGGCGGTGCGCATGACCGAGGCGCAGGTGCGCGACGTGATCGCGTCCATCCAGTGCCCGACCCGGGTGATCTACGTCGAGCCCGCGTTCCAGTACTTCAGCGCCGAACTGCGCAATGCGCGCATCGCAGTGCTGCGCCACGGCGAGAGCGCTGCGGTGCCCGGCGGCCATCACCTGCACATGGAAGATCCCGATGCGGTCATGGCCGCGATCGGCGATTTCCTGACCCGGCCGATCTAAGGGGCCGACTTGCTTCGCTTCCTGTGGGAGCGAGGTAAGTCGCGATCGGCAGCCCGCGTGGCTCTCGATCGGATCTGTGGCGGTCGAGATCGCGGCTTACGCCACTCCCACAGAGAGCCGAGGGTCCGTGGAGGATGAGGTCGGACCTCATCGCGATGCGGCTCTCCAGCTCTGCGCATTGGGGTAGGAGCGGCGTAAGCCGCGACCGTGCACCTTCGGCAACGGCGCAGGTCGCGGCTTACGCCGCTCCTACCCCAAAGCCAGGGCCGTCAGGCCTTACCGCACAGTGCATTCAAGGCCGCTTTCAGCGGGCGGCCTTCGGTGCGGAAATACTCGCGCTGGTCGCGCCAGTGCGGGCTGCGCGCTTCGACCTCGCGCCAGAACGCGCGCGAGTGGTCGGCGTGGATCAGATGACAGAGCTCGTGCACCAGCACGTATTCGAACGCGGCAGGCGGCGCCAGCACCAGGGCCAGGTCCAGCGACAGCGCGCCATCGGGCGACAGCGAACCCCATTGCGAGGACATCACGCGCAGACGGATGCGCGCAGGCGCGCGCGGCAGACCGTGCAGGTATTTCGGCAGCCAGCGCCCGATGTCGGCGCGGGCCTGGGCCTCGTAGAAATCGCGTAGCGCGCGCCGCAGCGCGGCCGGCGCGACCGCTTCGGGCGCGACGATGGCGATGGTGCCGTCGGCGTCCTCGGCGATGCGCAGGTAGCGGCCGACGCTCCAGCGCAGCGGCCGCGATTCGCCGCGCAGCGGCAGCTGCCCGTCCACGTGCGGCTGCAACGCGGCGTGTTCGCTGCGGGTGCTGGCGAGCTGCGCGGCCAGCCAGTCGCCGTGCTCGCGCACGAAGCGCTCGCCGGCGCGGTCGCTGGCGCGTACCGGCAGGGTCAGGCGCGCGCCGCGTTCGTCGACGCTGAGCTTGAGCCGGCGCGCGCGCGGATCGCGCACGCGCAGCAACTCGATCGCGCACCCGTCGTCGAGCACGATCGTGATCGTTTCGCGTTCGACCCCGCGCGCGACCGGACGCGACTGGCCGGTCAGCAGGCGCAGTAGGCTGGTCATGGGTGGGGTTCCGCCATGCGAGGAGGATAGCGCGTGGGAATGACGGTTGCGGGGCAGGGTAAGAACCGCCTCGCTTCGACTCCGGCGTTTTCCTTCTCCCGCTTGCGGGAGAAGGTGCCCGAAGGGCGGATGAGGGCCGCGTGCGAAGTTGGAGCTGCGCGCTTGCGCCACTCTTGCCCCAGGTCCTCTCCCACCGGGAGAGAGGCTCAGTGCGTAGGGCTTTTGATTTCCCTGCTCCCAATGGGAGAAGGTGGCCCGCAGGGCCGGATGAGGGTCCGGGATGAGGTTTGAGCTAAGCGCTCGCGCCGGACCCTCACCACAACCCCTCTCCCGGTGGGAGAGGGGCTAAAGAAGAAACGAGGGGCTTAACGCTTTAGGCCTCGGCCTTGCTCAACTTCAGCGCCGGCTCCAGCACGTTGAACAGGCGCTTGACCTCGCCGCTCATCAGCGCGAAGCGCGCGTCGAGTTCGGCGCGCAGGTCGTCGCGCTCGGTGTTCTCCAGGCTGTCGACGGCGCCGTCGAGCAGCTTGAACTTGCGGATCACCAGGTCCTCGCCGAGCACGAACGACACGTGGTCGTCCAGGTTCAGCGCCAGGCGCGTGACCTGCTTGCCGGTCTCCAGGTGCTTGTTGATCTCGTCGCCCTGCAGCTCCATGCGCTGGCACTTGACCACCGCGCCCTGTTCCATCGGGTCGCGCAGCTCGCATTCGTCGCCCAGGGTCAGGCCCTCGGGTAGCGGTTCGCCGGCGAGCCAGCCGGTCAGGATCGAGCGCGGTGCGACTTCGGCGTTCAGCGGCAGCGCCGGGAAGCTGCCCAAGGCGCGGCGGATTTCGCTGACCACGTTCTCGCCGCTCTTGCGGCTGGAGGTATCGACCACGACGATGCCGTGCTCCAGGTCGAGCAGGGCGTCGGTGCGGCTGGGCTTGATGAAGGCGCGCGGCAGCAGGTCGACGATCAGCTCGTCCTTGAGCCGCTTGCGGGTGCGGCTGCCGGGCTTGCGGCCTTCCTTCTGTTCGATCTCGGCCAGCTTCTTGGCCAGCATGTCGTTGACCACCGAGCCCGGCAGCAGCCGGTCTTCGCCGCCGACGCTGAGCCAGATCGCGTCCTGGATGCGGTGCGACATGGCTTCGGCATCACGCCCGAACGGCGAGATGAAACCGCGTGAGGACAGCTCCAGCGGGCCGACCGGCTTGAGCTTGCATTCCTCCAGGCCGGTGTCTAGTTCGTCGAGTTTGGTGGTGGTCGGGAAGCGGAACAGCGTCAGGTTGCGGAAGAACATCGAAATCCCGAAAAGTGAGGAAGGGGGACACAGCGGAAGCGCGGCCGGGGGTTACATGGCCGGCGACTCCGCGTCGTCGTCCCGTTCGTGCGGCTCTCCCGTCAGCCACGCATGCGTGTCCGGCAGGGGCGAGGGGCCGTTATGGCCCAGGGCGAGGAAATCGAACAACTTGGGATCGGACAGCTGCGAGGGGCGGATGTCGCCCAGGGCGCGCGAGATAGTTTCGATCCGGCCCGGGGTGTCGCGCTCCCAGGCGTCCATCATCTTCTTGACCTGCTTGCGCTGCAGATTCTCCTGCGAGCCGCACAGGTTGCAGGGAATGATCGGGAACTCGCGCTGTGCGGCGTACTGGGCGATGTCGTCCTCGCGCACGTAGGCCAGCGGCCGGATCACCACGTGCTTGCCGTCGTCGGACAGCAGCTTGGGCGGCATGCCGCTGAGTTTGGCGTGGAAGAACAGGTTGAGGAAGAAGGTCGCGACGAGGTCGTCGCGGTGGTGGCCCAGCGCGATCTTGGTGAAGCCTTGCTGTTCGGCGTAGGTGTACAGCGCGCCGCGCCGCAGGCGCGAGCACAGCGAGCACATGGTCTTGCCCTCGGGCACGACCCGGGTCACCACCGAGTAGGTGTCCTGCTCGAGGATCTTGTACGGCACGCCGACCGATTCGAGGTAGGCCGGAAGCACGTGCTCGGGGAAGTCGGGCTGCTTCTGGTCCAGGTTGACCGCGACCAGTTCGAACTCGACCGGCGCCTTTTTCTGCAACTGCAGCAGGATGTCGAGCAGGGTGTAGCTGTCTTTGCCGCCGGACAGGCAGACCATGACCTTGTCGCCTTCTTCGATCATGCCGAAGTCGGCGATTGCGCGGCCGACCTGGTGGCGCAGGCGCTTGGCCAGGCGCTGCTGTTCGTGGGCGCGGCGCTGGTCGGCGCGGACGTGGCGCTGGGGCTCGGCTAGGGGCAGGACGGTGCTCATAAGGCCGTCCATTCTACGGCTTGCGCCGGGGCAGCTGCGATCCGGGCCAAGACGACGGCGCGGCGGACAAAGCAACGGCGCGGTGCTCCGCGCCGTCGTGGCGGCAAGCCGGACGCGGCCGCCCAATCACAACGAGCCGCCGCCCCGTCCGTTGGGGCGGTCGGCGGGATCGACTACTTACGGGGGGCGGCCTGATTACCGCTTGGCGCGGCGGGCGCTTGGCGCGGATCTTCCGCCTGCGGCTTCAGCACCGCCTTGCCGCGGTCGCTTATCGCCGGCGTGATGCCTTCGTCCACCACCAGCGCCGAAGCGAAGTTGCAGGCCTCGCCGACCGGCGTGCTGTCCGCGCCTTGCTCGCATTTGGGGCCCTTCACGCCATCGGGGCAGCACCATTTGGTGCCGTTCTCTCCTGCGACGATGATCCCGGACTGGGTGGGCTTAGGGCCGCCGGCCTGCGAAACGGCGGCCGAGGCCTGCGACGTGGCGGCGAAGAACACGAAAGCGGCAAGCAGAACATAGCGATTCATCTGACCTCTCCTTGGTGTGCGGGTCATCCGCGGCAGCAGAATAGGCAAACGATCTTCTAACTAAATATGAACGAAATTTTTACTATTCAGGCGACGGATAGGTCTCGTCCATGGCCGGTCCCCCGCCCCTGCGGATGGCATCAGCAGGTCGTTGGCTGCCCGCGATCCCACGCACCGACGACGATGCATCGCGCGATCGCCGATGGAGATGTGGCGACGCCATCGTCGCGCGTTAAGCTCAGCGCATGATCGAAAGCGACGATCCCGCCGAAATAGCACGCAAGCTGGCCGAGCTCCGGCTGGAACATCGCGACCTGGACGCGGCCATCGACCGCCTGGCCCAGGACACCGACGCCGACGAACTCACGGTCAAGCGTTTGAAGAAGCGCAAGCTGTGGTTGAAGGACTGCATCGCGCGTCTGGAAAGCGCCTTGATTCCAGACGAACCGGCCTGAACCATGAGTGGCCAATGGGACAGACCGAACGGCAGGGCTGAAAACTACTCAGCTCTTCTTGGTCAGCGAATTAGGACTCAGTCCCAGCCGCCACCGTCTTTCGGCTCCTCGGTAAGGGCGTCATCGAGTAAGCGCTTAATCGATTCGATGCGTGCCATGTCCTCTGAGCTGCAGCCAGTCGAGCACTTTCGCTGAAGATCCGCCAACTCTTCTATTAGCTGAGCAACGCGGGCGTTAATGGGGTCTGTTGTCGCAGTCGCTTGCCCAAGAGAAAAAGTCAACGCAAGCGCCAAGAAGACTTTTGCCGATTTCATTGCCTGCGTCCCATGAATTGAAGTTCCGAGTTGTATCACAACCAAAACGCCGGTCAATAAAATGGCCGGTGTGATCGGGAAGTACATGCGCATTTTTTATGCGTTTTCGGGATCTCAATTGCTTGTGGCGTTACGCACTACCTGCACTATCAACATCTGGCGGGCCGCCGAAAAATCCCGCATGCAATAGGCACACTGCATCATCGGCCAGCTGACGCGCAGCCTGACACCCAACAGCTGAGTCGGCTTTTTATGTATCTCGGTTGAGGAAAGAGTGCCATTCGATTCGAAGGTTGCGCGTGCTGGTCCATGCGTTTCAGCACCGAGCGTTCGCCCAGCTTGACCGCCAGGTCCATCAGCAGGTCGTAGCAGACCCGCTGGGCGAAGAACCAGAACGCCAGCGCCGGCCAGTGCCGCCACAGCAGGCGCGCCGCCAGCAGCGGGATCTCGAGCCAGACGCCGGAGCCGTCGCCGCGCGTCGTCTGCATCGCGGCGGCGGGATCGGACGGGATCGCGGAAGTCGAGGCGTTCGCAGACATCGGCGCAACCGGTACGGGGTCGGGCGATGGTAACCGGGTCTCGCGGCCGCTTGGAGTGACGGCTATCAGGTTGGCGCGAACGGCGCCTCCAAAAAAACAACGGCCCGCACGCGCGGGCCGTTGCGTTGCGACACGCAGCGGCCGCCTCAGTCCGCCGCCGTCTCCGCCGCCGCGGGCTTGGCCAGCTCCGGGCTGATCTTCTCGATCGTGTGGCGCAGTTCGCGCCCCAGGATGACCTTGGCGTCCTTGGCCCAGGCATCCAGGCGGGCGTCGAAGGCGAGCTTGCCGTTGCTGTCGGGCCAGACCAGCTTGAGTTCGCGCAGCTTCTGGATGAAGCCGCGGAACAGGGTCTTGTCGAAGAACTCCGGCGCGGCCGGCGCGTACAGCAGCGACAGGCGCTGAGCGGCGAGCTGGCATTGGCTTTCCAGTTCGCCGGCCGACATCGTGCCCGCGCCGTTCTTCACCAGCACCGAAATCGCGATGTAGTAGCGCTCGAAGGCCTGCTGCAGCGAGTGGCCGATCGCGCGCAGACGGAATACTTCATCGGTTTGGCCGGCGTTGCGCGCCAGGATGCCGCCATCGTCTTCGCTGACGCGTTCGAGCAGGCCTTCGCGGATGAACACTTCGACCGTGAGCGTCAGGCGCTGGGCGAATTCGTCCTCGCTCCAGGGCAGGAACAGTTCGGCCTGCAGGAACGGATACACGCTGCGGCCCAGGCGCAGCACACCGGCCAGGCTCATACGGCGGTTGTGCTGGAAGCAGCAGGCGATCCACGACGCGCCGGTGAACAGGTGCAGCACGTTGTTGCGGAAGTAGCTCAGCAACACCGCCTTGTCTTCGCCGTCCACGCCGAGCACGTCGCCGAGCGGGTGGGCGATGCGTTCGAGCACGTTGATCTCTTCGCCGTGGGCGACGATTTCCTGCGGCGTGTGCGGGGTGACGGTGACGCGGTCGGAGTACGGCAGCTCGGCCAGCAGGGTCTTGGACAAGGCGATCTGGGCGAGCAGATCGGCCTCGCCCATGGCGTGCTTGGGCGTGGACAGCAGGGCCAGCGCGAGCAGGTTGATCGGGTTGACGTCGGCGGCGCGGTTGACGTTGACCTGGATGCGTTCGGCCAGCACCGCAACGGTGTCGGACAGCCATTGCGGCTTGTCGTCTTCGCCGACCGGGCGACCGTCCCATTCCGGCGCGTGCTCGGCGAGCACGTCGTTGAGCCGGATCGGTTCGCCGAAGTTCACCACCACCTGGCCGTAGTTGGAGCGCAGCACCTTGGGGATGCCCCACAGCAACGACCAGATCGATTCCTTTTCCTTGGGCTTGCCGGACAGCTCGTCGAGATAGCTGTTGCCTTCCATCAACTTCTCGTAGCCGATGTAGACCGGCTGGAACAGCACCGGACGCGTGGGCTGGCGCAGGAAGCCGCGCACGGTCATCACGATCATGCCGCCCTTGGGCGGCAGCAGCCGGCCGGTGCGCGAGCGTCCGCCTTCGATGAAGTACTCGATCGAGTAGCCGCCCGCGACCAGCTGCGCGACGTATTCGGAGAACACCGCCGAGTACAGCGCGCTGCCGCGAATGCTGCGGCGCAGGAAGAACGCGCCGCCCTTGCGCAGGATGGTGCCGACCACCGGCAGATTGAGGTTGGCGCCGGCGGCGATGTGCGGCGGCACGATGCCCTTGGTGTAGAGCAGGTAGCTCAGCAGCAGGTAGTCCATGTGGCTGCGATGGCAGGGCACATAGACCACTTCGAAGCCGGGCGCTTCCTGTTTGAGCTTGTCCAGATGGTGGACCAGCACGCCGCGGTAGATGCGGTTCCACACCGGCGTCAGCAGGAAGCTGGCCGAGCGCACCACCGGGTGCGAATAGTCGGCGGCGATCTCGTAGGCGATCGCGTGCGCCTTCTTCCAGGCATCGACCGGCGAGCTGTTGTCGCGGCGCGCCTGGTCGGCGATCGCGTCCTTGACCGGTTCGGAGGCGAGCACCTGATCGACCAGCAGGCGCCGGGTCGACAGATCGGGGCCGATGACCGCGGCGCGTATGCGGCGGAAGTGGGTGCGCAGCACGCGCGAGAGCTTGCGCACGGTGCGTTCGGCGGGCAGGCCTTCGGCGACGATGCCGCGCAGCGACACCGGCGGCGAGAACCGCACCAGGGTGTGGCGGCCGTTGAGCAGGATCGCGAGCAGGCGGCGGAAGCGGCCGACCAGGGTCCAGTTTTCCGAGAACAGGACCGAGAACCAGCCGGTGCTGCGGTCGGGCGCGCGGCCGACGAAGATCGACACCGGCACCAGTTGCACGTCCAGTTCCGGATCGGCGCGATGGGCGTCGAGCAGGCGCGCCAGCGAGCCGGAGTGGGTCTTGGCCGGCGGCGGCTGCGGCGCGGTGCCGGCCAGCGATTCGCCCAGCGCCTGCAACGGCACCAGGGTGCCGCCGGCGTTGCGGCGCGACAGCGCGACGTAGGCGCGCTTGCGGCCGAGCGGGTCGCCGGGCAGCGGCTGCAACGGCGAGGGCAAGCCGGTCTCGCGGCAGGCGCGCTCCAGGATCAGGGCGTTGGACAGGCCGTAGTCCTCGAGCACGTAGCAGACCGGGCGGCCGTTCCATTCCTCGGCGACATGTTCGGACGGCGACTTGGGCTCGATCGTCAGCTGCACCCACGGCGCCATCAGGCGGCCGAGCAGCTTGGCCCACCACGGGCGGCGCGCCGGCGGCAGCGGACGCGCTTCGGTCGCGGCCGGCGGAGGTGGCGGGATCGGCAGTTCGGGCTGGGACGGGTCGTGTTCGGGTTCGGCCACGGTCCCGGTCGCAGCGGCTTCGTCGGCGGTGCTGGGATCGGCGGTGCTCACGCCGGCGCGATGGTCGCTTGCGGCCGGGGAGTCCTGCGGACCTGCCGGGTCCGCGGGCGGCGCGGCTGGATTCTGATTCTGCACGGCTTCGTCCGTTAACGCGTTGGTTTCGGCGCCGAATATGTCGGCTTCTGCGTTATGCGCGGTTTCGGCCGATGCTGCGGTCGAGTCTGCGGAGGGCACGGGTCCGGGCACGGCGGCCTGGGCCGCGGGCTCGCCTTCGGTGGTCGCGCTGGGCGTGGCGTCGTCCGGGCGGGCCGGCGCGGCGTCGGGGAAAGGCAGGGGCGTTTGTTTCGGCATCGGCGCCATTATGCCCATTCGGATTGGGACTGCCTGCGCGAACGCGACGGCGTTGCGTGCCGGCGTTTCGCCTCGGTGCACCCTACGTGCGCGACTAGGGCGCGGTGTTGGCGGCGGGCGCGCCGGGACGGGTGCCGCGGGCGGTGACGGTGCGTGTGGCTTCGGCTTCGGCGTGGCGCAGCACGTCGCTGAGGTACCAGCGGCCTTCGTGGCGTTCGACCCGTACGTAGGCGTCGATGGTCTGGCCGGCCATGGTGTAGCGGATGCGTACGCGCGCCTTGTCGCCGGTCTGTTCGGCCAGGGTCGCGTCGACCCGGTCCAGGCTGGCGTCGAAATCCAGTCCGTAACCGACCAGCACCTGCTTGAAGCGGCCGAAGAACGGGCCCAGTCGCTCCAGGCTGCGGTCCATGCCGGTCAGGCGCAGGGCGTCGGCGCCGGTCAGGCCGGTTTGGCGGGCGGCCGCGGCCAGTTGCGGGATCGCGATCCGGGCGCGCTTGGGATCGCCCAGCGGCGCGCGCTGGCCCCAGGCGCTGAGGGCACCGATCAGCTGGGCGTAGTGATCGCGCTCTTCGGTGCTGTAGTCGCCCTCGCTGCGCACGTACTGGATCGCGAACATGCCCAGGGTGGACGCGGCCGAGCGCAGTTCGTTGTGGGCGCCGGCGAACTGACGCTGGTAGATGGCCTGCAGCTTCTTCTCGGCGCCCGGCGCGGCCAGGGCCTGCAGGAAACCGGGCAGGCGGTCCTCCAGCGGCAGCTCGGTCAGCGGCCAGGTGGTGCGGCCTTCACGCCAGGCGAGTTCGAGACGGTCGTGCAGCGCCGGCGGCACGGCATGGCGGGCGTAGCCGGCCAGGTCGTTGCCGCGCAGGTCGTGGACCAGTTGCTGCACCGCCTGGGCGGGCAGCTTCGGCGGCGCCTCGTTGTCCTGCAGCGGCGTGCGATCGCAGCCGCCCGTGGCGGCGACGATCAGCAGCAACGCGGCCAAGGCGCGTCGGAACGGTGGCATGAGGCGGCTCCCCAGTCGCAAGCGGCATCTTGGCTGGGGCCGGGGCCGGCCACAAGCCAAGTCGGTTCCGGATCGTCGCCCGCATCAGCGACAGGCGCGTTGCGGACGGATTGCGCAAGGCTTGTGGCTGATAAGTGCTTAAAAGCGTCTAACGGCTACTAATTATAGCTAATTTGCCGATATCGTCAGAGTCCAGAGCGGTTTCAGCCTTGGCTTCGGTGCTTACGCCGTGTCGCCCGAGCGCGAGTTTCGCCGCCTCAGAGGAGGGTTTGCAGCGGCGAAGCATGACTCATGCTCGGCAGGCCCCGAGGCGTCGACGGGCCAACCGCCGGCATAAAAAAAGGAGGCGCTGGGCCTCCTTCAAACCGGCCGAGGCCGGGATTTCGAGTTGTGGCATGGCTCCGGCCGAGGCCGGACGTGGGCAGACTACGTCGCCTTCCAACCTAATGCAATACCTGAAGTTAAATCATTTAAATCGTTGATTTAATTGTGGAATACCATGTTGCGATGCGCCAAGCCAGGCACGCCCGGTGCAGAGCGCGACGTTCAGCGCTTCGCGCTTGCTGGCGGTGCGCCTCGCGCCCGTGAGTCCCAGGCATTGTTGAACAGCGCCGGCCACGAGCCGGAGATCGGGTTGGGCAGCGTCTGCCAGCGCTCGCCGAATCAGTCGTGGTATCGCTGCTGCAGATCGTTGCGGCTGGCGGGAATGTTGGCCACCGGTCGCCGAGGCCGCCGAACTGCATCAGCGCCGGTATTTCTGCCCGGCCAGCTTGCGCCGGTAGTTCTACGCTGCCGTTCTGGGCGCAGCCTTCGACGAGGGCGCCCGGAGCGAGAAAGACGTTATCGGGGGGGGGCGGCGCTCAGAAAGCACACTAGTGACGCGTTACGTCTAATAATCCCCATTTTCAGCTTGAAAATAAAACTGTTTCAGCGTGAAGATAAAGCTGTGATATTCACAAAAATGAAACTGAATAGGCTTGAGCGCATATCCGTGACGATAATCACCGTGTGCCCGTTCATATCTGGCGTACGGTAACGCCATGGCATGCTTTATGCGTTCTTAACAGTCAGATCCGGCAAAAACGCCGGACCGTCAGAGCGCGTTTAGCGCAGGAGCATCAATCCATGCGTCTTTCCCCGACCCGTCTGCTCGCAGCCCTCTTCGTGGCCGGCATCGCGCCCGCCTATGCCGCCGACGATTCCACCCAGTTCGACGTCACGATCACGATCACCAGCACCTGCGATATCCACACCGTCGCCGCCACCGACGTCAATTTCGGTTCGGTCGCCTCGACCGCGACCAATATCGACCAGCAGGGCCAGCTGACCGTGAACTGCACGCCAGGCACCGGCTACACGATCGCGCTCGACAACGGCCAGAACGGCGCCGACGTCAACACCAGAGCGATGAGCGACGGCACCAACGAAGTCCCCTACCAGCTCTATCGCGCCGCCGCCCGCGGTGCCGGCGACGTCTGGGGCAGCACCACCGGTGGCGGCGGCAACGTCCTTGCAGGCAGTGGCACGGGTGCGGCTCAGAACCTGCCGGTCTACGGCAGGACGCCGAGCGCCAACTTTCCCAGTGCTACTTACAATGACGTGGTGACCGCCACGGTGACCTACTGATCGGGGAATAAGAGATGAGCGGTCGCCGGCTCCCGCATGCCGTCCGTGCCGCTCTCGCCATCGCGGCCGTATCGGGCGTGCTCGCGCTGGCGCCGGCCGTTGCGGCCGGGCTTCAGGTCACACCGACTTCGTTGACGCTGGCGGTCCGCAAGAGCGCCGACGGCCTGTGGCTCAGCAACACCGGCAGCAAGCCGCTGCAGGCCCAGGTCCGGGTGTTCCGCTGGACCCAGGAAAACGGCGAGGAACGTTTCGAGGCGACGCGCGCGCTGGCGGTCAGTCCGCCGATGCTCAAGCTGGTTCCGGGCGCGCGGCAGTTGGTGCGCGTCATCCGGCTCGGCGCGCCGCCCGCGGCCGAGGAAAGCTATCGGCTGATCGTCGACGAGCTGCCGCCCGGCGATCAGGACCGCCCGGCCGGCCTGCAATTCGTGTTGCGCTATTCGGTCCCGGTGTTCCTCGCTCCGACCGGGGACGCGATCATCGCACCGGACCTGCGCGCGCAACTGGATTTCGACGGCGCACAAGCGCGCCTGAGCGTGCATAACCGTGGTGGCCAGCATGCGCAGCTGGCCGACCTGACATTCGTCGATGCGCAGGGAGGCCGCCATGCGATCGCGCCGGGCCTGCTCGGTTATGCCCTGGCCGGCCAACGCATGCGTTGGCCGCTGGCGGCATCGGCCGAGTTGCTGCGTGGTCCCGGCACGTTCAAGGCAAGGATCAATGGCGAATCGATCGAGCGGACGCTGGCGCTGGACTCGCCGGCTCGCTGAAGCCATGTCCGCAGGCCTGCTCTTGGCATCGCCAACGGGCCATGCGGCGGAACTGCCGCCGTTGATCCTGGCCCGTGCCGACGAGATCGGCACCGCGACCGCTCCGCTCCAGCTCTACCTCGAAGTGAGCCTCAACCAGACCGCCTACGGCACGCCGCAACCGTTCGAGCTGCGTGATGGCCATTTGTTTGCCAGCGTCGCGACCCTGCGCCAGATCGGCTTCGTCCTCGAGGGCCGCGACGACGGCGAATCGCTGGCGCCCGACAGCCTGGCCGGCGTCAGCGTGCGCTACGACGCTTCATTGCAACGCGTGGCGATCGACGCGCCGCTGTCGCTGTTGTCCCTGGCGACCACGCGCCTGAATGCGCCGGGCACCGATATTCCCACCGCGACCGCATCGCCCGGCCTGCTGCTCAACTACGACTTCTACGCCAGCCGCGACGACCACAGCGACAGCATCAGCGCCTTCGCCGAACTGCGCGCTTTCGGTCTCGGCAACGGCGTCTTCAGCCAGACCGCGGTGACGCGCAGTCATCGCAGCGAAGGCGAGCCGCGGCGGACCGAATCGGTGCGCCTGGACAGCAGCTGGCGCTGGTCCGCGCCGGCCTCGATGTTCAGCGTCACCGTCGGCGACGTGATCAGCGGCCAGCTCGACTGGACGCGGCCCTTGCGCCTGGGCGGCGTGCGCATCGGCCGCGACTTCGGTCTGCAGCCGTATCGCATCACCACGCCGCTGCCGACCTTCCTCGGTGAAGTCGCGGTGCCGTCGGCGGTGGACCTGTACGTCAATGGCATCCGCCAATACAGCGGCGAACTGCCGCCCGGGCCGTTCCAGCTCGCGACCATCCCGGGCATCACCGGCGCCGGCAACGCGCAGTTGGTCGTCACCGACGCCTTCGGCCGCACCCGCCAACTCGACTTTCCGTTCTATGCCGCGCAACAGCTGCTCGCCAAGGACTTGTCGGATTGGTCGCTGAGCCTGGGCATGGCGCGCGAAGACTACGCGTTGCGTTCGTTCTCCTACGGCAGCGAACTGCTCGGCAGCGCCGACCTGCGCTATGGCATCAGCGATGAGTTCACCTTCGAAGCGCATGCCGAAGGCGGCGACGGCGTGATCAACGGCGGACTCGGCGCGATCTGGCTGCTCGGGCATGCCGGCGTGTTCAGCGCGTCGCTCGCGCACGGCCAGGACCGCAGCGACTCCGGTTGGCTGTATGCCGCCGCCTACAACTGGAGCAACGGCCGCTTCAACATCGCCGCCGACACCCAGCGCACCCATGGCGAATACCGCGATGTCGCCTCGCGCTACAGCCTCGGCCCGGCGCGGATCAGCGAACGCGCGGTGGCGAGCTGGAGCGACACCCGCCTGGGCAGCCTGGGCCTGAGTTACGTGCGCCTGATCTATCGCAACGAAACGCCGGCGCGCTACGGCAGCGCCACCTGGACCCGCAACTTCAAGGGCGGCGCGGCGCTGAGCCTGTCGTACAACCAGAACCTGGATCGCTCCGAAGACAGCAACGTCTACCTCGGCTTCTCGATGAACTTGGACTACGGCCGCGAAGATCGTCGTCTGCAACTCAGCGCCTCGCTGCAACGCAACCGCGATCGCGACCAGGCGGTGCTCGACCTGAGCCGGCCGGTGCCCGGCGACGGCGGTTTCGGCTGGCGCCTGCAGGCGCGCGGCGGCGACGGCGAAGAAGGCGGCCTGGCCGAAGCCGGCTGGCTGACTTCGTTCGGACGCTACAGCCTCGGCCTCGCCCGCCAGGGCGACAACGATTACGGCTATGCCAGCGCCAGCGGCTCGCTGGTCTGGATGGGCGGCCACGCCTTCGCCGCGCGCAACGTCAGCGACGCGTTCGCTGTGGTCTCGACCGGTCGGGCCGACGTGCCGGTGCTGCTCGAGAATCGGTTGATCGGCCGCACCGATCGCGACGGCATGCTGCTGGTGACGCCGCTCAACGCCTGGCAGCGCAATCGCATCGGCATCGATCCGCTGGAGCTGCCTGCCGATCTGCGGCTCGACCGGGTCGAGGTCCAGGCCACGCCGCAGGACCGCTCCGGCACGCTGGTGCGTTTCGGCATCGAGCAGGTCCGCGCCGCAGTGCTGGTGCTGCACGACATGCGCGGCCAAGCGCTGCCCGTCGGAAGTCGCGTGCATCTGGACTCCGGCGCAACCGCGGTCGTCGGCTACGACGGCGAAACCTACCTGGATACCTTGCAGGAGCTCAACACGGTGCGCGTCGACACCGCCGCCGGTCCCTGCAGCGTGCGCTTCGCGTACCCGGCCGGCGGCGGCGTGCCGCGCATCGGGCCGCTGATCTGCCAGACCGAGGTGATGCCATGAATCGTCTGCTCGCCGCCGCGCTGTGCCTGATGCTGATGTTCTGGCTGCCCGCACGTCCCGCATCCGCGGCGACCACGTGCACGGGCACGATGACCACGCTGAATTTTCCGGCGACGAGCGGCTCGATCAGCGACGCCACCGCGGCGTTGAGCGTCACCTGCTCCACCGCCGGCCTGGCCGTACTGGGTAACGCGAAGGTCAACATGTGCGTGAGCATCCGCAGCGGCACGGACGGCGGCGGCACGCTCAACCCACGTCGCCTTATCAATACCTTCAACGATCCGATGCAGATGCAGCTCTACACCGATGCCGCCCGCAGTGCGATCTGGGGATCGCGCGGCAATGCCACGGTGCCCAACCCGTTGCTGCTGCAGTTCAATTATTCCGTGCCGGTGCTGGGCGGAAATCAGACCATCAACGCGACTTTGTACGGCCGCATCCCGGCCCAGAGCGGGCTCAATGCCGGTACCTACGTCAACCACTTCACTGGCGCGGCCGACACCTCGATCGAATTTCGCTACGACGAATCGATCATCGGCGGCGCCACCATGCCGGCCTCGTGCACCTCTGGAGGAAGCGGCGGCACACCCAGTCAGTTCCCCTTCACCGTCAACGGCTCGGTGCCGAACAGTTGCACGCTCACGCCCAAGCCGGTGCCCAACCTGGCCTTCGGCAGTGTGCCGGGGCCGATCACCTCCAACGTCGACCAGACCACGTCGATCGGCCTGGTCTGCAGCGGGCGCACCGCCTGGCAGATCGGCCTCAACAACGGCCTCTACGCCAGCGGCACGATCCGGCGCATGCGCAACGGCGCCGGTCAGTTCGTCGTCTACGAGCTGTATCGCGATAGCCCGCGCAGCTTGCGCTGGGGCAATACCCTCGGTACCGATACCCTGGCCGGCACCGGGATAGGCATCGCGCAATCGCTGCCGGTCTACGGTCGGGTCGGTGCGCAAGCGCCGGCCATCGGCAGCTACAGCGACACCATCACGGTGACGGTGACGTACTGATCGCCGGCTCCGGCAACACGGATGCCCGGCGCAGAAAAAGAAGAGGAGGCGCTAGGCCTCCTTCGAACCGGCTTGCGCCGGAAGATTACGAGTTGCGGCAAGGCGCCGGGTTCGGCGCCAGCCTGAGGTCGCGTCAAGCGAATGAAATGCCTGGGTTAAAGCATCCAAGGCATCGACATCGATTTCATACTGCGATGCGCAAGCAAGGCGCGCCCGGTTCAGGGCGCGACGTTCAGCGCTTCACGCTTGCTGGCCCGGCGCGCTTCGCGCGGCTGGTCCCAGGCGTTGTTGAACAGCGCCGGCTCCCACGAACCGTAGGTCGGGTTGGGCAGCATCCACCAGCGCTCGCCGAACCAGTCGTGGTACTGCTTGAGCAGATCGTCGCGGCCGGCCGGGGTGTTGGCCACCACCTGCACGAAGTCGCCGAGCTGGTCGCCGAACTGCATCAGCACCCGGTACTTCTGCCCGGCCAGCTTGCGCCGGCAATTCTTCTCGCTGCCGTTCTGCTCGCAGCCCTCGACGAAGGTGCCCAGGCCGAGGAACACGCTGTCGTCCTTCACCGGCATGCCGGCCGCGCGCAGGTTGGCCAGGGTCGCGGCCTGCAGATGTTCGGCGCGGTTGGACAGATACAGGATGGTCACGCCCTTGGCGGTCGCGGCCTTGGCGAAATCGACCACGCCGGGCAGCGGCTTGGCTTTCTTCTCGGCGACCCAGGCGTCCCAGGTGACCTCGTCGTACTCCTTGCCGTCGCGCACCAGGCGCGCCTGGTAGGGCGAGTTGTCGAGCACGGTCTCGTCCACGTCCATGACCACCGCCGGCGGCAGACCGGTGGCGGCGTTGCCGCGCTCATCGGTCACCAGCGCGTCCCAGTTCTTCTGCTTGAGCGCGGTATCGAGCTTGTCGGCGGCGGCGCGGTAGACGGTTTCGGTCGCGGCGCGGTACTCGGCCGAAGTCTGGACCCAGAGCACGGCATTGAGGTTGTCGTCGCCGCCGGGCGAGGCGGTCGCCGCCGCAGTCGCGGCCGGGGCAGCCGCTGCGGTGGCGGCAGGCGTTGCCGGCTCAGCCGGTTGGGCGGTAGGCGCTTCGTTGCGCTTGCAGGCGCCCAGCGCGAGCGCGCAGGCGAGAACGGACAGGGTAAGGGCGCGGGTGTGCATGCGCGATCCGGAGCGTGGGAAGGGCTGAAGTGTAGCCGAGGTGTGTGGCGGGGTTGGGAGGTGCGGCCGGAGTCCGCTTCTGCCTTCTGCAGGAGCGGCGCGAGCCGCGACCGCGAACTTCGCCCGCCGACGGCGGTACCGCCTCGGTTCACGCCTGCTTTCTGTGGGAGCGGCGTGAGCCGCGATCGCCCCTCAATCGCGCCTGCTCCGCTCTCGCTTTGCTTTGGGGTAGGAGCGGCGTGAGCCGCGACCGCGAACTCCGTCTGCTGGCGGGGTTTCGCTTCCAGTCCGTCGCCTTCTGCTTTCTGTGGGAGCGGCGTGAGCCGCGATCGCCCCTCAATCGCGCCTGCTCCGCTCTCGCCTTGCTTTGGGGTAGGAGCGGCGCAAGCCGCGACCGCGAACTCCGGGCTTCTGCGATGGTTTCGCTTCTTTAGGTCAAAGGCTTCCGTCCGCTGCGCGTGCGGGTCACTTTCTCTTGCTGGCCCAAGAGTCCGCCTGGATTCCCTTCGATCAAAAGTAACCAAAGGGAAGGGCCTACCTCGACAACCCTCCCGTGCGAGCCCGGTGCTGGCGCGGGGATTTTTCGACGGGACATCCTTGTCCATTCGAAAAACGACGCGCATCCTGCGCGCCGCCCTTCGGGTCTAGGGGTGTTCGCTTGAGTGCGGTGCTATGGATTCCAATGCCGCTGCAACTGCAACTGCAACTGCAACTGCAACTGCAACAACGGCAACGGCAACGGCAACGGCCGCAGCCGCAGCCGCGGCGCGCGGGTCCGCTACGGGGTGTTGGGTCGACTGGAGCGCGAAAGCGTCAGCGCTTGGATGCCTGCGCGATGCATTCCACTTCCACCCGCGCGTTCATGGCCAGGCCCGATGCCGCCAGCGCGCTGCGCGCGGGGTACGGGGCCTGGAAGTGGCGGCGGTAGACCTCGTTGAACGCCGGCCATTCCTTGATGTCGGCCAGGAACACGGTGCACTTGATCACGTCGCGCATCGACGCGCCGTGGCGCTTGAGCACGTCCTCGATGCGCTGCAGGGTCCGGTCCGACTCGGCTGCGATGCCGCCGGGCACGAGCTCGTTCTTGCCCTCCGCGGTGCCGATCTGGCCGGACAGGAACAGCAAGTCGCCGCTGCGCACCGCTTCGGAGAACGGCAGCGAGGCGGCGGCAGGATCGGGCGAACTGAGGAATTCTGGCCGTTCGCCGGCGACGGCGGCAGTTGCGGCGAACAGGGCAGCGACTAAAACGTAGCGCGACAGCGCAGTGGACGCAGGCATGGGCGTGTCCGGACGAGGCAGGGAATCGCACCATCGCGCAACCGCCGTGGCCACGCAATCCTGGACTGTCCGCTGTGGCAGTTCGTCAGCCCGGCGCCGCGATCTGCAGCGACACCCGTTTGCGGCCCTCGGCCACCCATTGCGTCCCGACTTCGCGGAAGCCGAACTTGCCATGGAAACGGCTGGAGGCTTCGTTGAGCGGCTCGCTGTAGAACTCGCAGGCGACCGCATCGACGCCGTCGTCGCGCGCAAAATCGAACAGGTCGCGATAGAGCAGGGCGCCGAGCCCGCGCCCTTGCTGCGCCGCCGACACCACGACCCGGTCGATGTACAGGAAGCGCTCGTAGCGCGGCTGGAACCAGCGGTAGTTCGGGCTGTCGTAGCCGCAGCCTTCACGGAACGCGAGCAGGAACGCGATCACTTCGTCGCCGTCGGCGACCACGCGCTGGTAGGCCGTTTCGGCCAGCAGTTCGCGCAACCGCGCCGCATCCATCGGACTGAGCAGCTCTTCCGATTCCAGGTTCAGCGCCAGCACCGCGGCATGGTCGTCGGGCGCGATATCGCGGATGCGCAGGCGGGTGTCGTCGTGCGTGGTCATGGTTTCGTATCCGGTCGGTGCCGCGCTCAGCCTTCCAACAGGGCTTTGATCGCAGCGAAGCCGGCGGTGGCGCGTTCCTGTTTGCGCGCCGCGTCTGCCACCGGATCGGCGCCGTCGCGTTGCAGTTCGGCTGCCGGCAACTCTTCGATGAAGCGGCTGGGCTGCAGGCGGATGCGATCGCCCCAGCGCTGGGTTTCGCGCGCATGCGACAGGTACAGCGCTTCCTTGGCACGGGTGATGCCGACGTACATCAGGCGGCGCTCCTCGTCGAGGCGGCCCTCCTCGATGCTGGCCTCGTGCGGCAGGTTGCCGTCCTCGACGCCGACGATGAAAACATAGCGGAATTCCAGGCCCTTGGCGCCGTGCAGGCTCATCAGCCGCACCTGGTTGCCGGCCTCGCCCTTGTCGGCGTGCGACAGCAGCGCCAGCTGCGCGGCCAGTTCGCCCGGGCCGGCACCCTTGCCGCCGTCGAACCAGTCGGACAGTTCTTCCAGGTTTTCCTTGCGGCGCTGGAAGCTGGCTTCGTCCTTGCACTGGGCGCGGATCGCGGCCAGCAGGCCGCTGCGCTCGGCCAGCACGCGCACCAGTTCGGCCGGGCTGATGCGCTGGGCTTCGCCGCGCAGCGATCGCACGATGTTGACGAAGCCGTCGAGCGCGTTGGCCGCGCGCGGTTGCAGCTGCTTGAGCGCGCCCACCGATTCGGCCGCGCGCGACATCGGCATGTGCGCCTGCTGCGCCAGTTCGGCGAGCTTGGCCAGGGTGGTCGCGCCGACCTCGCGCTTGGGCGACGTGACCGCGCGCAGGAACGCGGCGTCGTCGTCGGGATTGGCGATCAGGCGCAGCCAGGACAGCGCGTCCTTGACCTCGTGCCGCTCCAGGAACGCGGTGCCGCCGCTGAGGTGATAGGGCACGCGCAGCAGTTGCAGCGCCTTCTCCAGCGCGCGGCTTTGGTGGTTGCCGCGGAACAGGATGCAGAAGTCGCTCCACGGCGCGCTGTGCTTCTGAGCCAGGAAATGGATTTCGCTGGCGACCTTCTCGGCCTCGTGCGCACTGTCGCGGCATTCCCAGACCCGGATCCGCTCGCCGTCGGCCTGCTCGCTCCACAGGGTCTTGGGATGTTCGTGCGGATTGTTGGCGATCAGGGTGTTGGCCGCGCGCAGCACGCGGTTGCTGCAGCGGTAGTTCTGCTCCAGCTTGACGATCTGCAGCGCCGGATAATCTTTGCCCAGCTCCAGCAGGTTGTCGGGATTGGCGCCGCGCCAGGCGTAGATCGACTGATCGTCGTCGCCCACGCAGGTGAACAGGCCGCGGGTGCCGGCCAGGCACTTGAGCAGGCGGTACTGGGCGTCGTTGGTGTCCTGGCACTCGTCGACCAGCAGGTAGCCGATGCGCTCGCGCCAGGCCAGCTGCAGGTCTTCGTCGGCTTCCAGCAACTGCACGGGCAGGCGGATCAGGTCGTCGAAATCGACCGCGTTGAAGGTGCTCAGGCGCTGCTGGTAGCGCTGGTATAGCAGCGCCGCCTCCATCTCGCGCGGGCTGGTCGCGGCGGCCAGGGCCTCTTCGGGCGACAGGCCGGCGTTCTTGGCGCGCGAGATCAGGTTGCGCATGCCGTCGAGTACGTCGGGCTTGCTGCCCGGCGGCAGCAGGTCCTTGATCTGGGCGGCCGAGTCGTCGCTGTCGAACACGCTGAAACCGCGCCGCAGCCCGGCCTTGGCGTGGTCGATCTGCAGGAAGCGCAGGCCCAGGGCGTGGAAGGTGCAGATCGTCAGTCCGTCCGCGGCGTCGCCCTTGATGCGCTTGGCGACGCGCTCGCGCATTTCCTTGGCGGCCTTGTTGGTGAAGGTGATCGCGGCGATGCGCTTGGCCGGCATCCGGCCGGAGGCGATCAGGTGGGCGATCTTCTCGACGATCACACGGGTCTTGCCGCTGCCCGCGCCGGCGAGCACGAGCAAGGGGCCGTCGGTATGCAGGACGGCGGCGCGTTGGGGGGGGTTGAGGCCGTGCATCGTTGTCATCTTTCGGCTGGTGGGCCGGTCTATCTAGCCCATGAGTTTACCCGCTCGAGCCGCCACGACCGGCTAACCTGTCCTCCTGGACCTCCAGAAACGAAAGAAGGAACTGACGTAATGCGTAAGACGATCATGCTGCTGGCCTTGCTGCCGCTGTCTTTGGGGGCCATCGCGGCCGAAAAGGAGGCCGCGCCGCCGCCGGACCCAGTGGAGGATCCGCTGCTGATCACGGCGGGCTTCCTGACCCACCATCCCGATCTGCAGTACCGCATGCTCGGCATGGATGCGTACAAGGAGAAGCGTTTCGACGACGCGCTGCGTTATTTCCGTCGAGCCAGTTTCTTCGCCGACAAGCCTTCGCAGGGCATGGTCGCCGAGATGTACTGGAACGGCGAAGGCACGCCGCAGGACCGCGCCCTGGCCTACGCTTGGATGGATATGGCGGCCGAACGCGGCTACGCCGGTTTCCTCGGCCTGCGGGAGCGCTATTGGAACGCGCTGACCGCGGCAGAGCGCGAACGTGCGACCACCGAAGGCCAGAGCATCTATGCCCGCTTCGGCGACGAGGCGGCCAAACCGCGTTACGAGTTCCAGCTGCGTACCGGTCGCCGCAACATCACCGGCAGCCGCACGGGCTTCACAGGCAACCTGCAGATCCTGGTGCCCGGCCCTGCCGGGGAGCAGTCGATCCCGGGCTCGAAGTTCTACGACGAGCGCTATTGGGACGCCAAGAAGTACTGGGCCTGGCAGGACAACGTGTGGATGAAGCCGGCGATCGGCCGGGTCGATGTCGGCGATGTCGAAGTGGTGCGCCCGGGCGAACCGCCCAAGGTGGAGTCGCGCATCCCGGAAACCCGCCCGGAAGTCGATGCGCCGGTGCCGGAAGTACCCGACGTGCCCAAGCCCACGCCCGCACCGTAATCGGGCGAGGCAACCCCGCCGCGACGACCGTCGGTCGCCCGCGGCGCGAAATCCCGGTGCCGGGCATGGTCCCGGCCCGGATTGGGTGCTAAACCGGCCACGGGCGCATCCGCGCCCGTGTTCCGCCGGAGGCATCGTCATGGCGATATCCACGCGCAGTCGATTCGCACTCCTGGCGCTGACCCTGGCCGCCGCCTGGGCCGCGTCCGCCGCCGAACCGCTCAAGCTCACCGATGCCAGCTACATGGACATCGACTCCATGGTGCTGGCCGCCAAAGGCCGCCCGAACGAGGAGCACCGCCTCTACGGCCTCAAGGCCTACGTGCAGGGCCGCTACGGTGAGGCCGACGAGCGTTTCCGCTACGCCGCCCAGTACGCCGACAAGTATTCGCAGCACTACTTGAGCCTGATGCGCTGGCACGGTGTGGGCGGCGCCCCCGATCGCGTGCAGGGCTACATCTGGGCCGATCTGGCCGCCGAGCGCGGCTCGCGCCGGCTGCTGGCGATCCGCGAAAAGATGTGGGCCGAACTCACGCCTGAGCAGCGCGCGCAGGTCGAGGCCCAGGGCGGGGACTACTACGCCCGCTACGGCGACGAAGTCGCCAAACCGCGCGCGGAAAGCCAGATCCGCAGCTTCGCCCGCGATATGACGGGCAGCCGGGTCGGCTACCGCAATCAGGCCATGAATATCTCCGGCGCGCCGGTCAACGGCGCCTTCGCCGTCGACACCGGCAGCAACGCCGCGGCCTATGCGATCGCTGCCGCGGCCACGCCCGACGAGCTCTACGGCAAGGAAGGCGGTCTGCAGCGCCTGAGCGCGTACTGGAAGGAACGGGACCGCCAGCTCGATCTGGGCACGGTCGAAGTCGGCACGCCGCGCAAGGTGCGAGGGCAGCGCGATCCATGAAGCCGCACGCGCGGCAGCGCATTCCGGCGACGCTGCCGCCCGCGCTCCACCCGATTCGCCGCGAGCCGTCCTCCACCAGGAGCCGTCGATGAACGCCCGTCCGATCTTGTTGCTGTCCTGCCTGCTGTCGTCCTGCCTGTTGCCGCTGGCGGCGTTGGCCGCGCCCGTGGCCCAGGAGCGCGAGCGCGCCACCAACCTCAGCATCTACCAGAGCGCGCTGCTGCAATCGGCGGGGCATCCGAACGAACTGCATCGCTGGCACGGCATCTGGGCCTACGACAACGGCCGTTACGACGAGGCGATCAAGCAGTTCCAGCACGCCGCGCGCTATGCCGACAAATACTCGCAGCACTTCCTGAGCATGATGCATTGGTACGGCGAGGGCATCGCATCCGACCGCGTGCTGGCCTACATCTGGGCCGACCTGGCCGCCGAGCGCGGCGACAACCCCGAATTGCTGGCGATGCGCGAGAAGATCTGGGAATCGTTGACGCCCGAGCAGCAGGTGCAGGTGGCGATACAGGGCGAGACCTATTACGCGCGCTACGGCGACGCGGCCACCCTGCCGCGGATCAACTCGCACATTCGCCATTTCGCGCGCAGCCAGACCGGCAGCCGGGTCGGCGCGCAGACCGCGCGCCTGGACGTGGGCCTGGGCCGCCCGGACATCTGGGCCGCCGGCGGCAGCAACTCACTCTCGACCCAGGCCATGCGCGGCATCGAGCAGCGCGAGTTCTACGGCAACCACCGCACCCGCACCGACGCCTATTGGAAGGACCAGGGCCTGATGCTGCGCACCCTGACCGGCGAGGTCGAAGTCGGCGAGGTCCGGAAGGTCGAGGCGGACGAGTAGGTATCGAAAGCGCCGCCTCGATCCTCCCATTCGAGGGGAGGAAGAACGGGGCGCAGATCCCCCCAGCGGCGCTCCCGGGGACCAAGGGGCTCCCGGGAGGCTGGGCCTCGGCCGACCTCCCGCAAGCACGCCCCCGCCGCCTGCGCAATCTCGGAACTTGCGCCGCGGATGCCTACACTAGGCCCATGGCCAAGCTCTATTTCTACTACTCGGCGATGAACGCCGGTAAGACCACCACCCTGCTGCAGTCCGCGCACAACTACCGCGAACGCGGCATGCGCGTGGCGATCCTGACCCCGCGCCTGGACCACCGTGCCGGCAGCGGCACCGTGGCCTCGCGCATCGGCCTGAAAGCCGACGGCATCGGCTTCGGCCAGGGCGAAGACCTGGAGGCGCTGATCCGCGCCGACATCGCCGCGCACGGCACCCTGCATTGCGTGCTGGTCGACGAAGCCCAGTTCATGACCCGCGCGCAGGTCTGGCAGCTCAGCGAAGTCGTCGACCAACTGCGCATTCCGGTGCTGTGCTACGGCCTGCGCACCGATTTCCGCGGCGAGCTGTTCGAAGGCAGCCAATACCTGCTGGCCTGGGCCGACGAGCTGACCGAGATCAAGACCATCTGCCACAGCGGCAAGAAAGCGACCATGACCGTGCGCGTGGACGAACGCGGCCGCGCGGTCCAGGACGGCCCCCAGGTCGAGATCGGCGGCAACGACCGCTACGTGTCGGTGTCGCGCGCCGAATACAAGCGAGTGATGCGCGGCGAAGGCACGATCGAGCCGTTGCAGCAGCCGTTGCCGTTGTAGGGCTCAGCGGCCCGCATTGCTATTTCCTTGATCTAGTCTCCCACACGGCATCACGACGAGGGTTGTCGGGTCCATTGGCAGAAAAGGAAACTAAAGCGGCTGCGAGTTTTGCTGATCGCGCTATTGGAGAGCTAGGGCTATGAAAGATAGTGGTTCTCGCTGGATAAAAGCGGTTGCAAGGTTGGCTGAGGATCCGACAGCTAGGTGCTATGCCCTGAGAACCTCGATGCTGAGCTTGAAGTTACCGATGTTGTGATTGAAGGCAATCCAAAAAGGATCGAGCGGCACATGGTTTGTCCTAAATGTGGGGCATACAACGCTGCCTTGTTTCGTATCGATGATGAGAACTGATGGCGTGACTCAGCGGGGTCATGCGCATCCCAGGGAGTGTTGGACATGTGCCCGGTAAGCCCACACGGAGTCCAGCATCTCCGGGGTGTCGAAAGAGAAGCAAAACTGTAGTCCCCTGTAATGCAACTAAGTCCAGCTGTAACTAGTCATGGCAATGCCTTTCCCGCCCGGCCGAAGCCGCCGCCGGCTTTTCGGAAGATGCCGCGGCGATTAGCGAAAGGCTTTTCCGATTTCACGAAAGCCATCGTCGCCTTCCGGAAAGCGGGCCGGCCTTTCCCGAAGCCCTTCGAGCCATTCGCGAAGGACTTGATCGTTGTCGTGAAGGGCGGCTGGCCCTTCCGGAAGGACGAGATCGTTATCGCAAAGGCCGGCGAACCCTTCCGGAAGGACTGGATCGCTATCGCGAAGCCGCGTCGGTCCTTCCGGAAGCGCTTCAACTTTATCGGGAAGACGTCGGGCGTCTTACGGAATGTGTTTTTGATTCATCGATGGTGTTTTTTGGCACACATCAACGGCTTACCGGGCCAGGGCTTGAAGGGATAAGGGGTAAGGTTCATTTCCGAACCAGGGGTAGAGCAGCCATTTCACCGGCTACGGCCTCATCGACCACTCTGTTGCGACAACAGGGGTCGGGTTCATTTCGGCGCAATCTCGCGCCGACGTGAGGCTCGGCTAGCTGCCGCAATTCGCCCTAATGCCATCAATCTCCCGCCCGATCGCACTCCCATCCGGTCTTTGCGTGGTCAAGGCGCGGTGCAGGATGTCGAGGCGTTCGCGCGCCTGCGCTTGGGTCGGACCGTTGCAGCGCACGCGTGCGGCGTAGGCTTGGGCCAGCCAGCCGATCTTGCGCAGTTCGATGTCGGCGTTCGGCAGCGCGGATAGCGCGTCCAGTTGCGCCAGCGCATCGAGGTCGCCGGCCAGGGCCTGCGGATAGGCCAGGCTGAGTTCGGCGCGGCGTGTGTGCGAGTGCGTGGCGCCGTAGCCGGCGCGGGTCTGACGCACCGCTTCGCCCAGCAGACCCATGCCGCGGTCGCGTTCGCCCAGCGCCAACAGGACTTCGCCTTCGAGGCGGTCGGTGTCGCCCAGCAGCGGGTGGTCGACGCCGTAGCGGGCGTCGCGCAACTGGCGCGATTCGCGCAGCAGTGTCAGCGCTTCGCGGTCGCGGCCCTGTTCGTGCAGCACCATCGCCAGGTTGAACAAGGTGCCGGCCAGGCGGCCGGTGTCGCCGTGCTTGCGTGCGATCTCGATCGCGCGCCGCAGCGCAGCCACCGCGTCCGCCAGTTGGCCGCGCTCCCAGGCGATCACGCCCAGGCTGTTGTAGGTCGCGCTGAGGTCGGTGTGGTCGGCGCCCAGGCGCGCGGTCAGCTGGTCGCGGATCTCGCGGAATTCGTTCTCGGCCAGGGCGAAACGGCCTTGGTCGACGTGGATCGCCGCGACTTGCCGGCGCGCGGACAGGGTGGTCGGGTGCTGCGCGCCGTTGACCTCCTGGGCGATCGCCAGGGCGTTGCGCGCCTCGCGTTCGGAGGCGTCGACCTGGCCCAGGTCGCGCAGGCGCGCGGCGATGTTCCAGCCGATCTCGACCTGCAGCGGGTGCTTCTCGCCGCCGTTCTGGCGCAGTTGCTCGCGTGCGCGTTCGAAGGCTTCGAGCGCGGCGCGGGTTTCGCCGACGTCGGCCTGCAGGCCGGCCAGGTCCATCAGGTTCTCGACTTCGCCGACCTCGTTGTGCAGGACCTCGCGGCGCAGCGCCAGCGAGCGTTCGAACAGCAGGCGCGCGCTCTGGCGCTCGCCGTTGATGCGGCGGCAGCGGCCGAGTTGCGAATAGAACTCGGCGGCCTGGGTCGGCAGCTGCGCCTGTTCGCGCCGGGCCTGGTCGGCCCAGGGCTGCATCAGGTCGATGCAGGCGCGCGCTTCGCCCAGCAGTCGCAGCACTTGGCCGCGCTGGGTCAGCGATTCCAGCTGCAGGCTGCTGGGGATGTCGTCGGTGAGTTCGAGGATGCTGGCCTGGCGGTCGAGCAGGGTTTTGGCTTCGTTGTAGTCGCCCAGGCCGGTGCGCAGGCGCGCGACCACGCCCAGCAGTTCGGCGCGTGCGCGCGGCTGGCGCGCGAGCTCGCGGTTGCCGCGCGCGACCGAGGCGTCGAGCAGGCCGCGCAGGTCCAGCGCCTCGCCCTCGGGGGTGCCGCGCGCGTTCTCGAACAGGCCGACCATGAAGTCCTGCATCGCCTGCGCGCGGCTGGCTTCCTGCACCGCCTGGCGCGCCTGCCAGGCCACGATCGCCAGCGCCGCGCCCAGCACCACGGTCACCAGGGTGCCCGTCGCCAGCGCCCAGCGGTGGCGCAGCACGTACTTGTGAAAGCGGTAGCCCAGGCTCTGCGCGCGTGCCTGCACCGGGCGTCCGGCGCCGAAGCGCTGCAGGTCCAGGGCCAGCGCTTCGACCGAGGGATAGCGTTGCTCGGGCCGCTTCGACAGGGTCTTGAGGACGATGTTGTCGAGATCGCCGGCGAGCTGGCGCGCGTGCCGGCGCAGCGCGGCGCTGTCCGGCGGCGGGCCTTCCTCGCCGGTGCTCTCGGCGTTGCGCAGCACGGTCTGCGACGGCCGCAGCGGGTCGGCGGCGAGGATCGCCTCTTCCCACTCGGCGTCGGTCTGGCGTTTGAGCCGGTAGGGCTTGGTCCCGGTCAGCAGTTCGTACAGCACCACGCCCAGCGAGTAGACGTCGGTCATGGTGGTGACCGGCTCGCCGCGCACCTGTTCCGGCGCGGCGTAGTGCAGGGTGAAGGCGCGCATGCCGGTGCGGGTCTGCTCGGGCACCGGGGCGTCGCTGTCGAGCAGCTTGGCGATGCCGAAGTCGAGCAGGCGCACGTCGCCGCCGGGCGTGACCATGATGTTCGACGGCTTCAGGTCGCGGTGCACGATCAGGTTGGCGTGGGCGTGGCTGACCGCGTCGCAGATCTGCTGGAACATGTGCAGCCGCTTGTCCAGCGGCGTGGACTGGTTGCGGCAGTAGTCGGTGATCGGTTCGCCTTCGACGTATTCCAGCGCCAGGTAGGGCAGGCCGTCGGTGCTGATGCCGGCGTCGAGCAGGCGCGCGATGTGCGGATGGGCGAGGCGCGCCAGAATCTGGCGCTCGCGGGTGAAGCGGATGCGCAGGTTGGTGTCGGCCAGGCCGGGGCGCAGCAGCTTCAGCGCGACCCGGCGCTGGTACAGGCCGTCGGCGCGCGAGGCCAGCCAGACCTGGCCCATGCCGCCTTCGCCGAGCAGGCTTTCCAGCCGGTAGGGGCCGACCGTGCTGCCGACGCGCGCGCCGGCCAATGCGGCGACCAGCGGCTCGGCGAGGAAGTCCTCGTGGCCTTCCTCCAGCGCGATCAGGGTCTGCAGTTCGTCGGCGAGTTCGGGGTCTTCATCGCGAAGTTCGCCCAGGCGCGCGGCCCGCGCCGGCGGGTCGAGCTCGAACAGTGCGTCGAGCAGGGGGGACAGCCGTTGCCAACGCTCGGCGTCCATGGGCGGCGGCGCTCAGCTGTCTTTGAGCGACGCCAGCAGGAACAGGCGGGCCTTCTGCCAATCGCGGCGGATGCTGCGCTCCGAACGTTGCAGCAGGGCGGCGATCTCCAGCTCCGACAGTCCGGCGAAGTAACGCAGCTCGACCACGTGGGCCAGGCGCTGATCGACCGCGGCCAACTTGGTCAGCGCGGTGTCCAGACCGAGGGTTTCCTCGTCCAGGCGCAGGCCGCCTTCGACGTCGTCGGGCAGTTCGGTGACCCGGTGCAGGTCGCCGCCGCGCTTCTGCGCCAGGCGCTGGCGCGCGTAGTCCACGACCACGCTGCGCATGGCCGAGGCGGCGTAGGCGAAGAAGTGGGCGCGGTCGTCGAATTGCGCCTCGCGGCGCCCGACCAGCTTGAGGTAGGCCTCGTGCACCAGCGCGGTCGCGTCCAGGGTCTGCCCGTGCTGGCCGGCGAGCTGGCGCCGCGCCATGGTGTGCAGTTCCTGGTACAGGGTGGCCAGGACGCTATCCAGCGCTCCCCGATCGCCCTCGCGCGCGGCGTCCAACAGCAGGGTGATGTCAGCGCTTTCGGCCATCGTGTTCCCCGGGGCAAGGCGCGACTATAACGTGTTGATCTTAGCCCGGCGTATTCACCGGTTGGCATCAAAATTGCCCAGAAGGGCATGCCAAGTCAACGTTGGCAGTGACCGCACCAGACGGTGGTGCGCTGGCCGACCGACGCCTGTTTCAGGGCCCGGCCGCAGCGCGGGCAGGGTTCGCCGCCACGGCCGTAGGCGGCCAGTTCCTGCTCGAAGTAGCCCGGCGCGCCGTCGGGGCTGATGAAATCGCGCAGGGTGGTGCCGCCGCGCTGGATCGCGTAGCCCAGGATGGTCTTGATCGCCCCGGCCAGTTCGCCGTAGCGCTCGCGCGAGACCTTGCCGGCCGCGCGCAGCGGCGAGACGCCGGCCGCGAACAGGGCCTCGGCGACGTAGATGTTGCCGACCCCGACCACCACGCGCTGGTCCATCAGGAAGGTCTTCACCGGCGCCTTGCGGCCGCGGCTGAGCTCGAACAGGTAGTCGCCGTCGAAGTCGTCCGACAGCGGTTCCGGGCCGAGGTCGCGCAGCAGTTCGTGGGTCTCGCCGGGGCGCTGCCAGAGCAGGCAGCCGAAGCGGCGCGGGTCGTTGAAGCGCAGCACGCGGTCGGAATCCAGCAGCAGGTCGACGTGGTCGTGGGCGCGCACCGGGGAGTCGGCCGGCAGCACGCGCAGGCTGCCGGACATGCCCAGGTGCAGCAGGGCGCTGCCGGCGGCGGTGTCCAGCAGCAGGTACTTGGCGCGGCGGCGCACCGCGTCGATGCGCTGGCCGGGCAGGTCGGTCTCGATCTCGTGCGGGATCGGCCAGCGCAGGTCGGGCCGGCGCAGGATCGCGGCGACCACGTCGCGGCCTTCCAGGTGCGGCGCCAGGCCGCGGCGGGTGGTTTCGACTTCAGGCAGTTCGGGCATGGCGCAAGCGTACTATCGTCGTGCCGGCGCGCCAGCGCGCGATGCGCAACCGGCCGCCGCCGCCGGAGGTTCCGTGCCCGACCCCGTCGTACCCGCCACCGCCGCCACGCAGGCTGCGCCCGCGCTGGCGCTGCGCGGCTACCTCCTGGCCGAACTCGACGCCGCCATCGCCCAACTCGCTCGCCGCGGCGGCGCGCTGCACGAGGGCGTGCACCTGGCGCGCAAGAGCCTGCGTCGCGCCCGCGCGACCCTGGCCCTGGGCGGCGCAGCGCTGGGCCCCGCCGCGCCCCTGATCGACCGCGAACTGCGCCGGCTCAACACCGGTCTGTCGGCGCTGCGCGATGCGCATGCGCTGGTCGAAACCCTGGACCGCCTCATCGCCCGCGATGCCGACGCCGACACGCTGCGCCTGTTGCAGCGCGCCCGTCGGGTCGCGGCGAGCGCCCGCGCCGACCATGCGCGCCAGACGCGACGGGCCGACCCCGACCTGAAGGGCCGCCGCAGCATGCTGGCGATGCTGCGCGCCGGCGCCGGTGCGCTGGACTGGCCTGCCTTGCAAGTCGCAGCCCTGGAACAGGCGATCGCCGACAGCCGCGAGCGCCTGGACCGCGCCGGGAGGCGCGCCCGTGACGACGGCAACGACGAGGCCTGGCATCGCTGGCGCCGTCGTGCCCGCCGACTGTCGCAGCAGCGGCGGGCGCTGAAGGCGGCGGGAGTGGACGTGCACGCCCCGGACCTGGACAAGCGCATCGCCGAGCGGCTCGGCGTCGCCCAGGACCTGGCCCTGCTGCTGGACCATTGCGGCCGGCGCTCGCCCTTCGCCGCCGCCGACCGGGCGGCGCTGCGGCGCTACGGCCGGGCCCAGCAGGCGCGCGCCCGCAAACGCGTCGTCGCGGCGCTGGCCGACGCGGACGCTCGCAATGGCGCCGGTGAAGAAAGCTCGGCCCCGAGCGATGGCCGAATTTGAGCGAAATTGTCTGGGCTAATTTTGCAAATCGCCGAAATTGCTTGAATGGGCCCGGCAACGCCGGCGCCGCGCCGGTGGTCCAGGTCTGCCCCGTCTCCCGCTACGCCCGCTGAAGCCGTTCGTCCGCTGCGAGCCCCGCGGCGCTTGCGTATACGCCCGGCGACCCCCATCACAGAACCAGCCCGTACCGGCGCGAACGGTATGGCCGCGGTGGCATCATCCCGCGCGGGACGGCGCTTCCTGCGCCTCCCCCTCCGGCTCCTTTCCATGGGCCGGTCGTCCGTTACGGAGTTCCATCCATGCTCGCTTCATTGCTCGACTTCCTCGCCGGCGGCCTGATCCAGGCCAGCTTCTGGGAACTCGCCTTCTATTTCCTGGCGGTCACCCAGCTCACCATCATGTCGGTGACGCTGTACCTGCACCGCTCGATGGCGCACCGCTCGGTCGACTTCCATCCCGCGCTCGCTCACCTGTTCCGCTTCTGGACCTGGTTGACGACCTCGATGATCACCAAGGAGTGGGCCGCGATCCATCGCAAGCACCACGCCAAGTGCGAGACCGAGGAAGACCCGCACAGCCCGCAGTTCAAGGGCATCGACACGGTGATGTGGCGCGGCGTCGAGTTGTACCGCGAAGCGCGCGGCCAGCGCGAGGACATCGAGAAGTACGGCAAGGGCTGCCCGGACGACTGGATCGAGCGCCACCTCTATACCCCGCACGCGACCATGGGCCCGACCGCGCTGCTGTTCATCAGCTTCGCGCTGTTCGGCTTCGCCGGCGTCGCGGTGTGGGCGGTGCAGATGCTGTGGATCCCGTTCTGGGCCGC
>CAMLID010000031.1 GCA_946480055.1 uncultured Lysobacter sp. | reverse complement strand
AGATGGGCTTCCGCGGCGTGGTCTTCAGCGACGACATCGGCATGGCCGCGGCGTTCTCGGCTGGCGGCGTCAAGGCGCGCATCGACGCGCATCTGGACGCGGGCTGCGACGTGGTCCTGGTCTGCCACCCGGACCTGGTGGATGAATCGCTGGCCGCGGTTGCCGACCGCAAGCTCAACACCATGGCGCTGACCGGCCTGATCGGCCGCGGCGCGATGGGTTGGGACGGCCTGCTTGCCGATGCCCGCTACGGCGCCAGCCGCGGTCGCGTCGAGGGTCTGGCCTGATGAGCGCCAAGACCGGCAATGGCGCCGACCTGGCCGCGGCGCTGGAAAACGCCGATCTGCTGTTCGACCGCAGGACGCTCGAGCAGGCGATCGCGCGCATGGCCGACGACATCCGCAAGGACTACGCCCGGGGCGAGCGTCCGGTCTACCTGACCGTGATGCACGGCGGCCTGCCGTTCGCGGCGCAGCTGGCGATGGAACTGGGCGAGCGCGGGCTGGACCTGGAGTTCGACTACCTGCACGCGACCCGCTACCGCGGTGCGACCTCGGGCGGCGAACTGACCTGGAAGCATCGTCCGGGCACGCCGCTCAACGGCCGCCGGGTGCTGCTGGCCGACGACATCCTCGATGAAGGCCATACCCTGCATGCGATCCGCGAATGGTGCCGCGAGCAGGGCGCCAGCGAAGTGCGCATCGCCGCGCTCGCGGTCAAGGCCCACGATCGTTGCGTGCCCGGCATCTGCGCGGACTACGTCGGCGTGGAAGTGCCGGACCGCTACGTGTTCGGCTACGGCATGGACTACCACGAGCAGGGCCGCAACCTGCCCGCGATCTACGCGCTGAAGGACTGAGATGGGCGACGCACGCATCGAACTGGCCGTCATCGGCGGCACCGGCCTGTACCAGCTGGCCGCGCTGCAGGACGTGGAAACGCAGCAGCCGCTGACGCGCTACGGCGCGCCGTCTGGTCCGATCCGCGTCGGTACGCTCGGCGGTCGCCGGGTCGCGTTCCTGGCCCGCCACGGTGAAGGCCATTCGCTGCCGCCGCACCTGATCAACTACCGCGCCAACCTCGCCGCATTGCAGGCGCTGGGCGCGCAACGCGTGCTCGCGCTGAACACCGTCGGCGGCATCACCGAGCGTTTCGGCCCGCGTGTGCTGGCCTGCCCGGACCAATTGATCGACTACACCTGGGGCCGCATCTCGACCCTGTGCGAAGTCGACGCCGAAGGTCGCGGCGGCGGCGACGTGTTGCACGTCGATTTCGGCGAACCCTATACGCGCAGCCTGCGTCAGGCGGTGATCGATGCCGCGCGCGAGGCCGGCGTGGCGATGGTCGACAGCGGTTGCTACGGCGCGACTCAGGGCCCGCGGCTGGAAACGCGTGCCGAGATCGCGCGCATGCGCCGCGACGGCTGCGACCTGGTCGGCATGACCGGCATGCCCGAAGCGGGGCTCGCGCGCGAGCTCGGTCTGGACTACGCCTGCCTGGCGATCGTCGCCAACTGGGCGGCCGGCGCAGGGCCGGATCCGGACGAGGTGATCACGCTGCAGGACGTGCTCGATCACGTCGCCGCGGCCACCGGGGAACTGCCCAAGCTGCTGGCCACGTTGCTGGCAAAGTGATCGGCATCGCAAATTTTCTGACGCTCTGCGTCAGTCGGTCGGTGCGACGGCCGAATGTTGCTCGCGTCGTCGCCGATCCGCGGTCAGACGCTTGTCATCATCCTGTTCAGTTTGCATATACTCGCGATGCGTCTCAGTCGCCCCGACGCGATGGCGCACGACAAACGCATCCAGCATGAGGTCAATAAGGATATGCAGTACGGCACCGTGAAATGGTTCAACGACGCCAAGGGCTTCGGCTTCATCTCGCCCGAAGATGGCACCGCTGATGTATTCGTCCACTTCTCCGCTATTGCTGCGAAGGGATTTCGCAGCCTGCAGGAAGGCCAGCGCGTCAGTTATCAACTGACCCAGGGTCCGAAGGGCGCACAAGCGTCCGAAGTGACTCCTGCAGCGTGATCGACTTGCTAGCCCGGTCCTCGCAGACTCGACACACGCTGACGCGATCCGACTCGGACTGTTTCCAAGGCCCCGCTCAGGCGGGGCCTTTTTCTTGGTATCGCGATTTTGAGGGGCGCGGTTTTGAGAGCCGCGATTTCAAGAGTCGCGATTTCAAGAGTCGCGATTTCAAGAGCCACGAATTCTGGAACCGCGCATGAGCGCCGCGTTGCGCATCGGCATCGTCGGCTACGGCAGCGGCGGCCAGGCGGCCGCGCTGCTGCTCAGCCGCGACGGCCACCAGGTCGAAGTGTTCGAGCGCGCGCCGGTGCTCGGTCCGGTCGGCGCGGGCTTCCTGCTCCAGCCCACCGGCCTGAGCGTACTTTGGGAGCTGGGCCTGCTCGACGCCGCGCTCGCGCACGGTGCGCGGGTGCGGCGACTGCATGGCGAGACCGTGGCCGGCCGCGCGGTCATGGACATGCGCTACCGTGAACTGCACCGGCGCTATTTCGGGCTGGGCCTGCAGCGCGGCGCGCTGTTCGCACTGCTCGACGAAGCCTGGCAGGAAAGCCGGCGCGTGCATTGCGGCCGCAATATCGTCGCGGTCGATCACGAGCACGGCCTGCTGCGCGACGCCGACGGCGACGAGCACGGCCCCTACGACCTGGTGATCGTCGCCAACGGTGCAGCCTCGCTGTTGCGCGGCAGCGTCGCGCCGCCGGCGCTGGACCGTCCCTATCCCTGGGGCGCGCAGTGGTGCCTGGTCGAGCGCGGCGATTGGGCCTGGCAGGACGAACTGCGCCAGCGCTACGTCGGCGCGCGCCGCATGGTCGGCATGCTGCCGGTCGGGACGCGCCCGGGCGACGCCACGCAGCGCCTGAGTTTCTTCTGGAGTCTGCCGGTGGCGGCTTTGGACAGCGTCGCGAACCAGGACGAGGGCGCCTGGCGCACCGCCGTCGCGGCGGTGTGGCCGCAAGCGGCCGAACGTCTGCGCGATACCGCGGTGCCGGAAGGCTTGGCGCAGGCGCGCTACCGCGACACCGTGGCCCGGCGCTGGCATAGCGGCCGCGCGGTGTTGCTGGGCGATGCCGCGCATGCGATGAGCCCGCAGCTGGGGCAGGGCGTGAACATGGCGCTGCTGGATGCGCTGGTCCTGCGCGACAGCTTGCGCACCGCGCCGACCTTGGGCGATGCGCTGGCGGGCTACCAGCGTGCACGTCGCGCGCATGTCGGCATCTACCATCTGTGGAGCCGTTGGCTCACGCCCTTGTTCCAGTCCGAGTACGACCGCATCGCGGCGCTGCGCGACCGCATATTCCATCCGATGTCGCGTGTGCCCGGCGGGCGCGGGCAGACGCTGCAGGTCCTGACCGGCCTGCGTCGCGGCTGGTTCGGCAGCATCAAGCAGGCGCCGGAGTTCCTCGAGGCCCTGGAGCAGCGGGCCGAGGCCTGAGCGCGGGCCAGCTCGCTGCGGTCTAGAATCGGATCACCGTCCGACCGGATCCGCCGATGTCCGACCTGCCGCCGTTCGCCACCCATCGAGTCGAGAACCAGCCGCCGCCGTTCGCCCCACGCGATCTGTGGCACGACGATCACGTGCTGCGCGAAGCGGTGATGCGCGAGGGCGGCGGCGAACACGCGCAGCGGCTCGCGGCTTATGGCGAATTGGCAGGCGACGCGCTGTATGCGCTCAGCTTCGACGCCCATCGCGACCGGCCGCGCCTGCGCAGCCACGATCGCACCGGCCAGCGCATCGATCTGGTCGAGTTCCACCCCAACTACCACGCGTTGATGCAGGCGGCGATCGAGCATGGCGTCGCCGGCTACTCTTGGCATCACGGCGGCGCCGGTGCGCATGTCGCGCGCGCCGCGCTCAGCTATCTGCACCATCAGGTCGAACCCGGCACCAGCTGCCCGCTGACCATGACCCACGCCGCCGTGCCGGTGCTGCGGCATGCGCCGGCGCTGGCGGAGTGGGCGGCCAAGGCGGCCGCGCCGCATTACGACGGCCGCGACCGGCCGATGCGCGACAAGGCCGGCGTGACCCTGGGCATGGGCATGACCGAGAAGCAGGGCGGCTCGGACGTGCGCGCGAACCAGACCGTCGCCACGCCGCTGTCCGGCGACGAATACCGCCTGGTCGGGCACAAATGGTTCTTCTCCGCGCCGATGTCGGACGCGTTCCTGGTCCTGGCGCAGGCGCCCGGCGGGCTGAGCTGCTTCCTGCTGCCGCGCTGGCGCGGCGACGGCAGCCGCAACGCGCTGCGGCTGATGCGGCTCAAGGACAAGCTCGGCGATTGGTCCAACGCTTCGTCCGAGGTTGAGTTCGAAGGCGCCTGGGCGCAGCGCATCGGCGAGGAAGGCCGCGGCGTGGCGACCATCATCGAGATGGTGATGCTGACCCGCCTGGATTGCATGCTGGGCTCGGCCGCGGAAATGCGCATGGCCTTGGCGCAGGCGCTGCATCACACCCGCCACCGCCACGCTTTCGGCAAGGCGCTGGTCGAGCACGCGCTGATGCGCAACGTGCTCGCCGACCTGGCGATCGAGTCCGAAGCGGCGTTGCAGTTCTCGCTGCGGCTCGCGCGCGCGGTCGATGCCGCGCCGTTGGACTCGCAGCAGGCCGCGTTCGCGCGCATCGCCACCGCGGTAGGCAAGTACTGGGTCTGCAAACGCGCGCCGGCCTTCGTCAACGAGGCCCAGGAATGCCTGGGCGGCGCCGGTTACGTCGAGGAATCCTTGTTGCCGCGCCTGTACCGGCAGGCGCCGTTGAACTCGATCTGGGAAGGCAGCGGCAACATCCAGTGTCTGGACGTGTTGCGCGCACTGGCGCGCGAACCCGAGGCCGGACGCGCGGTATTGGACGAGCTGCGCCGCAGCGACGGCGCCGATGCCGCGCTGGATACGCGCATCGCCGAACTCGAACCCGTACTCGACGGCAGCGTGCGCATCGAGGAAGGCCAGGCGCGGCACTGGGTCGAACGCCTGGCCTTGGCGCTGCAGGCAGCCGTGCTGCTGCAAGCGGGTAGCCCTTGCGCCGAGGCTTTCTGCCGCAGCCGTCTGGGCGGCGCGCACGGGCTCGCGTTCGGCACCCTGCCCAACGACATCGGTTTCGCGGCGATCCTGCAGCGGGCGCTGCCGGAATGAATGCCCGGCGGGGCCTGGCATTGCTGGCGGCGCTGGCCCTGGTGGCGGCTTGCGTACGCGACGACGGCAGTGAGAGCCCGGCTCCGCGCACCGGCGCGAACGCTCCGGCCCTGCTGCCAGCCGCGCAACGCGCCGACCGCATCGAGATCGACAAATCCGAACGCCGTATGCGCCTGTTGCGCGAAGGCAAGGTGATCGGCAGCTACCGGATCGTGCTGGGCGATGCACCGGGCGGCCAGAAGCATCGGCAAGGCGACGAGCGCACGCCCGAGGGCGAGTACCGCATCAACGAGCGCAATCCCAACAGCGCCTTCCACCTGTCGCTGCGGGTGTCGTATCCGAACGAGCACGACCGCCGCCAGGCGCGCGAACGCGGCGTCGATCCCGGTGGCGACATCATGATCCACGGCGGCACTTCGCCCTGGTGGCGCGAGGACTGGACCGACGGCTGCGTCGCGGTCAGCGATGCCGAGATCGAGGAGATCTGGAGCCGCGTGCCGAGCGGAATCCCGATCCGCATCGATCCCTGATGTCGATGGTGTGGTTCGGCGGCCTGATCTCACCGGTATGATCTCGTCGGCTTGATCTCGTCGGCCTAATCCGGCGGATAGGGGCCTACGCGATGCCGACGCGTTCGCGTCTCCGCGATTCAGGCGCCCAGGATTTCGGCGCGGCGCTTGCGGCTGAGCTTGGACAGCGCTTCCTGGTACGACCACTCGACCAGCTCGCGCAAGTAATCGGCCGGCACGCTGCGCACGTCGACGATGGTGATCCAGCGGAAGCGGCCCATCCAGCGCGCGGGCTTGATCCCGGGCACGCCGGTCAGCTCCAGGAAGCGCTCAGGACTGACCTTGATGCTGAAGCGCCAGCGTTCGGGCTCGCTGGTCTTGAAGTAGGCGTAGGTCTTGTCGCCGACCGCGTAGGTGAGGATGTTGGATGGGTGGCCGTGCAGGGTGGACACGGCGCCGGGAAACTTCGCGCAGAATTTCTTCAGCTGGGCCGTGTCCATGCCGGCGCGGTCCTCGTCGTCAGTCCAGGAACTGCAGCTTGGCCAGTTCCGCGTACAGACCGTCCTGAGCCAGCAGCTCTTCGTGGCTGCCTTCGGCGACGATGCGCCCGCGGTCCATGACCACGATGCGGTCGGCCTTGAGTACGGTCGCCAGACGGTGCGCGATCACCAGGGTGCTGCGGCCTTCCATCAGGGTTTCCAGGGCCTGCTGCACGGCGCGTTCGCTCTGCGCGTCGAGCGCGCTGGTGGCTTCGTCCAACAGCAGGATCGGCGCGTCCTTGAGCAGAGCGCGGGCGATCGCGATGCGCTGCTGCTGGCCGCCGGACAAACGCGCGCCGCGCTCGCCCAGTTCGGTGTCCAGGCGTTCGGGCAGGGCGTCGATGAAGTCGGCGGCATGGGCCGCGCGCACCGCCGCTTCGACCGCGGCGTCGTCGGCCTCGAGGCGGCCGTAGCGGATATTGTCGCGCGCGCTGGCGGCGAAGATGGTCGGCTGCTGCGGCACCAGGGCGATGGTTTCGCGCAATGCCGCCGGGTCGAGCCGGCGCGCGTCGATGCCGTCGACCCGGATCGCGCCGGACTGCGGATCATGGAAGCGCAGCAGCAGCGAGAACACGGTGCTCTTGCCGGCGCCAGAGGGGCCGACCAGGGCCACGGTCTCGCCGGGCCGCACGCGCAGGCTGAAGTTGTCCAGCGCAGGCAGGTCCGGACGCATCGGGTAGTGGAAGGTGATGTCGTCGAAGGCGATCTCGCCGCGCACCGGCTGCGGCAGCGTGTCCGGGTGCGTCGGGGCCTCGATCGCGCTTTCCTCGTTGAGCAGTTCGCTGATCCGGCCCATACCGCCGGCCGCGCGCTGCAGGTCGTTCCAGACTTCGGCCAGGGCGCCGACCGAGCCGCCGGCGATCAGGGCGTAGAGGATGAACTGGCCCAGGGTGCCGGCAGTCATGTGGCCGCGTGCGACTTCGTGCGCGCCCGACCACAGCACCAGGGTGATCGCGCCGAAGATCAGGGTGATCGCGACCGCGGTGACCAAGGACTGGATGCCGATGCGCTTGCGCGCGGTGGCGACCGCGATCTTGAGCGCGGCATCGAAGCGGCCACGTTCGTAGGGCTCGCGTGCATGCGCCTGCACGGTGCGCACCGCGCCCAGGGTTTCGCTGGCCAGGGTGTTGGCGTCGGCGACGCGGTCCTGGCTGGCGCGCGAGATCTTCTGCAGCCGGCGGCTGCCGACCACGATGGGCAGCACCGCCAGCGGAATGCCCAGCATCGCGTAGGCCGCCAGCCGCGGTTCGGTGATGAACAGCATCGCGATGCTGCCGATCACCGTGATCGAGCTGCGCAGCGCGACCGACATGCTGGAGCCGACCACGCTGCGCAGCAGTTCGGCGTCGGCGGTCAGGCGCGAGACCAGTTCGCCGCTGCGGCTGCGGTCGTGGAAGCCGGCGTCCAGGCCGATCAGGTGCGTGTACAACTGCTGGCGCAGGTCGGCGACCACGCGTTCGCCCAGTAGCGAAACGAAGAAGAAGCGCGCCGCGGTCGCCAGCGCCAGCGCCAGGGCGACGCCGAACAGCAGCACGAAGGCCTGGTCGATCGCGCCGCCGCCCTGGGTGAAGGCCTGGTCGATCATGGTCTTGAACGCCGGTGGCAGGCTCAGCGTGGCGGTGCTGGATGCGGCCAGGGCGATCAGCCAGGCGACGAACAGCCCCAGGTGCTTGCGCACGAACGGCCACAGGGTGCGCAGGCTGCCGATGGGCGCCTTGGCGGCAGCGGTCTTGGCCGGCGGGGTGTCGGCGGTGTCGTTCTCGACAGAAGCGGTCATGGAGTGTCGGCGTCTTCGGCGCGCAGGCGTACACGATCACGGGTGGCGTCGCGCAGCTGCGCTTTCAAGGCGTCGAGGCGGTTTTCCGGTAAACGGATGCGCATTCGCACGCCATCGGCGGCGAAATCCTCGTCCAGCTTCTCGGCGCCGTGGGCGGCCAGGGCCGCGTGCACGGCGCCGGTGTCCTCGAACGGGTAGTCCAGGCGCGCGCCGCGCAACACGATCAGCTCGCGGCGTTCGGCGCGGCGCAGGCATTCGGCCGCGCAGCCGCCATAGGCTCGGACCAGCCCGCCGGCGCCGAGCTTGATCCCGCCGTACCAGCGCACCACCACGGCCACGACCCGGTCGTAGCCCTGGCCTTCGATCGCGGCCAGGATCGGCCGGCCGGCGGTGCCGGCCGGTTCGCCGTCGTCGTTGAAGCGGTACTGGGCGCCGATCCGGTAGGCCCAGCAGTTGTGGGTCGCGGCCGGGTCGGCGACACGGGCCAGGAAGGCCAGCGCGGCCTCGGGCGTGTCCACCGGCGCGGCCAGGGCCAGGAAGCGGCTGTGCTTGACCTCGATCTCGTACGAGACCTCGCCGGCGAGCGTGGCCGCGCTCAAGGCGCCGGGCTCATCGCTGCAGCGCGCGCAGATCGTCGGGGATGCGGACGCGCGGATGCGATTTGCGGAACAGGACCAGGCTGGCACGGGCCTCGTCCAGGCGGCCGGCGTCGCGGCGGGCGCGGATCCGCTCCAGCCAGTCGGCGCGGTCCAGGCGCGTGTCCTCGGCCACCGGCGGCAGCGCGATCGCGCTGCGCTGCGTGGTCACCACCGGCTGCGCGGATTCGACGTCGCTGCGCTTGACGCGCGAGCCGGTGACTTCGATGCGGTCCAGCGTCGTGGACTGCTTGGCTTCGGCTTCGCGCCGATCCTCGGCGGCCTCGGCCGCGCGTCGGGCCTTGGAGCTGGCGAGGCTGAAGCCGTCGGAGTCGGAGTCGGCGCCGGCGGCCGGAGCCGGCGGTGCGGCCGCCGGCATCGGCGGCGCATACCTCGGCGCGGCGCGCGAGGTGTCGGCGATGCCGGCCATGCTGGCTGCGGCATCGGCCGGCGCGGACGCCGCAGCGGCTGCGTTCTTATCGGTGCGCTGGCGACGCACGCCGGGTGCGGCCGGCGAAGGCGCGTCGCTCTCCAGGTAGCCGTAGGCGTCGGCTTGCGCGGGCTCTTCGGCAGCCTTGGCGGCGGAGGCGGCGAGCGCCGGTGCCGGCGCAGCGGGCGCCGACGCCGCATTCGGCGGGCTCAGCTCGCGCTTGCTCATGTTGGCTTGGGGCAGCGCTGCCGGCTCCGGCGGCGGAGGCGGCGGTGCGATGGTCTGGCGCGGCCGCGCGATCATCTCGGCGCTGGTGTAGGCCGAGTCCGCGGCTTCGTGGCTGGGCGCCTGCACCGACGGTTCCATGGGCCGCAGCTGCCAGACCACGCCCACCGCCAGGGCCATGGTCGCGGCCACGCCGACGCCGGTGATCAGGCCACCGGGGATCGCGCTCAGGCCCCAGCGTCGCCGCGACCGCTGCGGCGGGCGCGAACTCGCGGCCGCGGCATGCGCGGCGGCCAGGATCTTCGCGTCGAGCGCGGGCGAAGGACCGTCGTGCGGCCCCAGCCGCGCCAGGCGGTCGGCCAGGACGCGTTCTTCGGGCGTCAACGGATCGGGGGTCTGGCGCTTCATTCGTTCAGCCTCGATCGCAGCTTGTCCATCGCATAGCGCAGCCGCGATTTCACGGTTTCTCGTCCGGCGCCGGTGATGTCGCCGATTTCCTCCAGGCTCAGCTCCTGCTCCAGCCTCAGCAGCACGACCTCGCGCTGCTCCTCGGGCAGTTCCTCGATCGCGCGCTGCAAGCGGCGGCGCTGTTCGAATTCGGACAGTTCGCGCTCGGGCGTGGTCGGATCGGGCACGCGCGCGGCGCGTTCGTCGCCGTTCTCCGGCGTGGCGGGGCGGTGTTTGAGGCCGCGCCAGTAGTCGTTGAGGCGATTGTGGGCGATCCGGAACAGCCAGGTGCTGAATGCGGCGTCGGGCTTCCAGCCGTGGCGCGCGGCGATCACGCGCTGCCAGACGTCCTGGAAGAACTCGTCGGCCAGCGCCGAATCGCGGACCTGGCGCAGCAGGAAGCGGTACAGCGGGCCGCGGTGGCGCGCATACAGGGTCTCGAACGCCGTCGTATCGCCGCCCGTCCAGGCCAGCATCAATACGTCGTCGCTCGCGTCCGCAGCCGAATTCATCCGCGGCAGGGTACGGGTTGGCGCCGCGAACGGGAAGCGCTGGCGCTCCGATCGGGCGGCCCAAGTGGGGGCGATCGCCAGTTGCATATCCAGACGAACGGCCCGAGGGCCGCGACGGGGTTGGCGGATCGGGCGGGGCGGACAGGCTATCCTGCGCTCAGCGTCGAAGGACGCGAGGCAAGGGGGCCTGGAGCGGTGCAGACAACCGGAAGGCCAGCAGCGGGTGCAAGCGCGGACATACCCGGACCGGGCGACGCGCTCGCGGGCGCGCTGCGCGAGGGCCTCCCCGTGGGCTCGCAGGTGGCTGTGCGCTGGCTGGACGCGCGCGGCATCGCCGGCGCGTCGGTCGCCGCAGAGGCGGCCGAGCTTGCCGTCGCCGCCGAGCGCCTGCTGAACGGTCACGCACCTGCCCCCGACCTGGACGACCGCCTCGAAGCCGCCTGGACCCTGGACGACGGCACCCGCGCCGCGCTGTGCGCGCACCTCGGCGCGCCGCTGGCCGACACCGTGCGCGCGCCCTGGCTGGCGCTGGCCCAGCGTTTGGTCTCCGCGCAACTGCTGGCCGCGCGCGCGCAGGCGCGGGCCGAATCCCTGGAGAAATCCGAACGCCTGCAGCAGGCGCTGTACGAGATCGCCGATCTGGCCGGTTCCGATCTGGAGATGATCGACATGCTGCGCCGCATCCACGGCGTGGTCGGCGGCCTGATGTACGCCGAGAATTTCTACATCGTGCTTTACGACGACGTCCGCGACAGCCTGCGCTTCCTGTACTTCGCCGACCGCATCGACACCTACATCGCCGAGCCCGAGCGCGAGATCCGCGCCGCCGAGATGCCCAACAGCCTGACCCTGGCGTTGCTGCGCCATGGCGAGCCGCTGCTGGGCTCCTCGGCCTCGATCCGCGAACAGCTGGACGTGCGGCAGGACCTGACCCACGGCCCCGACAGCGAGGACTGGCTGGGCGTGCCGATGCGCCGCGACGACCGCGTCTGCGGCGCGATCGTGGTGCAGAGCTACGACCGCCCCAACCTGTACGGCGACGAGGAGCGCGCGTTGCTGGCGTTCGTCGCCCAGCACATCCTGACCGCGCTCGACCGCTTCCGCGCCCGCGAGGAGCTCGAACGCCGGGTCGCCGAACGCACCCAGGCCCTGCAGCTGAGCAACCGCGATCTGCAGGCCGAGATCATCGAGCGCCAGCGCGCCGAACGCCTGCAGCGCGCGTTGTTCCGGATCGCCGAACTGTCGATCACCTCCGAGACCCTGGAGCGCTTCTACGCCCAGGTCCACGACGTGGTCAGCGAACTGCTGTATGCGCGCAACTTCTACATCGCCCTGATCACCGACGACGGCGAACACCTGGGGTTCCCGTATTCGATCGACGAACGCGACCCGACCCGCGAAAGCCGGCGACTGTCCGCGGGCCTGACCGAATACGTGATCAAGCGCGGCCAGGCCCTGCTCGCCGACCGCAACCGCATCGCCAGCCTGGAAGCGGCCGGCCTGGTGCGCAGCCTGGGCTCGCAGGCGCATTGCTGGCTGGGCGTGCCGTTGTTCCGCGACGACCATGTGGTCGGCGTGATCGCGGTGCAGAGCTATTCGCCGGCGATCGCTTTCACCGTGCGCGACCAGGAGCTGCTGACCTTCGTCGCCCACCACATCAGCAACGGTTTGGCGCGTAAGCAGACCCAGGACCGCCTGGTCGCCGCGCATTCCGAACTCGAGCAACGCGTGGCCTCGCGCACCCGTGAGCTGGCCCAGGCCAACTCCGAGCTGCTGTCGCAGATCGGCGAACGCCTGCGTGCCGAGCAGCAGCTGACCCACCAGGCGTTGCACGACACCCTGACCGGGCTGCCCAATCGCGGCCAACTGCTGGAGCGGCTGGAGACCGCCATCGCGCGCGCCCAGCACGACCAACAACGCCACTTCGCCGTGCTGTTCCTGGATCTGGACCGTTTCAAGCTGGTCAACGACAGTGTCGGCCATTCCGCCGGCGACGAGCTGCTGATCGAAGCCGGGCGCCGCATCGTCGCGGCGGTGCGCGCCGACGATACGGTGGCGCGCCTGGGCGGCGATGAGTTCGCGATCCTGGTCGACAACATCGACGGCCTGCGCGTGGCCGAGGAACTCTCGCACCGCATCCTGCGCGCGCTGGGCGAACCGTGCTGGATCGCCGGGCGCGAGGTGTTCCCCTCGGCCAGCCTGGGCATCGCGATGTGGCACTCGCGCTACCGCACCGGCGCCGAGCTGCTGCGCGATGCCGACGCCGCCATGTACCGGGCCAAGTCGGCCGGCCGCGACCGTTGCGCGGTGTTCGACGAGGCCATGCGCGAGCAGGCGGTGCGCATCCTCGATCTGGAAGCCGATCTGCGCCGGGCCATCAACGGCGACGGCTTCATCGCCTACTACCAGCCCATCGTGCGCCTGAGCGATCACAGCATCATCGGCCACGAAGCGCTGTTGCGCTGGCGTCACGAGCGCCGCGGCCTGCTCCTGCCCAACGACTTCATCGGCCTGGGCGAGGACAGCGGCCTGATCGAGGAGGTCGACTGGCTGCTCTACGCCCAGGTGATGAAGCAACTGGCCCAGGGCGGCGAGGGCTACGTGTCGGTCAACGTCTCGCCGCGGCATTTCCGAGCCGCGGATTTCGCCGACCGCCTGCTGCGCATGATCGACGAGGCCGGCGCCGACCCGCACCGGCTGCGGATCGAGATCACCGAGGGCGCGCTGCTCGACGACGTGCCGCGTGCCCTGCGCATGCTGCGTACCCTGCGCGGTCACGGCGTGCTCGCGCAGCTGGACGACTTCGGTACAGGCTTCTCGGCACTGTCCTATCTGCATCGGTTCCCGATCGAATGTTTGAAGATCGATCAGAGCTTCGTCGCCGGTCTGGTCGGCGAGACGCGGCCGGAGAGCGTGGCGGTGGTGCGCGCGATCCAGGCCCTGGCCGGCACCCTGGGCATCCACACCATCGGCGAAGGCGTGGAAAACGAAGCCCAGCTCGCGGCTTTGCGCGAACTGGGCTGCGCCTACGGCCAGGGTTACCTGTTCGGACACCCGGCCGAGCACGCGCAAGTGCCCGTACTGCAGGCGCTCAGTCGCTGACGCTGACCGCGGTGGCCGGGGTTTCGCCGCCGATCTGACGGCGCGCGCGTTCGATCAACTGCACGAATTCGCGGCGCTGGCCCCAGCGGTCGTCGAGCTTGCTGGCGCGCGCGGTCGCCTCGATCCGTGCCCAGCCCCAACCGTCGTAGCGAGTGCCGCCACGCAGGGCGTCGGCGAATGCGGCCACGGTCGCGGCGAAGCGCATCGATTCGCCAGGCTGCGAGCGCAGCTGCGAACGCAGGATCGGGGTTTGGATCAGGCGGCTGTCGTCCTGGCCCGGACGCTTGTAGCGCAGCTTGAGGTTAGCGATCTCGCCGCCGTTGCTGGCCTGCGCGGTCGTCGCGCTGCGGTAGCGCAGCGCCGGCAGGCGCGCGGCGGTCGAGCCGACCGGGGTGAGTTCGTAGAGCGCGGTGACCTCGTGTCCGGCGCCGATGTCGCCGGCGTCGACCTTGTCGTTGTCGAAGTCCTCGTGCTGGAGCACGCGGTTCTCGTAGCCGATCAGGCGATATTCGGAAACCAGGGCCGGATTGAACTCGATCTGGATCTTCACATCGCGGGCGATGGTCAGCATGGTCGAGCCCATCTCCTCGACGAGCACCTTGCGCGCTTCCTGGAGGGTGTCGATGTAGGCGTGGTTGCCGTCGCCGACGTCGGCCAGTTTCTCCGACAGCGCGTCGTTGTAGTTGCCCTGGCCGAAGCCCAGCGTGGTCAGGGCGATGCCGCTCTTGCGCTGATCGGCGACCAGGGTCTCCAGCGCGTTCTGGCTGACGGTGCCGACGTTGAAGTCGCCGTCGGTGGCCAGGATCACCCGGTTCACGCCGCCTTTGACGTAGGCCTGCTTGGCCATCGCGTAGGCCAGGCGGATGCCGTCGCCGCCGTTGGTGCTGCCGCCGGCCTGCAGACGGTCCAGCGCGTCGAGGATCTCGCTCTGGCGGTCGCCCGGCGTGGGCGGCAGCACCAGGCCGGCGGAACCGGCGTAGACCACGATCGAGATGCGGTCCTGCGGCCGCAGCTGTTTGGTCAGCAGCGAGAACGCGCTTTTCAGCAGCGGCAGCTTGTCGGGCTGGTCCATCGAGCCGGAGGTATCGATCAGGAACACCAGGTTGGCTGGCGGCAGGGTCGCCTTGGGCACGTCGTAGCCCTTGATGCCGATCATCAGCAGCTGGCGTTGTGAGTTCCATGGCGCCGGCGCCAGTTCGGTGGTGACCCGGAACGGAGTTTCGCGCGAGGTCGGAGCGGGGTGGCCGTAGTCGAAGTAGTTGATGAACTCTTCGGCGCGGACCGCGTCGGCCGGCGGGCGCACGCCTTGGTTGAGCATGCGGCGCACGTTGGCGTAGCTGCCGGTGTCGACGTCGATCGAGAACGTGGACAGCGGCTCGTCGGCGGCGCGGCGCACCGGGTTGTCTTCGTGCGCGGCGTATTTCTCGGTGTTGGTGGCTTGCTGCTGGGGCTGCATATAGCCCATGCCGGCCACGGCTTGCGGCGCCATCACCGGCGACGCGGTTTCCATCTGCACGCGCTTCATGCGGCTGCCGCTGACGTCGACGCGCTCGAGTTGCGGTGGGGCGAGTTGCCTGGCGTATTCGGCGCGGCGCGGTTCGGACGGCGGCGCTGGCGGTGCGGCCGGGGCGACGACCAGGTTCGCAGCGGGAAGGTCGACGTCGCGCGTCGCGTTCTTGTCGGCGGCGGCTTGCGCCGAATCGGCGGCGGAGACCGCGCCGCGCGCCGCGGCCAGCTCTGCCGCCGAAGGCGTGTTCTGGACCGCGTAGCGATCGACGCGCTGGTCGGTCTCGGACGCGCTGGGCGCGTCGTCGCGGGTGCTGGTGTGACAGGCGCTGAGCGCGAGCGCGCTCAGGACGGCGACGAACAGGAGGGAGCTCGGGTAGGGCTGCGGCTTGGCGTTCATGCGGGCGGTTCCCAGGGAGGTCCTGGGTCGAAACGCATGGCTGGTGCGAGTGGGGTTAAGGCGTCGTCTCTGGCAATGCTTCCGCTTTGGGGTAGGAGCGGCGTGAGCCGCGACCGGATGTCCGCGTCGAACCGAAAACGCGTCATAACCGCAGTCCGCGGTCGCGGCTCACGCCGCTCCTACAGGGGGGCATAGCGGCTCGCGTTGCCCTGTGCGGCCGTGCCGGCTCACGCCACCGGGTCGCGGATCACCAGCAGACGCTGCTCGGTCATATCCTCGATCGCATAGCGCACGCCCTCGCGGCCCAGGCCCGAGTGCTTCACTCCGCCGTAGGGCATGTTGTCGACGCGGAAGCTGGGCACGTCGCCGACGATCACGCCGCCGACTTCGAGCCGGTCCCAGGCGCGCATCGCGTGATCCAGGCGGCCGGTGAACACGCCGGCCTGCAAACCGAAGTCGCTGTCGTTGACCTGGGCCAGGGCCTGGTCGAAGTCCTCGAACGGGGCCATGAACGCGACCGGGCCGAACACCTCCTGGCGGAACAGGTCGCTGTCGCGCGGCACCTTCTCCAGCAGCGTCGCCGGCAGCATGTTGCCGCGGCGTTCGCCGCCGGCGATGAGTTTGGCGCCGCCCTTGCGCGCGGCCGTCACCCAGGACTCGATGCGCTTGGCCGCGGCCTCGTCGATCACCGGGCCGATGAAGGTGCGTTCGTCGCGCGGGTCGCCCATGCGCAGCTTCGACACCGCGTCCTTGAGCTTCTTGCGCAGCTTGTCGTAGATCGCCGCGTGCGCGTAGATGCGCTGCACGCTGATGCAGCTCTGGCCGCTCTGGTAGTAGGCGCCGAATACCAACCGCTCGACCAGATGATCCAGCGGTACGCCCGGGTCCTCGTCGATGATGCAGGCGGCGTTGCCGCCCAGTTCCAGGGTCACCTTCTTGCGGCCCGCGCGCGCCTTGAGCTCCCAGCCGATCAGGCCGCCGGTGAAGCTCAGCAGGGCGATGCGCTCGTCCTCGGTCAGTGCCGCGGCATCCTCGTTGGAGCAACAGATCACCGAGAACGCGCCCTTGGGCAGGTCGGTCTCGGCCAGGACCTCGCCGATGATCAACGCGCCGACCGGTGTCTTCACCGCGGGCTTGAGCACGAACGGGCAGCCGGCCGCGATCGCCGGCGCGACCTTGTGCGCGACCAGGTTGAGCGGGAAGTTGAACGGGGTGATGAAGCTGCACGCGCCCACCGGCATGCGTTTGACCATGCCGCGGTAGCCGCGCGTGCGCGGCGAAATCTGCAGCTCGATGATCTCGCCGTCCATGCGCGTGGCTTCGCCGGCGGCGATGCGGAAGGTGTCGATCAGGCGCGTGACTTCGCCGCGTGCGTCCCTGATCGGCTTGCCGGCCTCGATGCACAGCGCCAGCGACAGTTCCTCGTGGCGTTCGCTGAAGCGCTTGACGCAGTGTTCGAGTACGTCGCGGCGCGCGTCCGGAGGAAACGCGGCCATGGCCTCGCGCGCCTTGTGCGCGGCCACGATCGCCTTGCGCACCACAGCGGCGTCGGCGAAGGCGACCCGGGTGGCGACCTTGCCGCTGTACTTGTCCAGCACCTCCAGGTCGGTATTGGCCGCGACCGGGCGATTGGCGAGGTAGTAGGGGTAGCTGCTCTTGAGTCCGGAAGCGGCCGTTTTGGATTGCGGCTTGGACGCGGATTTCGATGAGGACTTGGCCATGACGGATTCCGATTGCGAACGGGATTATCGAAGGGGCAGGGGCTCAGCGCACCGCGGCGCTCAGGCGCGGGATGTCTTCGTTGAGGATGCGGTCGTCGTCGGCGTAGTCGATCGGCACTTCGATCAGATCGACGCCGGGCGTGTCCAAGGCACGCTGCAGCAGCGGCAGGAACTCGTCTGTGCTGGCCGGTCGGTGTCCGCGCGCGCCGTAGCTTTCGGCGTATTTGACGAAGTCGGGGTTGCCCAGGTCCATGCCGAAGCTCGGGTAGCGTTCGTGCGCCTGCTTCCACTTGATCATGCCGTAGGCGTCGTCGCGCAGCACCAGTACGGTCAGGTCCAGTCCCAGGCGCACCGAAGTTTCGATTTCCTGCGAGTTCATCATGAAACCGCCGTCGCCGCAGACCGCGAGCACGCGCCGGTCGGGGTGGACGATGCGCGCGGCCATCGCCGAGGGCAGGCCCGCGCCCATGGTCGCCAGGGCGTTGTCCAGCAGCAGGGTGTTGGGCCGGCGGCAGCGGTAGCCGCGCGCGAACCAGAGTTTGTACAGGCCGTTGTCGAGACAGACGATGTCGCGCTCGCCCATCGCGATGCGCACGTCGGCGACCAGGCGCTGCGGCACCAGCGGATAGCGCGGATCGGCGTTGCGTTCGTCGATCTGCGCGTCCAAGGCATTGCGCACGCGGTCGAAGAAGGCGAAGTCCCAGTGCGGCTGCGGTTCGACCGCCTCGGACAGCTGCCAGACCGCGTTGGCGATGTCTCCGACCACTTCGATCTGCGGGAAATACACCGCGTCGACTTCGGCGCCGGCGTAGTTGACGTGGATCACCGTACGCCGGCCTTCGCGCATGAAGAACGGAGGTTTCTCGATCACGTCGTGGCCGATGTTGACGATGCAGTCGGCGGCGTCGATGGCGCGGTGGACGAAGTCGTGATCGGACAGGGCCGCGTTGCCCAGCCACAGCGGATCGGTCTCGTCGACCACGCCCTTGCCCATCTGCGTGGTGAAGAAGGGGATGCGCAGCTTGGCGATCAGGGCGCGCAACTGGCGCGCAGTGGCCTTGCGGTTGGCACCGGCGCCGACCATCAGGATCGGGTGGCGCGCGCGCATGATCGCGGCGGCGGCATGCGCGATGGCCTTGTCCTCGGCCAACGGGCGGCGCGAGTATGAGGCCGGGATCAGACGTGCCTCGGTCGGGTCGGCGGCGATGTCCTGCGGCAGTTCCAGATGGGTGGCGCCGGGACGTTCTTCCTCGGCGCGGCGGAAGGATTCGCGCACGCGCGCCGGGATCGCGTCGGCGGAGACGATCTGGCGTGTGTATTTGGTCAGCGGACGCAGGGTGTCGACCACGTCGACGATCTGGAAATGGCCCTGCTTGCTGGTCTTGATCGGCTTCTGGCCGGTGATCATCAGCATCGGCATCGCGCCGAGCTGGGCGTAGGCCGCCGCGGTGACCAGGTTGGTGGCGCCGGGGCCGAGCGTGGACAGACAGACTCCGGCCTTGCCGGTGAGGCGGCCGTAGGTCGCGGCCATGAAGCCGGCGGCCTGTTCGTGGCGGGTCAGGATCAGCTTGATCGAGGAGGTGCGCAGCGATTCGAGCAGGTCCAGGTTCTCCTCGCCCGGAATGCCGAACACGTATTCGACGCCTTCGGCTTCGAGCGCGGCGACGAACAGATCGGACGCCTTGGTCATGCCTGACTCCGTGTGCGGGCTGCGCCCGAATTCCGCGATCCTCGCCCAGATCGTGTTAGCGGTGGGCGATGGCGGGGCGTCTGTGGCGGAACGCTGCGTCGCGTGGGGGGGCGCCACCGCCGCACCCGCGATTTTGCTTCGGGGTAGGAGCGGCGTGAGCCGCGACCACGTACCTTCGGCTGATTGCGTAGGTCGCGGCTTACGCCGCTCCTACCCCAAAACCAACGCGCTCTTCCTGTGGGAGCGGCGTGAGCCGCGATGAAGTCCGCTGGCCGCGCAGCCGGAATCGAGCAGAACCTTAGGCCGCTCCGCCGTCGCCCGCGTCGCCGCCTTCGACCTTCAGGCGCAGGCGTCCGTCCTGGACCCGCGCGCTCAGGCGATCGCCCGGCGCGGCATCGAGCACGCTGCGCACCACGTGCCCGTCCTCGCGTTGCAGGATCGCGTAGCCGCGGGCGACGGTGGCCAGCGGGCTGACCGCTTCCAGCGAACGCGCCAGGCCGCGCAGGCGCAACGCCTGATGCGCGAGCTGGCGCGCGACCGCCGCGCGCGGACGCGGCGCCAGCACCGCCAGGCGTTCGCGCAGGGCGGCGAGCCGGCGTTGCGGGTGGGTCGCACGCAGCACCGCGTCGGCGTGGCGCAGGCGCGCGCGTTCGCGTTCCAGCCGGCGCTGCCAGGCCGCGCTGAGCCGACGCAGGGCCTCGGCCTGGCGTCGGCGCAACGCGTCCAGGCGCGCCTGCGGGCGCAGCGCGTTGAGCCGCAGCGCGGCGCGGTCGGCGCGCTGCATGGCCTGGCGCAGGCGTTGCAGTTGCTGGCTGCGCAGGCGCGCGTCGAGCTGGCGCAGTCGGCGCAGCAGTTCTTCGCGATCCGGAACGATCAGTTCGGCCGCGACCGACGGCGTCGGTGCGCGCAGGTCGGCGGCGAAATCGGCGAGGCTGAAGTCGGTCTCGTGGCCGATCGCCGACACCACCGGCACTTGGCAGGCCGCGATCGCGCGCGCCAGGCGTTCGTCGTTGAAGGCCCACAGATCCTCCAGCGAGCCGCCGCCGCGCGCCAGCACCAGCACGTCGTAGCGGTCCGAGGCGGCGGCGCGCTGCAGCATGGCGGTGATCTGGGCCGCCGCGCCTTCGCCCTGCACCGGCACCGGCAGCACCTCGGCCTGGATCAGCGGGAAGCGCCGCGCGAGTACGCTGAGCACGTCGCGCACCGCCGCGCCGCTGGGCGAGGTGATCACGCCCACGCGCGCCGGGAAGCGCGGCAGCGGGCGCTTGCGCTCGGCGTCGAACAGGCCCTCGGCCTGCAGACGCGCCTTGAGTTCCTCGAATGCGCGCCGCAGCGCGCCTTCGCCGGCCTCTTCCATGTGGTCCAGCACCAGCTGGTAGTCGCCGCGCGCCTCGTACAGGGTCAGGCGGCCGCGCGCGAGCACGCGCTGGCCCTCGCGCGGGACGAACTTCAGCCAGCTGCTCTTGGGCTTGAACATCGCGCAGCGCACCTGCGCGCGCGCGTCCTTGAGCGTCAGGTACAGATGCCCGGACGCCGGCCGCGAAAGGTTGCCCAGTTCGCCCTCGACCCAGATCAGCGGGAACGTGTCCTCGAGCAGGTTGCGCGCCAGGGCATTGAGCTGGCTGGGCGTGAGGACGTGGTCGGGCGCGGGGGCGTTCATGTTCGGGCAGGGATTACGGCCGGATACCGTACTGCGTTTGGGGCCGGGATGGGGGATCGGAGATTCGGAATTCGTTAAAGGCAGGCAGGCCGGGCGGCGCGTCGGATCGCGCGGCTGGAATGCTGGTGGCGCTGTCCTGCCTCGCCCGATCCCGAATCCCCCTATCCAAAATCCGGGCCTTACAATATCGCCATGAATTCCGACGCTCCCTTGCCCTGCGCCCCTTCCGGTTTCGGCCCCCTGCCGCGTCGTCTGACCCGTAGCGTGCGGGTCGGCGCGATCGAGGTCGGCGGCGGTGCGCCGGTGGTGGTGCAGTCGATGACCAACACCGACACCGCCGACATCGCCTCGACCGTCAAACAGGTCTCCGAGCTCTGGCGCGCCGGTTCGGAACTGGTGAGGGTCACGGTCAACACCGCCGAGGCCGCCGCGGCGGTGCCGCGGATCGTCGACAAGCTGGCGATGATGGGCATCGACGTGCCGATCATCGGCGACTTCCACTACAACGGCCATCAGCTGCTCACTGCCGAACCGGCCTGCGCCGAAGCCCTGGGCAAGTACCGCATCAATCCCGGCAACGTCGGCTTCGGCAAGAAGAAGGACAGCCAGTTCGCGACCCTGATCGAGTTCGCGATCAAGTACGGCAAGCCGGTCCGCATCGGCGCCAACTGGGGCTCGCTGGATCAGGCGCTGGCGGCGACCCTGATGGACGAGAACCACGCCCGCGCCGAACCCTGGGACGCCGGCCGGGTGCTGCGCGAGGCGCTGATCCGTTCCGCCCTGGATTCGGCGCAGCGCGCGGTCGAGATCGGCCTGCCGGCCGACCGCATCGTGCTCAGCGCCAAGGTCAGCGGCGTGCAGGAACTGATCGCGGTCTACCGCGAACTGGCCAACCGCGGCGATTACGCCCTGCATCTGGGCCTGACCGAAGCCGGCATCGGCAGCAAGGGCATCGTCGCGTCCAGCGCCGCGCTCGGCGTGCTGCTGCAGGAAGGCATCGGCGACACCATCCGCATTTCGCTGACGCCCGAACCCGGCCAGTCGCGCAACAACGAGGTCATCGTCGCCCAGGAGCTGCTGCAGACCATGGGCCTGCGCGCGTTCACGCCGATGGTCACCGCCTGTCCGGGTTGCGGCCGCACCACCAGCAGCTTCTTCCAGGAGCTCGCGCAGAAGGTCCAGGAGCACGTGCGGGCGAAGATGCCGGAGTGGAAGATCAGCCACCCCGGCGCCGAGAACCTGACCCTGGCGGTGATGGGCTGCGTGGTCAACGGCCCCGGCGAATCGCGCCACGCCAACATCGGCATCTCGTTGCCCGGTACCGGCGAAGCGCCGTCGGCGCCGGTGTTCGAGGACGGCGAAAAGACCGTGACCCTGCGCGGCGAGCGCATCGCCGACGAGTTCGTCGACCTGATCGACCGCTACGTCGAACGCAACTATGCCGCCCGCGCACCGGGCGCCTGAATCCCCGCACGGCGACGGCGCGCAGGCGCTGAAGCAGGAAGCGCGCTTCGGCGCGGCGTTCCTGCGCCGCTACGGCCTGCGTCTGCTGCTGGTGTTCATCGGCCTGCTGCTGCCGCTGTGGGCCTTCGCCGAACTCGCCGACGAAATCCACGAACAGGAGACGATCCCGTTCGACGTGCCGATCCTGCAGTTCGCCCATTCGCTGGCGCGCGAAGGTTTCGACAGCTTCTTCGTGGCGATCAGCCAACTCGGTTATCTCTACGGCGTGGTCCCGTTCGACATCGGCTTCACTCTGTTGCTGGTCTACCTGCGCCGTTTCCGCGAAGCGACCTACGCCGCGATCGCATTGGGCGGCTCGGCGCTGCTCAACATCGCCGCCAAGCAGAGTTTCGCGCGCGACCGGCCGTCGCTGTGGGAATCGATCGCGCCCGAGCACAACTACAGCTTCCCCAGCGGCCATGCGATGGGCTCGGCGACCCTGGCCTGCGTGTTGACCCTGCTGGCCTGGCGCACCCGCTGGCGCTGGCCGGTGGCGGTGGCGATGGCCGCGTTCGTGACTCTCGTCGGCCTGTCCCGGGTCTACCTGGGCGTGCATTACCCCTCCGACATCCTGGCCGGTTGGTCGGTGGCCACGGCCTGGGCGGTGGCGGTGTACCTGATCGCGTTCCGCGGCGGAGTGGGGCCGTGGCAGGAAGCGGGCCGGCGCTCCTAGTCGCGACGGATCGTCGCGGCACTATTCACGACTAGCCCGGTTGTTGCGGGCATTCCCGGGGCGTCACCCGGGTCAGCCAGTCGCGGCGGGGACCGTCCGGGTGGCCGATTCTTGCGTCGCGGCACATGCTGCCTAGCCGGTTCTGTGCATAGCATGTGCCCGGCGAGGTAGGGCGATCCGTATCGGCGCCCGTTATCGATGAGGTCGGCGTCTGGGGAGGCGCCGGCCGATGTCTCTTGCGGCTTACGGCCGGTCGAGTCTCGCTCAGTACCACTCTCCCATCTGGGCCACCGGTTCGGCGCTTGCCGTCGGTGGGCGTATGCATTGCGGAAACGCACTAGGGGACGTTGCACATGTCGACAAGAATCAACCGATGGACGATCGGGCTGGCGCTGGGTGCGCTGGCGGCGATCGCCGGCGCTACCGTCATGCTCGGCGGCGTATCCGGCGCCGGCAGCGGCCCGATCGGCGGCGCGCCGCCGGCCGCAGCCGGTGGCAACAACGGCGAGCCGGAACAGCAACTGCGCAAGTACATCGTGGTCTACCGCGAGGCGCCGCTGGCGACCTACCGCGGCGAAGTCCAGGGTCTGCCTGCGCCGGAGCGCATGCCTGGCGAGGCCGGGGTGCCGCAGATGGCGCGCGCCGCCGCGACCGCGGCGGGCGAGGGCCGGGTGGATGTGCGCAGCTCGCGCGCGCAAGCCTATGTGCGTCACCTCGAGGGCGCGCAGCGCCAGCACGAAGCCGGCATCGCCGCCGCGATCGGTCGCCCGCTGCGCGTCGAACGCCGCATGCGCCACGCGCTCAACGCCGTGGTCGCCGACATGAGCGAGGGCGAGGCGCAGCAGGTGCAGCGTCTGTCCGAGGTGCAGTTCGTCGAGGAGTACCGCGAATACGAGCAGGACACTGACGTCGGCCCGACCCTGATCGGCGCGCCCGCGCTGTGGAACTCGCCGACCAGTCCGGTCAAGGGCGAGGGCGTGGTGGTCGGCATCATCGATTCGGGCATCAATTTCGGCAGCCCCTCGTTCGCGGCCACCGATGAGCAGGGCTACACCCACGTCAATCCGCTCGGCGCCGGCACCTACCTGGGCACCTGCGCCGCGGGCGGAGTCGATGCCGGGCGCTGCAACGACAAGCTGATCGGCGGCTACGACTTCGTCTGCGCCGCGCCGGGCAACACCTGCGGCGTCGCCAACATCCGCGAAGAGCCGGGCTTCGGCGACACCAACAGCCACGGCAGCCACACCGCCGCGACCACCGCGGGCAACTTCCGCACCGTCGCGTTCAAGGGCCGCAACAGCCTGATCTCGGGCGTCGCGCCGCACGCCAACATCATCGCCTACGACGTGTGCTACACGAACACAGCCACCGGCCGCGGCCTGTGCCCGAACACCTCGTCTGCCGCCGCGGTTGACCAGGCGGTCGCCGACGGCGTCGTCGACGTGCTGAACTTCTCGGTCGGTGGCGGCGAAAACCCGTGGAGCGACGCGGTCTCGCTGGCCTTCCTCAACGCGGTCAATGCCGGCATCTACGTCGCGACCTCGGCCGGCAACAGCGGCCCGGGTCCGAACACCATGGGCCACCTGGAGCCCTGGACCGGCTCCACCGCGGCCGCCCAGCACGGCCGCCAGGACTTCAATCCGGTCCTGCAGGTCACCGGCCCGGGCGCCGTGCCCGCCGCGCTGAGCGCGATCGTGCTCAACGAAGGCACCGGCGGCGTCGCGCTCACCGCGCCGATCGCGCCGAGCACCACGCTGCGCGTCAGTCCCGGCATCGACGGCGTCGACGACGGTTGCGCCGCGTATCCGGCCGGCACCTTCGCCGGTGCGATCGCGGTGATCCGCCGCGGCACCTGTTCGTTCACCATCAAGTCCGGTAATGCCGCCGCGGCAGGCGCGATCGCCGTGGTCATCGCCAACAACGCGGCCGGCGGTCTGATCCCGACCATGACCGGCGCCACCATCCCCGGCTTCGCGATGCTGCAGACCGACGCCAACGCGGTGCGCGATTTCCTGGCCGGCAATCCCGGCACCGCCGGCATCAGCGTGCTGGCGATCCCGAACACGCCCGACGTGCTCGCCGATTTCAGCTCGCGCGGCCCGGCCGGCACCTTCGATCTGCTCAAGCCCGATGTCACCGCGCCGGGCGTCAACATCCTGGCGGTGGTCGCGGGCACCGCGATCGGCGGTTCGGAAAACGCGGTCGGCCTGATGAGCGGTACCTCGATGGCCTCGCCGCACCATGCCGGCGCGGCCGGTCTGCTGCGCCAGGCGCGCCCGACCTGGACCGTGCCGGAAGTGAAGTCGGCGCTGGTGATGACCGCCGAGCAGCAGGTGTTCAAGGAAGATTCGATCACGCCGGCGACGCCATTCGACCGCGGCGGCGGCCGTCTGCGCGTCGACCTCGCCTTGCGCGCCGGCCTGGTGCTCAACGAGACCCGCGCCAACTACCTGGCCGCCGATCCGGCCAACGGCGGCGACGTCGCCAATCTCAACCAGCCCAGCCTGGCCAAGGCGCGCTGCGTGGAGCGCTGCGTGTTCACGCGTACCTTCCGCAACACGCTGGCGGTGCGCCAGGGTTGGACGGTGAAACTGACCGGCCTCAGCGGCACGATCACGCCGGCGCTGTTCACGCTCAATCCCGGCGAGAGCAAGGCGGTCAAGGTCACGGTCAACAGCTACCAGCTGCCGGCCGACGGTTCCTGGAATTTCGGCACCCTGACGCTGACCCCGACCTCGATCGGCACGCTCGACCAGCCGACCCTGCGTCTGCCCGTGGCGGTGTCGGTGCCGCCGCCGATCATCGCGCTCAATCCGGTGCAGATCGCGGCGACCTTGCCGGTGGGCGGCAGCGGCTTCGCCAACTTCCGTATCGACAACCTCGGCGGTACGCGTCTGGATTACACGATCGACAACACCGGACAGGGCACGCGCACGCTGCTCGACGCGCCGCGCGGCGCGGTCGCCAGCGGCTTCCGCGCTACCTCGTACACGGATCCGGCGACGGCCGGTTCGGCGGCGCAGTTCAGCGCCGACGATTTCACCGTGACCGAGGCCACGCGCATCGTCTCGCTGTACACCGAGGGCTTCGTGTCCAGCAACCAGCCGCTGGCGACCACCGCGACCAGCCTGACCTGGACCCTGTTCCGCGACAGCGGCAACAACCCGGAAGGCAATCCGCAGGCCTCGCCGGGCGTGGCGGTGTGGAGCTACACCTCCGCGCCGACCGCCGCCGGCGTCGCCATCACTGGTGCCAACATCGGTCTCAACCTGACCGCGGCCGGCCAGAACGTGGATCTGCTGCCGGGCCGTTACTGGCTGGTGGTGCACGCGCGCTCCAGCTTCGCCAACCGTTGGGTCTGGTTCGCCTCCAACAGCGGCGACAACGTGTTCCGTACCATCGCGGTCAGCACCGCCGGTGCCGGAGCCTGGAGCGTGGGCACGGGCTTTGCCGGCCTGGCCTGGAACGTGGGCGCGTCCAATGCCTGCGGTGCGCCGTGGATCGGCGCACCGGTGAGCGCGATGGGGCGCGTGAACCCGGGTGCGGTCGGCAACAACGCTCAGGTGCAGCTCAATGCGGCCGGTCTGAGCGCCGGCACGCATGTGGGCTACATCTGCGTCGCCAGCAACGACCCGGTCAAGCCCAAGGTCGCCGCGCGCGTGGTGCTGACGGTCACGCCGTAACGTTCGAGCGCTAGTTTCGCCGGGCCCGCAATGGGCCCGGCTTTCTACTTCAGATACCGGCACGGGCCGCGTTGCACGGCTCATCCAAACGATTCCTAAGGGGGAACGCAATGAAGCACACGCACCACACGCTCCTGTCGACCGCATTGCTGCTGGTCTTGGCCGCGCCCGTTTCCGCGCTGGCCGGCGAGCCCTGCCTGCTCGACGACGGCATCGGCGGCAGCACCACCGGTGGCGCCAGCGCGGCCGGCGGCGGCGCCACCGCTTGCGGCAGCGGTGCCACCGCCAGCGGCGACGGCAGCACCGCGGTCGGTTCGGCCAGCACCGCCAGCGGCACCGGCAGCACCGCGCTCGGCGCCGACAGCGTCGCCGGCGGCGATCAGAGCACCGCGGTCGGGCAGGGCGCTCAGGCCGGCGCGTTCGGCGCCACCGCCACCGGCAGCGGCAGCAACGCCAGCGGCGAATTCAGCACCGCCACCGGTACCGCCAGCGAAGCCAGCGGTCAGTTCAGCAGCGCCAGCGGTGCCGGCGCGCGCGCCACCAGCGACAACGCCACCGCCACCGGCAGCTTCAGCGAAGCCAGCGGCCTGGGCAGCACCGCGCACGGCTTCAACGCCATCGCCAGCGGCGAGCTCAGCAGCGCCAGCGGCAGCGGTTCGCTGGCCTCGGGCGATGCCAGCACCGCCAACGGCGCGGGTGCCACGGCCAGCGGCAAGGGCAGCACCGCGAGCGGCGCGCACAGCGTCGCCAGCGCCGACGGTGCCACCGCCAACGGCGGCTGGGTCGACAAGGACGGCGACGGTGTGGTCGATCCGGATGAAGTGACGACCGCCAGTGGCTTGGAATCCAGCGCCTACGGCGGCGGCGCCCAGGCCACGGCCGATCAGTCCAGCGCCTTCGGCGGCCGCAGCCTCGCCAGCGGCATCGGCAGCACCGCGTTCGGTCATGGCGCGCAGGCCACGGTGCAGAACGCGACCGCGATCGGCCAGGGCAGCAACGCCAGCGCCAACAACAGCGTCGCGCTGGGTTCGGGTTCGGTCGCCGACCGCGGCAACACGGTCTCGGTGGGCAGCGGCGGCAACGAGCGTCAGATCACCAACGTCGCCGCCGGCACCCAGACCAACGACGCGGTCAACCTGGGGCAGCTGCAGTCGACCGCCGCCGCTACTCTGGCCAGCGCCAACAACTACACCGACACGGTCGCCGCGAGCACCCTGTCCAGCGCCAACAGCTATACCGACTCGCGCGTGACCAGCAACAACGCGGTGGTGCTGAACCAGGCCAACGCGCACGCCGATGCCGGCGACGCGGCCACGCTCAACGCCGCCAACACCCGTGCCGACGCCGGCGATGCGGCCACCCTGCGCACCGCCAACACCTACACCGACACCCGATTCGCCCAGGCCATCGCCGCACCGATCGCGGCCATCGACGATCTGCGTTCGGACATGGAGTGGGGCTTCGACCGCACCGACCGCCGCATCGACCGCGCCGGCGCGATGACCGCGGCGATGGTGCAGATGGCGACCTCGGCTGCCGGCATCCACACCAAGAACCGGGTTGCGGTCGGTGCGGGTTTCCAGAACGGCGAGCAGGCGCTGTCGATCGGCTATCAGCGCGCGATCAGCGATCGCGCCACGGTGACCTTCGGCGGAGCGTTCAGCAGTTCGGAAAGCTCGGCGGGTGTCGGTCTGGGTTTCGGTTGGTAAGACTTCCCTGGGAAACTGCGACACGTGAACGGCGCCCTCGGGCGCCGTTTTTTTGCGCTGGAGGGTAGGCTCGGCAGCGCGAGCGGATCTTCCAGAGGGAAGCGGATTCGCAGAATGCGGTGAAAACCGCATCGTTGCGTGGCCGCGTCCTCGCTCCGTGCGATGCGGCGCGCCTTCGGCTTACCGCATCCTGCGGGGTCGCGGGGTGGATCCTGCTCTGCGCACGCCGGCGCTCAGCGATACGCGCGTTCGCGCTCGACCTGCAGACGCTGGCGCAGGTATTCGTCGCGGCTCAGCCCGCCCGGAATCCGTCGCAGCGCCATCACTTCGGCGACCACCGCGGCCTCGCGCTGCTTGTAGGACTGGAAGCGCGGATCGTTGCGTTGCTGGGCCAGGTATTGCGCGTTGCGGCGCTCGGCTTGGGCGCGGTACTGCGTGGCCAGCGCCTCGACCTGACGCATCTGTTCGGCCTGCTCCGGCACGGTGGCCTGGATCAGGGCCACGCGCAGCAGCATGGTTTCGCCCGCCGACAGTTCTCCGGCGCGCTCGTAACCGTCGATGCCGCGTTCGACCATCTGCGCCTGACGCGCTCGTTCGGCCGCGCTCAGCGCCGCGGCGTCGCGGAAGTAGCGTTTGGCATCGTCCCGGAACCCTTGCCGATCGCGATAGGCGCGCGCCTGCGGGGTGCGGATCAGCGCTGCCTGCGTCGCCTCCGCCGCGCTCGCTTGCGCGCCGGTGGCCGGAACGCTCGCGCGCGATTCGCGCGAGCGTCCGACCAGCGCCGCCGCGGCCAGGGCCACGATGGCCAGAGCGACCAGCAACAGCTTGGTGCGCGTCACGGAGCGCGTACCTCAGCCCAGCAGCTGGTCGACCAGCCAGTACAACAGGTTGAACGGCTTGGCGCGGTCGGTCTGGTCGTTGGCCTCTGCCGCGTCCAGCACCTTGCCGTTGCCGTCCATCACGCTGTCGATGAACTGCTTCAGCTGCAGGTTCTGCGCCTGCACGTCGCCGTTCTTGAAATCGACGATGGTGGTGCAGTGGCTTTCGTTGAGCGCGCGGTACTGCGGGAAGTAGCCGCCGAAGTTGTCCAGGGTGTTCAGACGCGCGGACAGGCGCTGGGTATCGGCGCCCCACTTGGCGTGGATCAGCGCTTCCTTTGCGGCCTGGGTCGGCGCCGCCTGGATATCGGGGTGGAAGCGCTCGTAGGAGTACGAGGAATAGTTGAGGTCCTGCCAGAAATGGGTCGCGCCGAGACGGTCGCCGACGTGCTTGTTGGCGAGCGCCGGATACAGCGAACCCAGTTCGTTGAGATCCAACTGCGGCAGGCCGCTGGCCAAATACGCGAGCGGGCCGTTCGGCGCGTCCAGGCCCCAGGCGCCGCGGATATGCGCCATCAGCGGTTGCGACGGGTACTGCGACGGATCGCCGTTGCGCGGGGTCGGGAAGATCGGGCCGGAATCGTCGATCAGGAAGCTGCGGGTGGGGGCTAGATCGCGGCGCAGCGGATCGTAGTTGATCAGGCTGCCGGCGCCGCCGGCGCTGCAGCCGGTGCTGAGCATCTGCACGGGCCGCGGCAGATTGTCCTTGAGCCAGGCCACCACCGCGCGCGAATTGCGCAGACCGTTGTGATGCCAGACCAAGGGCGGGGCCTGGTTGCTGGGATCGTCGTAGACCGCGACCTTGTCGCCGCCGTAGATGTCGCCGGTGCAGTAGGGCACGTAGACCATGTTCCAGTTCTGGGTCTTGACCCCGTCGAACGGGCTGACGCGGGTTACGAACGGGCTCACCAGGCTGGCGCCGGGATTGAGCAAGCGCATGTAGTCGTCGGGAATGCCGTGCGGATTGCGCGCGCCGCGGATGCCGCTCTGGCCCGAGCAACTGGCGTAGTCCCAGCAGGCGCCGCCGCCTTCCATGTAGATGATGGTGTTGGTGTTGTCGGGCACGCGATTGACGAAGATCTTGTACGGCGAGCCGTCGCCGCAGACCGCGCCGGTTTCGGCCGGCAGTTGCACGGTCTGCCACTGGTAGTAGGCGCCCGGGCTGAAGCCGTCGGCTTTGGCCGCATCGCGGCTCAGCAGCGGGTACCGGCCCTGGCGCTGCGCCGGTTGCACCGGGTTGTTGGCGCGCGGCGGCGAGACCAGGTTGCGCAGGGTCTGGAAGAAACCGTAGTCGCCTTCCTCGGCCAACAGCGGCGGGCTGGCCAGCGCGCACGCGCCTCCCAGCAGAACGACGGCGGCGTATCGGGTGTAGGCCATGGCCTTGCTCTCCTTTGCATGCGATGAGTGCGGGCGATGCCCGCGCAACGCGGCACGATTCCGGTCCCCTCGGTCCGGCGCAGCCGCGGCAGCCCCCTGTCCATACTGCTGCGTCTGGATATCGCCGCCGGCGCGGCAGCGTCAACGCGTATCGCGCGCATGCCGCCGATTGGCCGCAAACGCAGCCCTGCGTGTCCGTTTATCCCCGGAATCCGGTCACGGAACCGGGCTTGGCGCCGCTCCGGTTCGTGCGCCGCAGCATGGCGCTGCGGCGGATCGGCCTTACTCGCCCGGTGCGGCCGCTTCGCTGGCCGCGTTCGAGGCCGCGCGCCGGGCCAGCACCGCCTCGCGGTGGGCGATGTAGGCGTTGGAGGCCAGGATGATGGCGGCGCCGATCACCGTCCAGCGGTCGATCGATTCGCCGAACCACAGCCAGCCGGCGACGGCGACCAGCGGCAGCTGCATGAAGCTGATCGGGGTCAGGGCCGAGACTTCGCCGAGCTTGAGCGCATGCGTCCACAGCACCTGGCCGCCGGTGCCGAGGATGCCGGCGGCGATCGCCCACACCCAGACGATGCCCTGCGGCCATTGCCAGACGAACAGCGCCGGCAACAGCGACATCGGCACCCAGAACAGATAGGTGTAGAGCACGATGGTGTTGGCCGAGTCGACCCGCGACAGTTGCTTGATCTGGATCGCGACCACGCCGCTGAGCACCGCCGCCAGCAGCGCGATCAGGGTGCCGGCGCTGAAGTCCGACGAGCCCGGACGCACGATCACCAGTACGCCGACGAAGCCCAGCGCGACCGCGGCCCAGCGCCGCGCGCGCACTTGTTCGCCCAGGAACATCACCGCGGCGATGGTCACGAACAAGGGCGTCGAGTACGACAGCGAGATCGCCTGCGCCAGCGGCAGGTGGCCGATCGCCCAGAACCCGGCCAGCATCGAGCAGATGCCGATCGCGCAGCGGATGAAGTAGCGCGGCAGCTGCTTGGTGCGCAGCGCGGCGCGGTTGGCGCCGATCAGCAGCGGCAGCACTGCGAGCAGGCCGAAGAAGTTGCGGAAGAACGCGATCTCGAAGGTGTGCAGCGAAGCCGAGGCGAGCCGGATCACGATCGCCATGCAGCCGAAGCACAAGGTGCTGGCGAGCATGTACGCTGCCGCGCGCATCGGTTGCGAGAGCGGCGCGCTCACCAGCGTGCGCCGATCAGGCGCGGCTCGGGTTCGATGGCGACGCCGAAACGGACCTGCACGGAATCGGCGATGCGGCGGGCCAGATCGAGCAACTGCGCGCCGCTGGCCTGGCCGTGGTTGACCAGCACCAGCGCATGCGAGGCGGCGACGCCGGCGTCGCCGTCGCGGTGGCCCTTCCAGCCGCAGGCGTCGATCAGCCAGCCGGCCGAGAGCTTGCGGCTGTCGTCGTCGGCGCCGCGGAACACCGGCAGCGCGGAGTGTTCGGCCAGCAGCGCTTCGGCTTGCGCGCGCGGGACGATCGGATTCTTGAAGAAGCTGCCGGCGTTGCCGAGCACGGCGGGGTCGGGCAGCTTGCGGCGGCGGATCGCGATCACCGCGTCGGCGACCGTGCGCGGGGTCGGCGCGTCCACGCCCATCGCCGCGAGTTCCTCGCCCAGGCCGGCGTAGTCCAGGCGTAGCGTGGGCGTGCGCGGCAGGGCGAACTCGACCGCGGTCACCAGATAGCGATCGGGCGCGTGCTTGAACAGGCTGTCGCGGTAGGCGAAGCGGCAGGCGTCGCGGTCGAAGCGGTGCAGGGTCGCGGTCGCCGGCTCGTAAGCTTCGACCGCGTGCACGAAGTCGCGCACTTCCACGCCGTAGGCGCCGATGTTCTGGATCGGCGCGGCGCCGACCGTGCCCGGGATCAGGGCCAGGTTTTCCAGGCCGGCGTAACCGGCGTCCAGGGTGTGCATCACGAAGCCGTGCCAGGGCACGCCGGCGTCGGCGCGCAGGATCGCGCCGTCGCGATCGGGCGCGTCGCCCAGCACCTGCACGCGGCTGCCGGTCAGGGCCAGCACCGCGCCCTCGGGATCGCCGGCGAACAGCAGGTTGCTGCCGCCGCCGAGCACCAGGGCGATGCCGTCGCGCAGCTCCGGCAGGCGCAGGGCTTCGTCCAGGCGCGCGGCGTCGGCGACTTCGGCCAGCACGGGCGCGGTCGCGGCCACGCCGAAGGTGTTGCGTCGGGTCAACGCGGCCTCGCGCAGGAGGCGGACGGCGTCGCTCATACCGGCGGCACGTTACCGCGGCTCGGCGCTTCCTTGCGGCGACGCATCGCCTCCACGCATTCGTTCACCAGCGCGGGTCCGCGATAGACCAGCCCGGTGTAGCACTGCACCAGGGCCGCGCCCGCGGCCATCTTGGTGACCGCATCGGCGCCGGACAGGATGCCGCCGACGCCGATCATCGGGATCGATTCGGGCAGCCGGGTGCGCAGCATGCGCAGCACCGTGGTCGACTGGCCCATCAGCGGACGCCCGGACAGGCCGCCCACTTCGCCGGCGTGCGTAGCGCCTTCGATGGCGATCCGCGAGACGGTGGTGTTGGTCGCGATCACGCCGTCGACCTGCAGTTCTCTGAGCACGCGCGCAGCGGCTTCGATGTCGTGGTCGGACAGGTCTGGCGCGATCTTGACCAGCATCGGCACGCGCTTGCCGTGCCGCGCGCCGTATTTCTCCTGCGCCTCGCGCAGGGTGCCGATCAGGCGGCGCAGGGATTGTTCTTCCTGCAGTTCGCGCAAGCCGGCGGTGTTGGGCGAGGAGATATTGACCGTGATGTAGTCGGCCAAGGGATAGACCCGCTCCAGGCACAGCAGGTAATCGTCCTCGGCCGACTCGTTCGGGGTGTCCTTGTTCTTGCCGATGTTGATCCCGAGCAGGCCGTTGCGACGGTGTGCGCGTTCGACGTTGCGGACCAGGGCATCGACGCCCTCGTTGTTGAACCCCAGGCGGTTGATCACCGCTTCGTGATCGGGCAGGCGGAACATGCGCGGCTTGGGATTGCCGGACTGCGGCCGCGGCGTGACCGTGCCGACCTCGACGAAGCCGAAGCCCAGCGCCAGCAGGGCGTCGATATGGGCGCCGTTCTTGTCCAGACCGGCGGCCAGGCCGACCGGGTTCGGGAAGGTCAGGCCGAAGACCTTGGTCGGGAACGGTTTGGGCCGGGAGCCCAGCAGCGGATTGAGGCCGGTGCGATAAGCCGTTTCCAGCGCCGTGAGGCCAAGACCATGCGCTCGTTCGGCATCCAGTCCGAAGAGAAAGGGGCGGGCGAGGCTGTACACGGGATCGCAGGCGTCCGCTGTAGAACGAAAAAGCATTATCGCCTATGCGGCGCTCGCGAGGCGAGCGCGAATGCGCCTCGCGGCGGTCCGGGCGTCGGGCCGGGCTTGGCCGCCCGCATTGCGATACGGGAAAACGCCGTGAAAGCCGGGGCGGAGCGTCGGCAGCGCCGGAGCGGCCGACCCCGGGCGAGCAGGTCCGGAGCTAGCTTCCGACCCGGCCGCTGCGCAAGGCCCGGGCCCAGTCGCCACGGCCGTTGCGCAGGGCGAGCGCGGCGGCGGCCTCGTGGTCGTAGTCGACCGCGAGCAGTTCGGCGCGCCAGCGCCCGCCGGCATCGTCGAGGATCGCGTAACGGGCGCGTGGATCGCCGACCTCCATGTCGTGCGGGCTCGGATGCTCGGAGTGATAGGCCTGCAGGCCGACGCTGCCGGGATTCACCACCAGCCGGCCGTCGTCCAGGCGGGTCGCGCGCGGGATGTGGGTGTGGCCGCACAGGATCACGGCATGGCGGATATCGCCGGCCCTGTCCGCGGCCTCGGCCGCGGTGGCCGCGCGCGGCACGCCGGCGTCGAGCTGTTCCAGAAAGTATTCGAGATCGTCGCGCGGGCTGCCGTGACAGAGATACACCGCGTCGTTCAGGGCCAGCGTCGCCGGCAGCGCGGCGATCCAGTCCAGTTGGTCCGGACGCAGCAGGTCGCGCGCGTGGGCGTCGGACGCGCCCATATCCGCGCGCGGCTCCAGCAGTTGGCGTTCGTGGTTGCCGCGGATCGTCGGCAGGCCCAGGCCGATCAGCAGGTCGGCGGTTTCCACCGGCTGCAGCGGGCCGGACAGGATGTCGCCGAGGTTGACGGTGAGGTCGCAGGCGCGCGCGTCGATATCGGCCAGCACCGCGCGCAGCGCGCCGAGGTTGCCGTGGATGTCCGAAACGACCGCGATGCGCATGCCGTGCTCCCGCAGCGGGTCCGCCTTGGCGGACCCGCCTGGTGTACTCCGCCGTGGCGGCCCCGCCTTCGTTACGGTACCGACCTCAGAGGTCGAACTTGATGCCCTGCGCCAGCGGCAATGCGTCGGAGTAGTTGATGGTGTTGGTCTGGCGGCGCATGTAGGCGCGCCACGCATCCGAACCCGACTCGCGGCCGCCGCCGGTTTCCTTCTCGCCGCCGAACGCGCCGCCGATCTCGGCGCCGGAGGTGCCGATGTTGACGTTGGCGATGCCGCAATCCGAGCCCGCGGCCGACAGGAAGGCCTCGGCGGCCTTGAGGTTGGCGGTGAAGATCGACGAGGACAGGCCCTGCGGCACGTCGTTCTGCAGCGCGATGGCCTCGTCGAGTGTCTTGAACTTCATCGCGTACAGGATCGGCGCGAAGGTTTCGGTCTGCACGACCTCGGCGTCGTTGCTCAGGCCGGTGACGATGGTCGGCAGGACGAAGTTGCCGGGGCGGTCGATCGCGGCGCCGCCGGTTTCGACCTTGCCGCCGCTGGCCTTGGCCTGCTCGACCGCGTCCAGATACGCCTGCACCGCATCGCGGCTGTTGAGCGGGCCCATCAGGTTGGCCGGGTCGGTCGGGTCGCCGATCTTCTTCTCGACCTGCTTGAACGCAGCGACCAGCTTGGCCAGCACGTCATCAAAGATGGACTCGTGCACGAACAAACGGCGGGTGGTGGTGCAACGCTGGCCGGCGGTGCCGACCGCGCCGAACGCGATCGCCGGGATCGCCAGCTTCAGGTCGGCGCTGGCGTCGACGATGATCGCGTTGTTGCCGCCCAG
>CAMLID010000030.1 GCA_946480055.1 uncultured Lysobacter sp. | reverse complement strand
TGCGTTGCGAACTGCCATTGGTTGTCCCCCAAATGAACTAGATGTTTTCTTGTGTGCCGACCTTGGCGTATAGCTGTCCCCTTATAGGCGAACTTAACATGCCGTTAACGCTGATGTCATCACGCGATCACAGATTTTTGGTTGGACCACCATGTCTTTTAACTGTCTGTTTTTGATATATTTTTTGTAGTAAGTGCCCTTGAAATTGGCGTTTGCCGCACTTCGTAATGGCACTTTTTTGCCGTAAGGCGTATTGACGGTCAGCCCCGTCTCTTAGTGGCCTTCCAAAGGAGCGGGTACGCGGCCGCAGTGAAGGGCTGCAGCTGCGCGCCCGGCTGCACTCCGCGTGGCCTTGGTGTGCCAATCGGACGCCCAAAGAAAAAGGCCCGGCTTGCGCCGGGCCTTTCTTGTGGAGCGAAGTGCAGCGGATCAGAACTTGTACGACAGACGCAGGAAGAACGCGCGGCCGTACGGGTCGGCACCGATGAACGGGTTGAAGAACGGATAGCCCGTGTTGCTCGGATCCTTGCGGTGAGTGTTGTCGAGCACGTTGTTGACGACGAACGCGGCCTCCATGTTCTCGCCGAACTTCTTCTCGATCGAGAGGTTGTAGAGCATGTACGGCTGCAGGCGCGCGCCATAGTAAACACCGGTCACGGTATCCCTGCCAGCGCCTTCGGCTTGGTTCGGGGCTGAGCCCAGACGCTGACCGAATACGGTCGTGGTCCAGTCGCCCTTCTCCCAGGTCACGCTGCCGCGCACTCGGCTCCGCTGGTTGTCGTTCCGCAGGTCGTCGCGGAAGTCGGTCAGCGGATCTTCCTCGAACTGCTTGAACTTCTCACCCAGGCTCAGGCTGTATGCAAGGTTGAAGTCGAAGTTGCCCCAGCGATCGGTGTCGAAACGATAACGCCAGGTCGCGTCGATGCCGGTGTTCTCAGAGCGCGAAGCGTTGATGTAACCGGCACGAATGTTGACGATGCGGCCATCCGGATTACCCGGAGCGACTTGGCGGGTCACACGCGACACGATGTCCTGACAGAACGCCGAGTTCTGTCCTTGCGGCACGGGTTGGCCGTTGGGAAGCGTACCGAGGCGGCAGTTGGCCTCGTTCATCAGGATGTAATCCAGGTCTAAGCCTGTTGCCTGGTCGTCGAGCGTGATCTTGTAGTAGTCGACGGACATCGACATACCTTCGATCAGATCGAGCACGAAGCCAGCGGTAAGCGACTTGCCCTTTTCTTCCTGCAGGTCGGGGTTGCCAACCGTTTGATTCAGCGACTGGTACTGGCTCGGATGATTGTTGGCTTCGCAGTCGGTGATGGTCTCGCCACCGGCGCGGCAGCCGTAGTAGTCGGTGATGCCGACGAACGACGCCACGCCCTGCGCGAAGATCAACGGCATGTCCGGCGCGCGGAAGCTGGTGGAGTAGTTCGCACGCAGCAGCAGGCGCTCGATCGGACGGAACTCCAGGCCCAGGCCGTAGGTGAAGGCGCCGTCGACCTGGGTGATGTCGTCGTACTTGTCGTAACGGCCAGCGAGCTGAGCGCTCAGAGTGTCGAGCAGCGGAACGCGGAATTCGGCGCCGATCGCGTAACGGTCGCGCTCGCCCTTGATGTTGCCCGAACTGACCAAGTTATAGGGCGTGCTCGCGTCCGGGGTGCGGGCGGGATCGGTGCGCGGGTCGCTCTTGAGGTCGATGGTCTGACGGCCGAACTCCATGGTGCCGGCGAAACCGACCGCGCCGGCCGGCATGTCGAACAGGTCGCCGCTGACGACGAAGTTCGCCTGGGCGGACGAGGTATGGCCCTTGTTGACCACCCGGGTCGACATAGCGCGATACTGCTCCGGGGTCAGCGGCGTGTGCCAGCGATCCAGGTTCAGGGTGTGATGCGCGTAACCGTAGTCGTCGATCGTCTGCGGGCCCAGGAAGTAGTCATGCACGCTCTGGGCGAGCAGGCGCGGCGAGTCGGACTTGTAGTCGTAACGGCCGTACGAAGCCGACAGATCCCAGTCGAAACGATCGCCGAAGTCGCCGCGCAGGCCGGTGGCAAAGTCGTAGCTCTTCTCTTTGTACTTGGTGACCACGGCGTCGTTGCCGCCAACTTCCTTCGGCGTCAGCACGCGCTGCAGCTGGACAAAGGTGCCCAAGCCTTCATCGAAGTAGAAGCTGGCGGGCAGGAAAGGATCGCCGCCGGTGCCCCAGAACTCCGTGCCGCTGCTGGAGGTCGAGTCGGAGTTGTTCAGCATCAGGCTGGACCACGCCTGCAGGCCGTTGTTGAAATCGTAGGTACCGTAGGCGTAGCCAGACATGGCCTCACGCTTGTTCGATATCGACTGCGATGCAACGGAATCGTATGAGCCGCAAATCTGGCCGCGGGTAGCGGACAGGAAGGGAGTAAAGCCGAAGCGATCGCACACTTCCTGGCCGGGGTAGTACGCGGCGCGGTTGCGATTGAGCAGGTCGATCGCGACCAGCGACAGGCTGGGACCGACTCGGTTGCCGCGCGGGCCGTCGCGCAGGTCGTCCATGAAGTCGCGCTGCGAGGCGAAGATCGGCTCGTTGTAGTTGTACTGCAGTGCGTAGGTCAGGTTCCAGTTGTCGCCGACGCGGCCGCCCGAGTACTCCAGGTTGACGCTGTCGCCGCCGCCGGCGCCGGTCGTGCCGACGGTGCCACGCAGCAGGTTGCCGTCGAAGTTGGTGCGGGTGACGATGTTGACCACGCCTGCGACTGCGTCGGAACCGTAGATGGCCGAGGCGCCGCCGGCCAGCACTTCCACGCGCTCGATGATCGAGGACGGGATGGCGCCGACGTTCACCGAGGAACGGTCGCTGTTGTAGGGCTGCGGGTAGTCGGCGATGCGGCGGCCGTTGACCAGGACCAGGGTATAACCCGGGCCGAGGTTGCGCAGGTTGACGACCTGGGCGTTGGGCGTGAACCCGTTGACGGCGAGGTCGCCGGTGAACGAGTTGGTGGTGTTCTGGGTCAGCGACGACAGCATGTCGGAGACCGTCTGGAAGCCCTGCTTGTCGATGTCGTCGCGGCTGATGACGGTGACGGGAGCCGGACCTTCGATCTGGGCGCGCTTGATGCGCGAACCGACGACGGTGACGCCGTCGACATCGGTCGGCGCGTCGCTAGCGGGCTGAGGCTGGGCAGGCGCGGCGTCCTGGGCGAACGCACCGCCGGCGGCGGGCGCGATCAAAGCCGCCAAAAGTGCAGCAGTCAGTCGGCTGCGATGCAGCCGCTTCTCGGTTACTTCCATGAGTTGTCCCCTAACTTTTTGGATGGGGCCTGTCCGTGGCCGATTCTTCGTCGTCAATCCCCTGACGAACCCGACCGTAACATGGCCTTAACGTGCTTTGCATGTGCTTATCGAACAGGCAGATTATGCAAAGTGCGCCGAACCGGTTTGGCGCAAAGGGGTAGGGGGAGTGATGGCTATTAACGTTGCGGGTCCAATGGAGTGCTGTTGATCCAAAACGAGGTAGAGAAGCGCTCTTCAATGCAATGGCTACCACTACGTTGGAGGTGGCATGACAACGGTTTGCTGATTTCCGCTTGCCTCAGGGCGAATTGGAGACTAATGGCTGTCCCTCTTATGTGCCTCCTTGAGCTCTAGTATTTTTCGAAGTGGGACTGGTAAGAAGAGCGCGTACACGATAGGGGCGAAATTCGGAGCGAACTTCGCGGTTAATGCGCACCCCAAGATGTGGCATGTCAAAAAAGTAAAAAAAATAAAGCGTTTTCTGATTGAAATCAGAGGAAACTCTTGCGGTGTAAACTCACGCCGGCGCCGATCGATAATGGTGTACATCGTGAGGAACGCGACTCCTATCGAAATAGATAGTTGTGCAGTTCTTTCTAGTGGGGTATGCGTATCAAGCAATCCCATGATCACAATCATGAGTGGCGCTGATATAAAGCACATTGCATATAAGCGATTCTCGCCAGCAGTTCCATCTTGATGGATGGCGCGTATTAAGACATAGGTATCTTCTGCGAATTTAATAAGATTCATTAGTACACCACAGGTCCGCGCTGTGTATCTCTGGCAGCATTGTTCAAGATCGCATCAGCACCAGCAGCATTAATGGCGCGCCATCCCGTTGAATGCACTCCGGGATTTGCAATTGTGGATGTGTACTCAGCCTGTTGCGCAGCCAGATCTATTCCTCCGATGGTGATCGCGACCGGCGCGCTTATTAGTCCAGCGGCGGCTGCAACAGTAATTATAATCGTTCCAGCACCATGCCCGATATCTCCTAGGTCCTTTCCTTCATAGATCTCTATAGATCCCGAAACAACTCCGGCCCCTGTTCCAAGCTTGCCAAGGGACCTCGACATCCCCCGCCACATTGCGGCGTCTTCACCTGCCTGCCAACCGTATTGCGCCACGTTGCGTGCTCCTTTGTCGGCTGCTATTGAGGCGCCATCAGCCGCTGAGCCCATGACTCCGGCGATCGTGCTGGTAGGGTTTGAAGGTTCAGGTGCCTTGGCGTGGCTGTTGATGCTGCGCTCAAGACTGCCGACAGGTCCGGCGCTTCGTACTTGGCTGCTAATTCCAGGATGCGACGACATGGACCCACGGTCAGGGCGGTGTTGGCGGCCGTCCGGGTCGGTAAATTTGTATGGATTATTAGCTGCGTACCAGTAACGATTGAAGTTGGTACCGGTGCCTGAGTTGGCGGTGACTGGATCTACGCTCAGGAAGCGGCCCAGCGTCGCATCGTAGTACCGCTGCTGCATATACGTCAGCCCGGTCGGCCCATCCATCACGTGACCGGTATACCCGATTCCGTCAATCGTCTTGTTGATCGGGCTGCCGTAGGGCTCGTAGTTGGTCCGCTCGATCACTGCACCGCTCGTGTCGGTGACCGCGACCGGACTGCCCAGCGCATCGGTGTGCTGATACTTGGTCGCAATGACGGTGTTGCTCGGCCAGTTGTGGTCGATGGTGGCGATCACGCTGCCAGACAGATAGATGTTCTCGTGTGTCGTCTGAACGCCTGCGGCCGAGACTTTGGAGCTGAACAACGGCTGCCCCGCCCGGCTGTACTGGAACACGTGCACGGAGCCGTCGTCCTTGATCACTTCGGATCGACGGCCCAGGCTGTCGTAACGGTAGCTCTCCTTGCCCATCACCCAGCGCAGGCGGTTGCCGTAGTCGAAGCCGTACTGCTGGCCATTCTTGTTGGCCAGGTTGCCCTGAACGTCGTAACTCAAACCGACCACGCTAGCGCCGCCGGTGTTCTGGACGTTGGTCAGACGGTTGTTAGTGTCGTACCAGTAGCTGTGTTCGCGTACGGCCGGATGGCTGACACTACGGATGTTGTCGATCGGGTCGTAGGTGTAGTTGATCCAGTGCGAGCTGCCACCGAACATCGCTGAGCCTGCCGCCGTTAGCCGGTCCAGGCCGTCGTACTGCATATAGCGGTGCTGGAGCGTCGGCGTACCTGTTATGTGATCGGCGATATGGTCAACGTTGGCGTTGGCGTCATACCGGTACGAGTAGTTCACGATGTTTGCACCGTCCACCGACTCCGCCGGCAGCTGACGGGCGTTTTGCGTCATCGTGTGGACGATGCCGTTGCCGTAGGTGAACTGCTTGATGGCGCCATTGGGGTAGTAGCTGACGCCGCTGGCGTAGGTGCCGGTGGTGGTACTGCCCGGGACGGTGGCGACCTGGGTCGCTTGGCCCAGGGCGTTGGGGGCGTAGTTCAGCGCCAGACCGGTCGGGTAGGTCTGCGCGGCCAGACTGCCGTTCTGATCGTACCCGTAGCCGATGGCCCATTCGTAGGGCCGCAGCAACGATTCCTTGGTCAGCAGGCGCCGCTTGTTGTAGGTGTAGACGGTATCGACGATGGTGGACCCTTCATTGTTCCAGGTCCGAACCAGGCTGGGCAGGCCATCCTTGGTGTAGTCCCAATGTTGGTTGCCGTTGCCGTCCGGGAAGGACATGTCGGTTACGCGGTTGCGCGCGTCGTAGACCCGGTCCGATCGCCGGCCGGACTGATAGGCCGCCATGTGCTCGCAGCCGGTCGCCGCCAGCGTCGTCAAACCCGAGGCCGACCAGGTCAGGTTGCCGTTGTAGTCGTAGCCCGTCACCGTTGAACCGGTTTCCGGTTCGTCGACGCGGCACAAGCGGTGCAGCGCGTCGTACTCGTACTTGCGAATCGCCTCGACGGTCTGGCCGGCGTAGGTGCCCGAGCGACGGATCTGGGTCGGCTTGAAGAAGTAGTCGCGCCAGATCTGGGTGACCGCACCTTCCGGATGGAATATCTCGACCGGATAGTCGGTGGTCGGTTGGTCCCAGGCCGCATAGCGGGTGCGCGTCTGCTGGCCGCGCGGATTGGTGATCCGGATTTCGCCGCCGGCGAGGTACTCCGTGGTCGTGGTCGCAGGCGTGCCGAGTTCGCTGGTCTGTCGAACCTGTATCGGGCGATCCAGACTGTCGTAATCGGTGGTCGTTCCGGCGGTCACGGCCTGGAAGTCGGCGGCGCCGCGGGTCGGGTAGGACGCGAATACCTCGCGGCCGGAAGTGTCGTAGCGCTTGAAGACTTGCGACTGGCTGTTGGGGTGGTCGCCCAGGTCGTAGCTTTCCGAAGCCACAGGCCGCCAAAGCGCGTCGTAGTACGTGTACGAGCGGGCGTTGCCCGTACTGATGGACTGGCGCCAATGGCCGGCCGGCAAGCCCATCTCCGGGGTGCTGATCTGCTCGAAAGCGCGAGTCGTCGTGTTCCAGTTGACGCTGTCGCCCGTGGGCTGGGTGATCGAGGACACCCGGCCCATGGCGTCGTAGCCGTAGTTCGTGGTGTAGCCGTTCTCGTCTGTGGTGGAGGTGATCCAGCCGCTGTCGTTGACGAATGCCGACTCCGTACTGCCCGAGGGCGACTCGGGTGTGGCCGGATACTGGATGCTCTGGGGAATGCCGCGCTTCCAGCTCGACAGAACGGTGACGTTGTTGTTGCCGTCCTTGACCGTGGCAATGGTGCCATCGGCGTTGTAGGTCAACGTTTGCGTCGGAGTGGCATTGTTGTAACGGAAGACCCGATAAGGTTGTGCGTTGGCATTGAACTCCGTCTCGCTGACCTCGGCTCCGCCCGCGTACGAGCGCTTCACCTGGCCCAGCACCCATTTCGACAGGTCGTCGTGGTATTCGGTGACATCGGTGCGGGCGTAGCCGTAGCTGATGTTGCTCGAGCGAGTTACCGACGTGGGGCGGGCGAAGGGGTCGAATGCAGTAGTGCTGGAGACGTAGGTGACGCCGTCCTGAGTGGTGGTGGAGCTTTTTAGCGGCCGCAACTTCATGGAGTCGGGCTCGGCGAAGCCAAGAGGGTTGATGCCCACCTCATCAGGGAACGCCTGGCTGGGGGCTTCTGCATTGGAGATATAGACGTTGGATACCGTCTTCAGGATATTGCTCGCGTTGCTGCCGGTTTCTCGTTTCAGCAGTTGGCCGTCGTTGACTCCGTAGAGGACACCGAACTCGTTCCGCTCATAGTGGTTATCGGGACCGACGATTTCGTTGGTTTTGCTCGAATTGCAGAATGGGCCAGGAGGGGTGCATTGGTCGGCGAACGCCAAAGGGTCGCCGTCGCCGTAGCTGTAGGTCCATGTGCCCGAAGTCAAACCCGGGCCAGAAATCGCCTTACTCGTAAGCGTGAAGCTTTCGAAGTAGTTGGGGATTTGCAGGTACTCGTAGGACGCAGACGGTTTGATGCAGTACTTTGCGACGTTGTTGCGATGGTGGCGCCTGACGGCAAAACTGAACTGTCCGGTTGCTCCAGAGGGGTGGGTGACGCTTAGCGCATAGCTGCCTGTGCTTTCTTCCAAAAGTTCCGGGCAGTCGTCGACCGCATCTTCTACTGGGGGCACGTATACCGGCGGGTGTATTACCAGGGAGCCCGTGTGCGAGAAGGTCCACTTGCTGTTGTCGGGCAGCGTGACCTGATTCAGCGTGCCGCCGTTGTAGCCATAGTTCCAGGTCCCGATGCTCGATGTGACCTGGATTATCTTGTCGCCGGAGTAGCTCAGCGATATGAAGCGACCGTCGTTGGAGGTTACCCCAGTGAGTTTATCGCCGCTATAGGTTAAGTCGACCCAGTTTCCATGCCGGTCTTGGATTCTTGAGGCGAGGAAATAAATTACTTTGCGAGGAATGCTTGGGCCTGCCGGGTTGGACAGGGATGCGTAGCTCTTGCTTATTACCCAGTCGAATTGATAGCTCACGCCATCGGGCGATACCGCGAGATACGCCTCACCCGGGTAACCGTTCTTGGTGCTGGTCAAGCAACTGACCAGCCACATGTCCTTGGTAATCCAGGGGTAAGTCGTCCCGCTGGTGGGTGAGGGAACTTTGCCGCTTCGTTGATAGAGCAGGGATTGGCTTCCCGCGCCCGGGACATGCATTTGATAGCCTTGCCAGTAGTCCTCGGCCGCGAACATGCCAGCATTCTTCGGGGCAGAAGTCACACTGCAGCGTTGATTCGGGGACGGCCCTGGAACCTGCCACCCTCCGGCGGTGTCGGCAAACACGCCGGACAAATGCGGAATATCCAGATCCCATTCGCCGAACCCACCTAAATGATTGCCTTCGCCCTGGAGGCGGTTGTCTATGCTCAGGTTCCGTCGTAGTTCCACCGGCAGGGCGTTATTGCCCGGTACGCTGATGTCTACGTGGTTGAACTCGACCGAGCCGTTGTAGCGGCTTATCTGGTCGCCGAAAACCGTGTCGACCGAAAGGGGGGCGACATTCTGGGCGGTATTGATTCGCTCGAGACCTTTCTCGTGCAGCGCATAGCTTCCGGTTTGCGCGCGCGCGGAGGCACCCCATGCGCTGGTCAGGCACAGCACAGCCCCCAGTACCGGCTTAGCGATCTTCATTCTTTCCCCTTATGGCATTGCGCCAGATGAGCACCGGTGCGGAAGCACGGCTCTGCCGGTTCATTGGATTGGACTGGGCAACGCTCGTCAAGCGTTATGGAGACGTATCATGTGACGCGAGCGGACAGTCAGTTCTGCCGACACTTTTCTTGTGATTTAGGTGACCCATTGAGCGACCAGCTGCAAAACCAGATCGCGGCCCTGCCGCTACCCGATACCGCCTTCACCCTCGCCGAAGCCGGCGTCAAAGTGCGGGCGGTGGATGCCGAGGGGCGGGTGGCGGTGTCGCTGACCTGCGGGTTCCCGGTCCAGGGCGTCGAGGCGGCGCTGCGTGAGGGCATCGCCGGCATCCTCGCGGTCGAGGGCAAGACGCTCGCCACTTTGGAGCTCAGCCAGCGCATCACTTCCCACGCCGTGCAGCCGAACCTGGCTCCGCTGGAGAACGTGCGCAATCTGATCGCGATCGGCTCGGGCAAGGGCGGGGTGGGCAAGTCGACGACGGCGGTGAATCTGGCGCTGGCGCTGGCGGCCGACGGGGCGCGCGTGGGCGTGCTCGACGCCGATATCTACGGTCCCAGCGTGCCGACCATGCTCGGGCTGAGCGGCAAGCCGGACAGCCCGGACGGCAAGACCATCGAGCCGATGCATGCGCACGGGATAGTGGCGATGTCGATCGGGCTGTTGGTCGAGCAGGACACGCCGATGATCTGGCGCGGGCCGATGGCGACTTCGGCGCTGACTCAGTTGCTCAACGAAACCCGCTGGGGCGAGCTCGATTATCTGATCGTCGACCTGCCGCCGGGCACGGGCGATATCCAGCTGACCCTGGCGCAGAAGATTCCGGTCGCCGGCGCGGTGATCGTGACCACGCCGCAGGACGTGGCCACGCTGGACGCGCGCAAGGCCCTGAAGATGTTCGAGAAGGTGCAGGTGCCGGTGCTGGGCCTGATCGAGAACATGGCGGTGCATGTGTGCTCGAACTGCGGCCACGCCGAGCATGTGTTCGGCGAGGGCGGCGGGGCACGCATGGCGGCCCAGTACGGGGTGCCGCTGCTGGGCAGCCTGCCGCTGGAGATCGCGATCCGCGAGCAGGGCGACGCCGGGGTGCCGGTGGTCGTGGCCGCGCCGGACTCGGCCGCGGCCCGGGCCTACCGCGCCGCGGCGCGCAATCTGGCGGTGCGGCTGGCGCTGCGGCCGCGGGTGGCGCCCTCGATTTCGGCCTCGCTGCTGGGCTGAGCCCGGCGCGGCGGGCCTGCCTCGGGCCGGCTCGCTTACAATCGCCGGCCACGGCGCTTTCGCCCCCAGTACGCCCCCGGGAACCCCGCATGAGCATCAAGTCCGACCGTTGGATCCGTCGCATGTCCGAGCAGCACGGCATGATCGAGCCGTTCGAGCCCGGCCAGGTCAAGCACGCCGCCGACGGCCAGCGCATCGTCAGCTACGGCACCTCGAGCTACGGCTACGACGTGCGCTGCTCGCGCGAGTTCAAGGTCTTCACCAACATCAACTCGACCATCGTCGACCCGAAGCATTTCGACCCGGGCAGCTTCGTCGACATCGAGAACGACGTCTGCATCATCCCGCCGAACTCGTTCGCGCTGGCGCGCACGGTCGAGTACTTCCGCATTCCGCGCGACACCCTGGTGGTCTGCCTGGGCAAGAGCACCTACGCGCGCTGCGGCATCATCGTCAACGTGACCCCGCTGGAACCGGAATGGGAAGGCCACGTGACCCTGGAATTCAGCAACACCACGCCGCTGCCGGCGCGCATCTATGCCAACGAAGGCGTGGCGCAGATGCTGTTCTTCCAGTCCGACGAAGTCTGCGAGACCTCGTACAAGGATCGCGGCGGCAAGTACCAGGGCCAGACCGGCGTGACGCTGCCGCGGACCTGAGCGGGGCGGCCCAATCTCCAGGAATCGGACCAAATGGATCAGAGTCAGGACGAGAACCCGTACCGTAGCCCGCAAGCGGCGTTGACGGAGCCGGTGGCGGACGGCGAGCTGGCCGATCGCGTTACGCGCATGGCTGCGGCAATCCTCGACACGATCTTCGGCTTGGCGGTGTTCATGCCGGTCGCGTACTTCGGCGGGTATTTCAGCCAGATCATGGACAACGCGGCCGCCGGACGGCAGGTCATGCCGGTGGGCGTCATCTTGCTTTGGTCGGCTATCGGTTTTGCGCTGTTCGTCGTGCTGCAGGGCTATCCGCTGCACGCCAGCGGACAAACCTGGGGTAAGCGGCTGTGCAAGATCAAGATCGTCGGCCTGGATGGCAGCAAGCCCAGCTTGGGGCGGCTGTTGCTGCGGCGATATCTGCCGGTCAGCGTGATCAGCGCCATTCCGTTCGTCGGCATGCTGGGCGGACTGATCGATACGCTGATGATCTTCCGCGGCGACCGTCGTTGCGGGCACGACCTGATCGCCGGCACGCGCGTGGTCGAAGCGCGCTGAGCGACGCTTCGACCACGGCGTTCGATCAGGGCTTCTGGTAGGTGACGAAGAAGCCCTGCAGGTCGCCGTTCTCGATATAGGGCTCGACGCTGACCACGTTGTAGCCGCGCGTGGTGAAGGACTGGTGGGCGCGGCTGAGGTTGTTGGCGGCGCCCTGGTTGCGGAAGCCCCAGCTGGCTTCGACCCACAGAGTGACTGCGCGCAGGTTCTTGGCGACGGCTTCCTGCGCGACCTGATCGGGGTTCTTGTCGAACAGTCCGGCCTGCGCGGCGGGCGCGGCGAAGACGGCGAGGGTGCAGAGCAGGACGGCGGACAAGGTCTGGCGCATGGGCGTTCTCCGATGGGGCGTGCGAGGGCGACATCATCGCGCGGCCAGTGCGAATGGAAGCGAAACGTGGAGCGGCTGGGCGCCGACGGGAGCGCCGCTATTTGCGGTGCGTCACAGGCCGCGCCCCTGCTTTGAGAAAGAGCGGTGCTCTTGGCACCCGTGCGTGGCTCGGCGGAGCCAACTTCAACCGTCTCCTTTTGCTAATGGTCCCAGGAGAGAAAGTCCCGCGGCCGTGACCGGCCGCGCCGCGCTTAGTGCTCCGCGCCCGCCGCCAGACGCCGGTCCTCGCGCGTCGACAGCGCAACCCGCAACGCTATCCGCAGACCCTCGGCGACCGTCTCGACCGGCAGGCTGGGCGCACCCGCGTGCTGCGCGGCCTGGGCCGGCGAATAGGGGATGTGGACGAAGCCGCCGCGCACGCCGGGACTGCGTCGCAGCGCGTGCATCAGGCCGTAGAAGACGTGGTTGCAGACGTAGGTGCCGGCGGTCTGCGAGACCTCGGCAGGGATGCCGGCCTCGCGCAAGGCCGCGAGCATGGCCTTGATCGGCAGGTCGCTGAAGTAGGCCGCGGGGCCGCCGGCGACCACCGGTTCGTCGATCGGACGGGCGCCGTCGTTGTCGGGGATGCGGGCGTCGTCGATGTTGATCGCTATCCGCTCCAGCGACAGTTGCGCGCGGCCGCCGGCCTGGCCGACGCAGAGCACCAGCGCCGGTTCGATGTCGCGGATCGCCTGGCGCAACGCGTCCAAGGAGCTGCCGAACGCGGTCGGCAGGCAACGCGCGACGATGCGGTGGCCGAGCACCGACTTGCCGACCAGGCGCTGCACCGCCTCCCAGCTGGGGTTGCTGCTTTCGCCGCCGAACGGAGCGAAGCCGGTCAGCAATACGACGGGCTTGCGCGTGCTCATCGGAACGCGATCCAGTACATCAGCAGCACGTTGCAGGCCAGCAGCAGCGCGCCGGTCGGCCATTGCGCGCGGATCACGCCGTAGGGGTCCTTGAGTTCCAGTAGCGCCGCCGGCACCAGGTTGAAGTTGGCGGCCATCGGCGTCATCAGGGTGCCGCAGTAGCCTGAGAGCATGCCGATCGCGGCGAGCGAGGCGGCTTCGGCGCCGTGCTGCTGCACCAGCAAGGGCAGGGCGATGCCGCCGGTCATCACCGGGAACGCGGCGAAGGCGTTGCCCATGATGATGGTGAACAAGGCCATGCCCAGCGCGTAGGCGACGACTACGACGAAGGGGTTGTCGACCGGGATCACCGAGCGCACCACCGCGGCCGTGGCCTGGCCGACGCCGCCGGCTTCGAACACGCTGCCCAGCGAGGCCAGCAGCAGCGGCAGCAGCGCGGCCCAACCGATCGAGTCGACCAGGCGGCGCGATTGCTCGACGCTGCTCCACGGCGTCTGCCGGGTCAGCCGGCACGCTGCGGCCAACGCGACCACGCAGGCGATCGCCAGCGAGACCAGGGTGACGTTGGCGCTCTCGATCAGCGGCGTGCCGTTCCAGGACAGACGCTTGAGCCCCATCGCACCGATCAGGGTCACGACCGGGATCAGCAGGGCCGGCCAGAACAGGCGGTTGCCCAGGCGCTGGGCTTCGCGGAGTTTCTCTTCGGCGCTGCTTTGTTGGTAGCGGCCCATGCGCAGGCCGCCGAAACCGGCGAGCAATGCCAGCAGCACGACGATCGCGCCGACCAGTTTCGGTGGCAGGTATTCGGCGGCGAACAGCAGGAACGACACTAGGCCCCAGAACAACGCGGTGGTGTGGCGGCGCGGATTGCCGCGGTCGCGCCAGCCGCGCCAGGCCAGGGCGGCGAGGTAGGCGCCGAGCAGCCAGTAGACGTAGGTCAGGGTGATCATGGCGACGAGGCTCCGCGGCCGGCCTCGGCCATGCGTCGCGCCAGGCGGCGTTCGAAGCGCAGCACGCGCCAGGAGTGAATGAGGAACGCACAAATCGCGGTGGGGATGCCCCACAGCGCGATCTGGATCGGGTCCAGACGGATGCCGTGCTCGACGTAGAAGCTCTGGATCAGCAGCACCGCGCCGAAGGCGATGAAGATGTCCTCGCCGAAGAACAGGCCGACGTTGTCGGTGCCGGCGGACATGGCGCGGATGCGCTGGCGTTCGTCCTCGGGCAGTTCGCCGTGGCGCGCCTGGGCCGCGCCTTCGGCCATCGGCGCCAGCAGCGGACGCACGGTCTGCGGATGGCCGCCCAGGCTGTTGAGGCCGAGCGCGGAGAAGAACTGGCGCATCAGCAGGTAGGCGATCAGCAACCGGCCCATGGTCGCGCCGCGCAGTTTCGCGATCCAGGCCTGGGCGTGTTCCTTGAGGCCGTGGCGTTCGAGCAGTCCGATCACCGGCAGGGTCAGCAGGAACAGCAGCAGGAAGCGTTTCTCGGTGAAGGCTTTGCCCAGCACTTCGAGCACGTCCAGCGGCGAGAGTCCGGCGGCCAGGCCGGTGACGAAACCGGCGACCACCACGACCAGGGCGGGATTGAGGCGCAGGGCGAAGCCGAGCACGACAGCGGCGACGCCCAGCAAGGGCCAGTAGTTCATGCGGGAATCCTGCTTGGTGCGGGAACGTCCGTGTCGAGTGCGGGTGGCGCGCAGGCACCGACGAACGACGGCGGTGCGGAACGGGTGAGGATCGGTCTTTGCGCCGCGATCACGCGCGATCGACCGCGAGGATGCGGATGCCGTCGGCTTCGAGCGCGGCGCGCACCGCGCGCGCGAACGCGGGCGCGTCGGCGCGGTCGCCGTGCAGGCACAGGCTGTCGGCGCGCAACTGCAGAATGCTGCCGTCGGCGGCGACGACTTCGCCGCGCGTGGCCAAGCCATGCACCTGCGCGATCGCCTGCTCCAGCGTTTCCAGCACGGCGCCGGGCGTGCCGCGCGGCAGCAGGCGGCCGTCGGCGCCGTAGCCGCGTTCGGCGAACACCTCGTGCACGGCCTGCAGGCCGGCGGCTTCGGCGGCAGCAGTGAGTTCGGAACCGGACAGGCCGTACACCGCGAGGGTGGGATCGAAGGCCGCGACCGAGCCGACGATGGCTTCGGCGACGATGCGGTCGTCGGCGGCGAGGTTGTAGAGCGCGCCGTGCGGTTTGACGTGGCTCAGGCGCAGGCCTTCGTCGGCAGCGATCGCGGCCAGGCGCGCGAGCTGGCTGAGGACCAGCATGCCGATCTCGTCGCGGTCCAGCGGCAGCACGCGGCGGCCGAAATGTTCGCGGTCTTCGTAGCCTGGATGGGCGCCGACGGCGACGCCGTGCTCGCGGCACAGGCGCAGGGTCGCGCGCATGGTCGCTTCGTCGCCGGCATGGCCGCCGCAGGCGACGTTGGCCGAGCTGACGTAGGGCAGGATCGCGGCGTCGTCGCCGCAACCCTCGCCGAGGTCGCAGTTGAAGTCGATACGGGGCGGATGGCTGGCCGGGTTCACGCCGCGATTTTGCCTCAATGCGGCGCCGCAGCGGGCCTCAGGCGTCGGGGCGCTGGTGGTTGCGCCTGAACAGCAGACTGATGCCGACCACGATCAGGATCGCCGGCCACCAGGTACGGATCAGGTGGCCCAGGCTGATGTCGGCCAGGCCCAGATTGTCGAGCAGGAATACGCTGCCGATCACGATCAGCACTACCGCGCCGACGATATTGGATCTCATAGGTCGCTCCCCCGAGTGAGTGGCCAGTGTGCCATCAAGGGGGCCGTCGAGGCGGCCTCCTCGCCGAGCATGCCCGGCCGCCGCAGCGGCCGGGCGCGTGGGTTCAGCCGCCCGGCGCGGGCTGCGGTTTTTCGGCGCCGGCCGGGGCCGCGGTCGCCGTCGCGGCGACGGCCGGCGCCTGCCACAGCTTGGCTTCGGCCGGGCCGCCCATCATCTGCGCGCGCACCAGCGGTACCGGCGGGCCGCCGTAGCTCAGGAACTGGTCGTGGAAGGCCTTCCAGGCAGTGCGGCCGCCACGGCTGGCGGTCCAGTCCTCGCGCAACTGCATGATCATCAGCTTGCCCAGGGTGTAGTTGAGGTAGCCCGGATCGTAGGTGCCGCGCGCGGCCTGCTGGCGCGCGTTGCCCGGGTCCTGGAACGCTTTCTCTTTGAACATCTGCTCGGACTGGGCCACGGTCATGCCGCCGGTGTGCAGGCCGATCGCGGAGATGAAGCGCACGTCGCGCAGCAGGGCGTTGCTGAGCTGGCCGATGTGGATCTCCGGCGTGGCGCCGCCGACGCCGGCGTCGTACATCATTTCCTCGGTGTAGTGCGCCCAGCCCTCGGCGTAGGCGTAACCGACGAACAGCTGGGCGAACTTCCACTGCGAGCGGTTGGCGTGCAGGAACTGCAGGAAGTGGCCCGGCCAGACTTCGTGCGCGGAGGTGAACAGCAGGTCGGCCTTGCCGGGCACATAGGCGTCCTGCTCGGCCTTGGGCCACTTCGGATCGGGCGGGGCGATGTAGTAGACCGAAGGCAGGTTCTTCTCGTACGGGCCCGGGATCTCGATGTAGGCGAAGTTGGTGCGGTTGAACGGCGGAGCTTCCTCGACCCGCGCTTCCTCGGTACCGGGGATCGTGACCAGATCCTTGTCGATCAGGAACTTGCGCAGGTCGACGAGCTGGGCGCGTGCGCCTTCGACCGCGCCGCCCTGCGGCTTGTCGGCATTGACCTTGTCGATGCAGGCGTTGATGGTCTGGCCGGCGGCGTACTGGTCGCAGGCGGCTTTGAGCGCGGCCAGATTGCGCGCCAGGTCGGACTCGCCGATGGCCTTGAGTTGATCCAGCGGGATGTCGACGCGTTCGGTGGCCTTGAGCATCTTGGCGAAGCGTTCGGCGCCGATGGCGTAGTCCTGCGTGGCCTGCGGCTTCTGCGCGCTCAGCCAGTCCGACAGGCCCTGCATGGCTTCGATGGCCTTGGCGTTGGAGGCCTTGAAGCGCGCCTGCAGCGCGGCGTCGGGCACTTCGGCGAAGGCCTTGGGCGCGTCGTTCTTGAAGAACTGGGCCAGACCGCCGAAGACGATGTTGCCGAATTCGATGTAGCTGGCCGGCAGCGGCCCCTTGAGGTTGGCGCGGATCTGCTCGGCGGCCTTGGGCAGGGCTTCCTGGTAGGTCGCGAACGCGGCCATGCGCTGCGGCAGCGGCGCGTAGGGGCGGGTGAGGTACATGCTCGGCGACAGGTCGCCGGCGTAGAAGGCCGGGTTCTTATGCGGGAAGCCGGACTCTTCCAGGTAGAACAGCTGGCCGTCGATCACCGACAGCGCGTACTCGCGCTGGAAGCGCTGATTGGGGTCGAGCTTGTCGTCGCCGAACGCGGCCAGTTTGGCGCGTTCCTGCTTGAGCCAGGCGCGGGTGACCTCCAGCCCCTCCGGCGACCAGTCGGGCAGCTTGCCGTCGTACTCGTGCTTGCCGGCGCCGGCGGCGGCGGTCGGGTAGTGATTGAAATAGCCTTCGATGAAGGCATCGACGGCGGGTTGCCAGTCGGCGTTGACCGCGACGCTGGCGGCGGGCGCGTTGGCGGCGGTATCGGGCGCGGCGGGCGTCTGCGCTTTGCACGCGACCAGCGCGAGCACGATGCAGGCGGACAGAGACAGCAGACGGACGGGACGCATGCGAACTCTCCGGAACGGGGGCGAGCGGGCATGCTAAGCACGTCGCGCAAGCAGCGGCCAGTGCCCGAAGTCGTGCGCGATGAGAGCGGTGTCGCGGTGTGGTCTTGTGCTGCTGAGGCGCCACAGTCGCCGCGTCGGCCAATGTAGGAGCGGCGTAAGCCGCGACCGCGCTACAGCGATTGCGCCGCTGCTCGATGGGCGCGGCGCGAATCACTTGGCGAGGCGATTCGATGCCATGCGGTCGCGGCTTACGCCGCTCCTACAGAGAGCGAGCGGATAGGAAGCGTGCCAATGGGCGTTCCAGCGCAAGGTACAGACGCTGCAGCCGCACCCGCGCCTCGACCGCGCAGGCTTGCGCTTCTTCGACCGAGCAAGCCTGGAAGCGCAGGCTCGCGTGCGGCGGCAACTGCGCCAGACGCGGTAGATCGGCGGCGATGACATGGCCCAGGCGCGGGTAACCGCCGACGGTCTGGGCATCGGCGAGCAAGACGATCGGCTGGCCGTCGGGCGGCAGTTGCAGGGTGCCCGGCGCGACCGGTTCGGACAGGCCGCCCGTGCGTTCGCCGGTCAGCGCCACGCCGTGCAGGCGCAGTCCCTGGCGGTTGCTGGCGGCGCTGACCTGCCAGGACTGCTTCGCCAAAGCGGCGGCTGCGGGATCGGCGCAGGGCAGGTAACGCACCGGCGCATCGCGGTTTTCGTCGAAGCCGGGATCGGCCCACCAGATCGGAACGCGCGGTGCATCGATCGCAGGCGCCGCTGCGGCGCCCAGCGCGAGCGTATCGCCCGCACGCAATGCGCGGCCCTCGTGACCGCCGAAGCCGCCGCGCAGATCGGTGCTGCGGCTGCCGAGCACGTGCGGCACCGCGAACCCGCCACCGATCGCGAGCCAGGCACGCGCGCCGTCGCGCACCGCGCCCAAGGTCAGGGTGCCGGCGGGCAGCTCGAGCGGCCGGCCCATCGGCAGCGCGACGCCATCGAAACGCGCGTCGACGCTGCGGCCGATCAGCGCGATCCGCACCGGCGCGTCGAAGCGCAGCGTCGGTCCGTGCAAGGTCAGTTCCAGCACCGCCGCATCGGCATCGTTGCCGACCAGGCGATTGCCCAGGCGTGCGGCGTCCGGATCGAGCGCGCCGGCACGGGCCACGCCGAGGTGACGCCAGCCGTCGCGGCCCAGGTCCTGCACCGTGGTCAGCAGCCCGGGCGCCAATACCTGCACTTGGCGGCTCATGCGGGCGCCACCTGTGAGATGCGTGCGAACTGCGCGGCGTCGATGGCGACGAAACGCACGCGATCGCCCGGCAGCAGCGCGGTCGGCGGATCGCGTTGCGGGTCGAACAGCGTCAGCGGCGTGCATCCGAGGATGCGCCAACCGCCGGGGCTGGCGCGCGGGTAGATGCCGGTCTGGGCGCCACCGATGGCGACGCTGCCGGCGGCCACCTGGGTGCGCGGGGTCGCCAGGCGCGGCAGCGCCAGCGCCGGGTCCAGGCCCGACAGATACGGGAAACCCGGGGCGAAACCGATCATCGCCACGGTGTAGCGGCCGGCGGCGTGGCGTTGGGCCAGGGTTTGCGGCGTGAGGCCCAGTTCGGCCGCGGCCGAGTCCAGGTCGGGGCCGTGCTCGCCGCCGTAAACCACCGGGATTTCGATTTCGCGCGCAGCGGCCATGCGCGCGTCCGCGTCTTCGTCGGCGTGCAGGCACGTCAGCAGCCAGTCGCGCGCATGCAAGGCGTCGATCGCCGCGGTGTCGAAGAACACCGCCAGGCTGGCATAGGCCGGCACCAGGTCGCGCAACCACGCCGGCGCGGCTGCGCGCAGGCGTGCGGCGTCGGCGTGGACGCGGGCGTTGAGGGCGTCGTCGATTTCGCCGCGGCCGTGGCCGTCGCCGTAGCGCAGCAGCCAGGCGTCGTCGGCCAGCGCCAGCGCGTCCGGCGCGCGCCGGCTCACGTCCGCAGCGCCTCCTGCAGACGCTGGATGCGGCGCACCAGGGCCTCGGGCGAGTACGGCTGCGCGGTGGCCATGCCCCAGACCGGACGCGGCCAGGCGATGTCCTCGCGGAAGCGCGCGATCACGTGCACGTGCAGCTGCGGCACCAGGTTGCCGAGCGCGGCGACGTTGAGCTTGTGCGGCGAGAACGCCTTCTGCAGCGCGCGGCTGGTGGTGGCGACCTCGCGAGTCAGCTCGACCTGCTGGGCTTCGTCGAGGTCGATCAGTTCGACCGCATCCTCGACCCGCGGCACCAGGATCAGCCAGGGATGGTTGGCGTCGTCCATCAAGCGCAATTCGCACAATTTGAACTGCGCGACCGGGTGGGTGTCGTCCGCCAATTGCGGATGCAGGTGCCAGGAGTTCATTTCAGCGCATCCGCAAAGAAGTCCAGAGTACGCCTCCAGGCCAGCGCTGCGCTGTCGGCGTGGAAATCCGGGCGCGGTTCGCAATTGAAGCCGTGGCCGGCGTTGTAGAGGTAGATCGGCGCGGTCGGCATCGCCGCGCGGTGCTGGTCGATGGCCTCCGGCGGGATGCTGGCGTCGCGCTCGCCGAAGTGGAACTGGATCGGCGCGCGCAACGGCTCGCCGAGGAAGGGCAGGGTGCGCGCGCCGTAGTAGCTCACCGCCGGCAGGCCGAGGCGGGTGTTGCACAGGAAGGCGAGGCTGCCGCCCCAGCAGTAGCCGACCGCGCCGGTGCGCAGGCCTTCGGTCTGCAAGCGCTGCGCGGCCGCGCCGGCGATGTCGATGGCACGGTCGAAGCCGACCTGGTTGCGCAACTCGACCCCGCGCGCCTGGTCGTCGCTGTCGTAGCCCAGTTCGATGTGCGGCTGGATCGGGGCGAACAGGTCGGGCGCCAGCGCGACGTATCCGGCCTGGGCGAAACGCTCGGCGACGCTGCGGATGTGTTCGTTGACCCCGAATATCTCCTGCAGCACCACCACGGCCCCGCGCGAGGGGCCGCTGGGTTCGGCACGCCAGGCCGCGATTGGCCCGTGCGGGGTGTCCAGATCGGTCCACTGGCCCATGGCGGCCTCCGTTCAGCTGCGGGAATCGAGTCCAGTTTAGCGCCGGGGCTATAATTCGCGACCCCGGCGGCATCAGGCGCCGGTTCCGCTTCCGTTGCGCCCGTCCTCGCGGGCCTGCGCACCCCTTACTCAGCCAGTACGTCCGGCCCCGCGCGCATGCGCGACCGAGCGTCCCGCCAGGTCCACTCGCGAATGTCTTCAGTCAATCCCAAAGTCGGTTTCGTCAGCCTCGGCTGCCCCAAGGCCCTGGTCGATTCCGAGCGCATCCTGACCCAGCTGCGGGTGGAGGGCTACGACATCGTCCAGAGCTACGACGCCGCCGACGTGGTCGTGGTCAACACCTGCGGCTTCATCGATTCGGCGGTGACCGAGTCGCTGGACGCGATCGGCGAGGCGATCGCCGAGAACGGCAAGGTCATCGTCACCGGCTGCCTGGGCAAGCGCTCGGAGCTGATCCGCGAGACCCACCCCGGCGTGCTCTCGATCAGCGGCCCGCAGGACTACGCCAGCGTGATGACCGCGGTGCACAGCGCACTGCCGCCCAAGCACGATCCCTTCATCGATCTGGTGCCGCGACGCGCGCTGGAGCTCGACGACGGTATCGGCGTCAAGCTCACGCCCAAGCACTACGCCTACCTGAAGATTTCCGAAGGCTGCAATCACCGCTGCAGCTTCTGCATCATTCCCTCGATGCGCGGCGACCTGGTCTCGCGCCCCGTGGATCAGGTGCTGCGCGAAGCCGAGAAGCTGGCGATGGGCGGCGTGCGCGAGCTGCTGGTGATCTCGCAGGACACCTCGGCCTACGGCGTGGATATGAAGTACGCCGAGCGCGAATGGCGCGGCAAGTCCTACCAGACCCGGATGAAGGCGCTGTGCGAAGGCCTGGGCGAGCTCGGCTTGTGGACGCGCCTGCACTACGTCTACCCGTACCCGCACGTGGACGAGATCATTCCGCTGATGGCGCAGACCGGCGCCAACGGCATGCCGATCCTGCTGCCGTACCTGGATATTCCGTTCCAGCACGCCAGCCCGCGCGTGCTCAAGCTGATGAAGCGTCCGGGCGCGGTCGACAAGACGCTCGAACGGATCCAGCGCTGGCGCGGCATCGCGCCGGACATCACCATCCGCAGCACCTTCATCGTCGGTTTCCCGGGCGAGACCGAGGCCGAGTTCGAGGAACTGCTGGACTTCCTCGACGAGGCCCAGCTCGACCGCGTCGGCGCCTTCGCCTATTCGCCGGTCGACGGCGCCCAGGCCAATGCGCTGCCCGACCCGCTGCCCGAGGAAGTAAAGCAGGAGCGTCTGGCGCGCTTCATGGAGCGTCAGGCCGAGATTTCCGCGGCCAAGCTCGAAGCCAAGCTCGGAAGCGTGCAGCGCTGCATCGTCGATGCCCTCGACGGCGAACTGGCGATCGCGCGCAGCATGGGCGATGCGCCCGATATCGACGGCCTGGTCCAGATCCAGAACGGTTTCGAAGCCGGGCTGCAGCCGGGCGAGTTCGTTGACGTGCAGATCCTGGGCAGCGACGAGCACGACCTCTACGGCGAGGTCGCGTTCGAGGACTGAGTTCGCGTCGCGCCTAGCCGCCGGCCAGGGTCGCCGCGGCGCAGGCCGCGGCCATGCCGAGCAGGCCCGCGCCGACGTGCAGGGCGTAGCGGCGATTGCCGCTGGCGAAGGCGAGTACGGTCTTGGCCGCCGCGCTGGCCGCGAGCAGACCGACCACGCCCCAACGCGCATGCTCCAGGCTCAGGTCGCCGGCCTGGCTGAGCTGGGCGACGCTGGCCGCGGCCGCATGCAGTTCGGCCAGCGCGACCAGCACCGCAGTGACCAACGCTCCGGCGTCGCCGAACAGGTGGCGCATCCACGCCGACAACAACAGCACCGCCGCGATCACCGCCGCCAACAGCAGTGCGTGGCTTAGGCGGAATGCGCGCGCCGGAGGCGCTTTCGGCAGGGCATGGCTGGCGCCGGGCTTGCGCAAGCCCAGTGCGGCCGAGATGACCAGCACCGCCGCGGCCGCCGCCAGCGGCCAGGCGCTGGCGCGCAGCAGGGGCGGCGCCGCGGTGCCGATCACGCCGGCGAACAAGGCCAGTGAGGCCAGATTGGCGAGCAGGGCGGCGGCCGCGGACACGCCGGTCAGCGCGGCTTCGGCGCGGCTGCGTTCGCCGAAACCGGCCACCGCCGCGGTCGAGGACGCAAAGCCGGAGAAAAAGCCCGCCACCGGCAGGCCCCAGCGCGCACCGACGCTGCGCAGGGCGACGTGACCGAGCATGCCCACCGCCATCACCAGCACTACCAGTTTCCACAGCGCCGACGGCACCAGCACGCCCCAGGGATCGACCGCGGTGTCGGGCAGCAGCGGCAGCACGATCAGCGCCGCCGCGGCCAGGAGTAGCGCGTCCTGCAGTTCGCGCTCGGACACGACCTGGCGCGCGAAGGCCTGCAAGGGTCGCTTGGCGAACAGCAGGCCGGCGACGAGCACGCCCAGGCCGGCTGCCAGGGCCGGCTCGCTCTGGGCGTAGGCGGCGAGCAGGGCGGTTGCGGGCAGCGCGACCTCGCCGGTCAGGCCGGGGTCGTCGTGGCGCGTGTGCAGGTAGGCGGCCAGGGCCAGTGCGCCGACCACCAGCAGGAGCGCCGCCAATACCGCGGTGCCGAGCAGGGCCGCGACCGCGGCCGCGATCGCGACCACCGCATGGGTGCGTACGCCGGCCACCGCGGCGCGCTCGCCGGCATGCGCGCGCTCGCGCACCACGCCGATCAACAGACCGATCGCGAGCGCGCTGAGCAGACCGCGCAATACGCTGTCGAGTTCCAAACGGCGTCTCCGGGCGGGGTGGGGCGATAAAGCTCATCTTAGGCGGCCCGCATCGCGGCGGTCATCCCGGGCCTGGCCCTGGCCTGGGCGGTGCGGGTTTTGCGTGATCCCTGGGAACGGCGCGGGGGTAGGATTCGCGCAATGGATCGGCACAGGGGGATTAGGGATGAAGAACAGGACCAGGGCCTGGCTGGGGATGGGATGCGCAGCGTTGCTGACCGGCGTGGCTGCGGCGCAGCAAGCGCAGCTGGCCCCGATGAGCGAGCGCATGCTGCTGGACTATCTGCCCGACGATTCGCGGATCGAGACCCGCCTGGACGGCGACTTCAACGGCGACGGCATGGTCGACACCGCCTACGTCGGCGGCAACGACAGCAAGCGCCTGCTGCGGGTGATGATCGGTTACAGGGACGAATTCGACTTGGGGCACTCGCCCGCCGGCGAGGCCGAACTCGAGACCACGCCGCTGGGCGCGGCGTCGCTGTCGCTGAAGAAGGGCGTGCTGGTCGTCGAGGACCTCACCGGCGGCACCACCGCCACCGCGACGACCTACCGCTACCGCTACGACGCACAGACCCGGCGCATGCGTCTGATCGGCCTGGACGCGCAGCGCTACAGCCGCACCAACAGCCACGACAGCCTGAAGTTCAGCTGGAACCTCCTGACCGGCGCGCGCATCGTCCAGGTCGGCCACGTCAACGACAGCGGCCAGGGCGACGAGGCCTACCGCTACGGTCCGGAACGCAAGCTCGCCGGTAAGTCGTCGCCGGTGTACATGGAAGACGCGCCGAATCCGGACGCGTTGCTGGATGCGGAGCAGGGAGCGGGCGGTTGATTCGCGACGAGACGGGTATGCGGGACATTGCTTGCTCGGCGGTGCCTTCGCGGTCAGGCCTGCCTTCGCGGTCGCGGCTTGCGCCGCTCCTACACTGCGCGGCGCGGCGGCTGGTGGAGACCCGCGCAACCGCGTCGCGATAAGCTCGCCGCATGAGCTCCGACCATTGTTTCCGACGCGCCGAACCGCACGATGCCGAGGCGATCGCCGCACTGACCACGGGTTTGACCCGGCGCTGGATCGCGCCGGACTGCGACGCCGCCGGCGCGCTCACCTTGCTGGCGTCGATGACGCCGGAAGCCACCGCCGAGCGCCTGGCCAACGGTTACCGCTACCACATTGCCGAGTCCGGCGCGGGCCGCCTGCTCGGCGTGGTCGCGATCCGCGAACCGCAGCACCTCTACCACCTGTTCGTGGACGACGCCGCGCAGCGCGGCGGACTGGCGCGCGCATTGTGGGACCTGGCGCGCAACGATCTGTTCGGTACGAGCGGTGTGCTGCCGATCACCGTCAACGCCTCGCGCCTGGCGGTGCCGGTCTATCGGCGGCTGGGTTTCGCGGCCGAAGGTGTTGAGCAGATCAAAGGCGGCATCCCCTCGACGCCGATGCGCTGGTTTCCGCCGGCCACCGCGCCGCAGCTGCCCCTGTAGGAGCGGCGGCGAGTCGCGACCGCGCCGCCACGCCTCACCGCGAAAGTCGCGCCGCGCGGACCTTACTCCTCGTACCGCACTTCGACGATCGCGAACCGCGCCGCACCGCCCGGCAAGACGGCCTCGAACTCGTCGTCGATGCGCTTCTTGAGCATGGCCCGGGCCAGCGGCGAATCGATGCTGATATGGCCCAGGCGCGCGTCGGTTTCGTCGGGGCCGACGATGCGGTAGCGCTGCAGTTCGCCGTCGGCGACGTTCTCCACTTCGACCCAGGCGCCGAAATAGACCGCGTCCGGGTCGGTGGGCGCGGTCTCGACCACGCGCAGCGCCGGCAGGCGCTTGCTGAGGTAGCGCACGCGACGGTCGATCTCGCCCAATTGCTTCTTACGGTAGGTGTACTCGGCGTTTTCCGAGCGATCGCCCTCGGCCGCCGCGGCGGCCAGGGCTTTCACCACTTCAGGACGGCGCACGCGCCACAGCTCGTCCAGTTCCAGCTTGAGCCGGGCGTGGCCCTCCCGCGTGATCAGGGCGGTGCTCTGCTCCGCGGGAGGTCGCCATCGGCCCATCGCGCGGGTCTTACTGCGCGGCCGGCTGACGCTTGAGGCTGAGGTTGGCCTGGCTTTCGATCGCCTTGCCGTCCTTGTCCACGGCGCGGATTTCGTCGGCCGAGACCACCTGGTACAGACGGTCTTCCAGGGTCTTGCTGTTCGGGTCCAGACGCACGCGCTGGCCGGCTTCCTCGGCGGTCCAGGTGCCGTCGCCCTTGCTGTTGCCGTCCTTGCGCGACTGGTAGGTCTCGTCGATGGTGTAGCTGCCGTCGGCCTTCAGTTCGAGCTTGGTGTCGATGCCCGGGCAGTCGGCGCAGGGCAGGGTGCCGCTGAAGGTGCCGGCGAACGCCTTGGCGTCCAGCGCCGGCGCGACCGGCGGCGCCGCTTCCGGCACTGCCGCGGGGGCGACGGCGGCTTCGGCCTTGGGCGCATCGGCGGCGGGTTCGGCCGGCGGCTGGGGCTTGCAGCCGACGATGGCGGCGCTGAGGGCGACGCTGGCGATCACGAGCAACTTCGGGTTCATGCGGACACGCTCCGTATGTTGGTGAGAGGGGGGTTCGGAACTCGGAACTCGGAACTCGGAACTCGGAACTCGGAACTCGGAAAGCCTTGGGAATGCGGCATCGCGGCGCAAGCCGCACTTGCCGATCCCTGACCCCGAACCCCGGACTTTAACGCTTCCCGCCGAAGATTCCGCCGAGCAGGCCGCGCAGGATCTTCTGGCCGATCTGGTTGCCGACCGTGCGCGCGGTCTGCTTGGCCATGGTCTCGACCATGCCCTGGCGGCGCTTGGTGCCGAACACGGCGTCCTTGACTGCCTGGCCGAAGCCGCCTTCCTCGGCTTCGTCCTGTTCGCGGGTCTTGGCCGGCGGCGCCTCGGCCTGGGCCGCGGCGGTTTCGGCACGTTTTGCCAGCATTTCTGCTGCCGATTCTCGGTCTATTTCAGTGTCGTATTTGTGCCCGACCGGGCTGCCGGCCCGCACCTGCGCGCGTTCGGCTTCGGTGATCGCACCCATCCGGCTGCGTGGCGGCGCGATCAGGGTGCGCTCGACCGGCATCGGCACGCCCTTGTCCTGCAGGGTCGACACCAGCGCCTCGCCGGTGCCGAGCTTGGAAATCGCCTCGGCGACGTCGAGCGCCGGGTTCGGCACGAAAGTCTCGGCCGCGGTTCTGACCGCCTTCTGATCGCGCGGGGTAAAGGCGCGCAGTGCGTGCTGCACGCGGTTGCCGAGCTGGCCGAGGATGTCGTCGGGCACGTCGTCGGGGAACTGCGAGCAGAAATACACGCCCACGCCCTTGGAGCGGATGATGCGCACCACCTGTTCCACGCGCTGCTGCAAGGCCGGCGGGGCGTCGTCGAACAGCAGGTGGGCCTCGTCGAACACGAACACCAGCTTGGGTTTGTCGAGGTCGCCGACTTCCGGCAGGGTCTCGAACAGCTCCGACAGCAGCCACAGCAGGAAGCTCGAATACAGACGCGGCTTCATGATCAGCTGCTCGGAGGCGAGGATGTTGATCATGCCGCGGCCGTTGGGCGTGGTGCGCATCAGATCGCTCAGTTCCAGCGCCGGTTCGCCGAAGAAGGCGTCGGCGCCTTCCTGTTCCAGGCGCAGCAGCGAGCGCTGGATCGCGCCCACCGACTGGGTGCTGACCAGGCCGTAGGAGGTCGAGATGTCCTTGCGCTCCTCGGCCACCAGTGCCAGCAGCGCGCGCAGGTCCTTGAGGTCGAGCAGCAGCAGGCCGCGGTCGTCGGCGAGCTTGAACACGATGTCGAGCACGCCCGACTGGGTGTCGTTGAGCTCCAGGATGCGCGCCAGCAGGGTCGGCCCCATCTCGCTGACGGTGGTGCGCACCGGATGGCCGAGCTTGCCGAACAGGTCCCAGAACACGGTCGGGTTGGCCTCGGGCGCGTAGTCGGGCACGCCCAGCTCGGCCACGCGCGCGAGCAGCTTGTCGTTCGGGGTGCCGGCCACGGCCAGGCCGGCGACGTCGCCCTTCACATCGGCCAGGAACACCGGCACGCCCAGGCGCGAGAAGCCCTCCGCGATCGTCATCAGGGTCACGGTCTTGCCGGTGCCGGTGGCGCCGGCGACCAGGCCGTGGCGGTTGCCCAGCCGGGCCTGCAGGTAGACCTGGCCGCTCTCGGGCGTGGTCACGGCTTTGCCCAGGAGGATGGCGTTCTGCGTCGAGTCCATGTCGGCGTCCGTTGGAAGATCGGACGATTCTAGCGGCAGCGTCGCGCTTGCGCGGCGGCGGCGTTCATAAACGCAGCGGCTTCTTCGTCTCGTTTCCTTGCCCCGCATGGACCGCCGCGGCTACCCTGCCCGGACCCTCGCTGCCTTTGTCGTCCATGCCCTCATTTGTCCGTTTTTCCGGCGCCTTCGCTGCCGCCGCCTTTTTCGCGCTGGCCGCGCTGTCCTTCGACGCCTCGGCCCTGTCCAAGCGCGACCAGGCTGCGGTCGACGCGCTCAACCAGCGCATGCAGGCCGCCGAAGCCAAGTACCGCGCCGCGCTGGTGCAGATCCGCAACGCCGATCCCGAGGGCCAGAAGCTCAGCGACGCCGCGCTGGAGGACATGGAGGACGTGATCACGGCCTGCAACAAGCAGAAGGGCTGCCAGCTGACCACGATGCTGACCAGCTACAAGCGCCTGCTCAAGGCCAATGCCGATGCCGAATCGCGCGCCGAAGCCGGCGACGAAGAGGACGAAGCCCCGCTGGACGCCGACGGTTCGTTCGCCGCCGACGTGCCGCAGGCCGCGCGCGCCGCCGCGCTGCTCAACGCCGACGGCCAGCGCTTCGTCAAGATGGTGCAGTACAACCCGGCCGTGCAGGCCGGTATCCGCCGCTGGCTCACCGACATGCGCGGGTCGCTGATCCAGAGCCACGAGAACTACCAATACCTGCGCCAGATGATGTGGCCGCAGTACGAGCGCGCCGGCCTGCCCGAGGCGCTGCTGTTCGGGATCATGGCCAAGGAATCCAACGGCCGCGTGCACTCGACCTCGCGCGCCGGCGCGGCCGGGCCGATGCAGTTCATGTACGCGACCGGCAGGCGCTTCGGCCTGGGCGACGACGGCACCGGTTTCGACACCCGCTACGACGCGCGCGCCTCGGCCCAGGCCAGCGCGGAATATCTCAACGAACGCATGGGCGCGCTCAACAACAGCATCGAAATGTCGCTGGCCGCCTACAACGGCGGCGAGGGCCGCGCCCAGCGCGTGTTCAACGCCAGCGGCGGCCGCAACTTCTGGGACGAGTCGGTCTACAACCAGTTCCCGGCCGAAACCCGCGACTACGTGCCGATGGTGATCGCCGCGGCCTGGCTGTTCCTGCACCCCAAGGAATACGGCCTGAGCTTCCCCAAGGTCGATCCCAAGCCGGCCAACCTGCGCCTGAGCCAGCCCAGCTCGATCTACCAGCTCACGATCTGCCTGGGCAACGGCGGCAGCCGCGACGGTTATATGCGCGCGCTGCGCAACCTCAATCCGCGCTACCAGGCCGACAGCTACCTGGCCGCCGGCACCAGCCTCAACGCCACCACCAAGATCGTCGGCCTGTACAACCGCTGGTGCGTGCAGGGCGCGCGCGCCGATCTGGCGCGCACCCTGATGCTCAGCGACCCGAACAACGCGATCGTGCGCACCGGCCCGGTGACCATGGTCGAATCGCCCGATTCCAGCGACGGCACCGCGCCCGTCGCGGCCGCGGCCATGCCCGTGGAGAAGCCGGACCGGCCCAAGGCCAAATCCGCGCCCAGCACCTACCGCGTGCAGCGCGGCGAAACCCTGACCTCGATCGCGCAGAAGTTCCAGTGCGACACCGGTCAGTTGGCCAGGCGCAACGGCCTCAAGGCGCCGCGTTACGCGATCCGTCCCGGGCAGAAGTTGAAGCTCGACGGCTGCAAGTAGGCGCGAGCGGGCATGGACGCCTTCGTCGTAAGCCGTACCCGAGCGGGCGCATCGTCGCAGATGCGCTCATCTTTCGCGCGGGGCGGGTATGAACGCTGATACGAACCCGGCGCCATTGCGTGTCGGTATTCCGAACCGCGATCGTCGTTGGCTGATCGCCATCGCGATCGTCGCGGTTTTGGCGATCGTCGGTGCGATGGCGCCGCTGCCCTGGCTGCACTACCTGAGCAAGCCCGCGGCGACCCTGCTGGTGTTCGCGATGGTCTGGACGATGCCGGCGACGGCGCCCGGCTATCGGCGCGCGATCCTCGCCGGCCTGGCGCTGTCGACGCTGGGCGATGTGTTTCTGATGCTGCCCGGCGACTGGTTCGTGTTCGGTCTGGGCAGTTTCCTGTGCGCGCACGTGGCGTATCTGCTCGCGCTGACGCGGCGGGCGAAGGCGTTGGCGGCGTTGTGGCCGTTCCTGGCCTATGCGGCGCTGGCCGGCGCGGTGCTGTCGGTGCTGTGGCCGCACCTGCCGGGCGAGTTGCGCGTGCCGGTGGTGGTCTATGTGGCCGTGCTCGCGGCGATGGCCGCGCAGGCCGCGGCGGTGTGGTGGCGGCAGCGCACGCACGCGACCGCGTTGGCGGCGCTGGGCGGCCTGAGTTTCGTGGTTTCCGACGCGACCCTGGCGATCGATCGTTTTGCCGCGCCGTTCGCCTCGGCGAGCGTGGCGGTGCTGGCGAGCTACTGGATCGCGCAGAGCCTGATCGGCCTGTCGGTGCGCGACCGCTAGCGGCGTTGCGTTCGCGCGACGCTGCCTCGTGGCCCGCGGTATGGGCCTTGTGTCGCCGCGCCCGCATCGATGCCAAGATGGGGCAGACCGATAACCGATCCGCTCCGGCCCCATGACCGCACTGTCCGCCGTGTTCTACGTGCTCGCCCACCATCCGTTCTGGTCCTGGCTGGGGCTGGTCCTGCTGGCAATGGCCTCGAGCGTCCTGATGCTGCGGTGGACCGGAAAGGGCTGGTGGCTGGCCCTGGTGTTGGCGGCCTTCATCGGCGGCCAGCTCAACATCTTCACCGGTCATATCCTCAACGCCTGGTTCCTCAACGCCTACGGCAGCACCGGCACGGCGGTGATCGTGCATTCCGAACAGACCAATTCCACCCTCAACGACCAGTACATTTCCGATTACTGGGCGGTGCTGCGCACCGCGGAAGGACGCGAGGTCAAAGTCGAGTTCGACACCATGTCCGCGAGCATCTACCCGATCCGCAACACGATCCTGATTCCGCCGCAGGGCCAGCCCTTCGTCGCCAAGTACGTGCCGGGCTTCGAGCGCAACATCGCGATCATGAGCGACGAGTCCGCCTACGGCCGCGTCTGGGTCGTCGGGCAGGCGCGTCGGCCGGTGGACAAGGCCGCCGCGCAGTTGGCGGTGAGTCCGAACAATCCCGAATTCATCGAGGAGTACCGCAGCGCGGTGCGCGAGTTCCTCGATGCTCATCGCAAGGACGCCGACCCCGCGCTGGTCGCCGAACTGGAGCGAAAAGCGGCCGAGTCGGGCCAGCGCCGCTAGGCCGCGTAGCGCTGAATTCGCAGGCCGGGCACACGCTGCGCGCATTGCGAACACGCGCAAACGACAACGAACGCAGGGTCGGATGAAGCCGTCCGAAAACGGCGAGTAATCCCCTAACCGCCAGCGCATAAGAATCCCGCGCCGCTAGAGCGCAACGCACATCACTGTCGCTACATCCACGCCGATCGCGTCCGCGCATCGCGACGACCGCGCTCGGCCTCAAGGAGCCCCTGCCATGAAGCTCTCGCTGCCCATTTCGTTGTTGAGCCTGAGTCTGTTCGCCGCCGGTGCCGCGCAAGCCGCGCCGCCGCGCTATCGCATCGACTACCTGCCGTCCCTGGGCGGTTCCAGTACCGCCACCAGCATCAACGACCTGGGCTGGGTCGCCGGCCGTTCGACCCTGACCGCACCCGCGCCTTCGCATCGTCACGCGGTACTGTGGCGCAACAAGGAGATCACCGACCTGGGCACGCTGGGCAGCCCGGAGCGCCAGAGCGCCGTGGTGTGGCCGGTGAAGAACCTGCGCGGCATGATCACCGGCATCGCCGAAACCAACACCATCGATGTCGAGAACGAGGGCTGGAGCTGCTCGGCGTTCCTGCTCGGGCGACCGGCCGGCTCGCCGCGCTATCAGTGCCTGGGTTTCGTCTGGGAGAACGGCCGCATGCAGGCCTTGCCGACCTTCGGCGGCACCCACGGCTTCGCCGCCGGCTCCAACAATTTCGGCCAGGTCGTGGGTTGGGCCGAGACCGCGGTGCGCGACCCGGTCGGTTGCGTTCTGCCGCAGAAATTCCAGTTCCGCGCGGCGCTGTGGGAACCGCGCCGCAACCGCATCCAGGAGCTGCCGCCGGTGATCAGCGCCGGCGATACGGTCAGTTCGGCGACGGCGATCAACGATCGCGGCCAGGTGGTCGGTATCTCGGGCATCTGCGACGACGCGGTCGGCAAGTTCAGTGCGATCCGCGCGGTGATGTGGGAACACGGTCGTCCGACCGTGCTCGGCGATATCGGCGGAGAGGCCTGGAACACGCCGATGGCGATCAACCCGCAGGGCGACGTGGTCGGTTTCGGCAATCAGTCGGTGACCCAGGACGGCGCGCCGGATTGGGGTGCGTTCCTGTGGACGCGGCGCGACGGCATGAAGGCGTTGCCGAAACTGGCCGGCCATCTCAACGCCCAGGGCAACAGCCTGAACCTGTGGCGCCACGCGGTCGGCCGCTCCTGCACCAATGCCAGCATGTCGGTCTGCGATGCGGTGCTGTGGCGCGACGGCAGCGTCTACCGGCTGCGCGATCTGGTGCCTGATTTCCCCGCCGACGGGCCGCGACCGACCACGGCCATCGACATCGACGACTTCGGCCGCATCAGCGGCCAGGCGATCGATCCGCAAACCGGCGTGGGCATCGCCTACGTGGCGACGCCGGTGTACTGACGGCGCGAGCGGAGGTCCGTCGCTGCGCTGTCTTCAAGCCCCTCTCCCAGCGGGAGAGGGGTTGGGGCGAGGGTCCGGCGCATGCGAGCACTGGAACTTGACCTCGAAACCCCATGCGACCCTGCCGCTCGCAAACAGCAGGGTCGCTTCGTCTCTTGAACCGGTGCCGCGCCTCAACCCGCCCGCATCGCCAGGGGTTGGCCCAGCCGAACCGCGACTTCCGCCGCCAACGCCGGTGACATCGTCGCCACGCCCGGAGGCAGCAGCACGATCACCGTCGAGCCGTAGTTGAAGCGCGCCATTTCGTCGAAACGCTCCAGCGCGATGCCGGCGCCGCGGTAGTCCTTGACCGTGACGGTGTCGGCGTAGCGCGGAATCTCGACCCCGCTCCAGATCGTTTCCACGCCCGACACCAGCAGCGCGCCGACCATCACCACCGCCATCGGCCCGAAGTCGGTGTCGAAGTGGCAGACCAGGCGCTCGTTGCGCGCGAACAAGCGCGGCACGTTGCGCACCGCGTCCGGGCCGACCGAGAACAGGCGGCCGGGCACGTGCACGGTTTCGCGCAGGGTGCCGGACCAGGGCATGTGCACGCGGTGGTAGTCCTTCGGCGACAGATAGACGGTCGCGTAGACGCCGTCCGCGAACGGTTCTGCGGCCTCTTCGTCGCCCAACAGTTCGGCGGCGGTGAAGGACTGGCCCTTGGCCTGGAAGATGTCGCCGGCGACGATCGGTCCGCACTGGCTGATGCGGCCGTCGGCGGGCATCAGCAGCACGCGCGGGTCGGGGTCGGCGACGCGCGCGCCGGGCTTGAGCGCGCGGGTGAAGAAGGCGTTGAAGCTCGGGTAGGCGCGCGGGTCCGGCTCGGCGGCCTCGGACAGGTCGACGCCGAACTTGCGCGTCACCGTGTCGATCAGCCACTGCTTCACGCCGGGGCGGGTCGAGTAGGCGAGGGAGCGTGCGATCGAGGACAGCGCACGGTGCGGCAGCAGGTAGGTGAGGGTGGTCACCAGGCTCACGGTGCGGCCCCGGTCAGCGCGGTCATGTCGGCGGCGATCGCCTTCGGGTCCAGCGGCGGCTGGATCAGGCCGGCCATGCGGCCTTGCGGGTCCAGCACCGCCATCGAGGCGCTGTGGTCGACCGAGTACTGATCGGCCGGGATGCCCTCGGGCGGCGGCACTTTGGCGAACACCATGCTCAGCGACTTGGCGAAACGCTCCAGCGCCGGCAGGTCGGCGGTCGCGGCCAGGGTGTCTTTGTGGAAGGCGTGGGCGTATTCGCCGATGCGGTCGGGCGTGTCGCGCTCGGGGTCGACCGACACGAACAGCACCCGCGGCCGCATCGCTTCCGGGATCGACGCCCACTGCTTCTGCGCCTGCGCCATTTCCGCCAGGGTGGTCGGGCAGACGTCGGGACAGTGGGTGAAGCCCAGGAACACCAGGGTCCAGTGGCCCTTGAGTTCGCCCGGCACCAGCGCGGTGCCGTCGGACTGGCGCAGCGAGAAGTCCGGCAGTTCGCGCGGCGGCGAGAACAGGCGCACGGCCTGGGTCTGCGGCCACTGCGTGGGCGCGGCGGAGCCGAAGTGGCGTTGCGCGGCCCACAGGCCGAGCGCGGCGGCAAGCGCGGCGACGAGAACGAGGACGGTGGTGCGGTTGAACATGGCCGATCCAGCGGGGATATCCCGGTCATGATACCGACCAAGGCGCATGCGGCGTGCCGCGGCTTGGCGGCGCAGCGGCCTGCGAGCCGATCGGGCGCTGTTTCTAGTCGGGCGAGGGCGGCGTTCGCGGTAATCGGTCCTGCCGGCGTCGCGGAATCGATTCGGTCCCTGTCCGCGCCGTTGTGGCGCCGGCCCGGCCTTGGCGCGCCGGCGCATCGGCCTGCGTAGTCAATGCATTCGCCTCGGGGATATTTTGTGCCAGATAGCGATCCTGGTACGCAGATCGAGCTTATACATCGATGAGCGCAGGGCGCGAATCTGAATTCAAAGGCCCTGGCTGGCGGCACGGCTGATTTGGGGCCGCCCGGCCGCACTCCGACCCGGCGGCTATAATGCCCGGCCCTGCAACGTCCCGGACCTATCGTGCCCGCCTCCGTTTCCTTCGAGCCGCTGACCGTCATCGACCTGATCCGCTACGGCGCCAGTCGCTTCAACGCGGCCGGGCTGACCTTCGGCCACAGCTACGACAACGCCCTGGACGAGTCGACCCAGTTGGTCCTGCACGCGTTGCACCTGCCGCATGACCTGAGCCCGGTCTACGGCGCGGCCAAGGTCACCACGGACGAGAAAGACGCAGTGCTGGCGCTGTTCGAGCGCCGCATCGGCGAGCGCATCCCGGCCGCGTACCTGACCGGCGAGGCCTGGTTCGCCGGCCTGAGCTTCAAGAGCGACCGCCGCGCCCTGGTGCCGCGTTCGCCGATCGCCGAGCTGATCGAATCCGGTTTCGAGCCCTGGCTCGGCGGCCGTCAGGTCGAGCGCGCCCTGGACCTGTGCACCGGTTCGGGCTGCATCGCCATCGCCACCGCGCACTACCACCCCGACTGGATCGTGCACGGCGCCGACATCAACGACGACGCGCTGGCGCTGGCGGCCGAGAACAAGACCCGTCTGCACGCCGACAACGTCGAACTGCGCAAGTCGGACCTGTTCGCCGGCCTGCAGGGCGAGGTCTACGACCTGATCGTGACCAATCCGCCCTACGTCACCAACGACGAGACCGACGCGCTGCCGAAGGAGTATTCCTACGAGCCCGAGCTCGGCCTGCGTGCCGGCGACGACGGCCTGGACCTGGCGCTGAAGATCCTGCGCGACGCGCCGGACCACCTCAGCGAGCAGGGCCTGCTGATCTGCGAAGTCGGCGAGGCCGAGCGCGCCCTGGTCGAGCTGCTGCCGGAGCTGCCGCTGGCCTGGGTCGAGTTCAAGGTCGGGCAGATGGGCATCTTCGTCGCCGAGCGCCACGACCTGGTCGAACACCACGCCCGCATCGCCGAGCTCGCGCGCCAACGCGGCGCCTGAGCGGTGTGCGCGGCCGAAACCGAAACGGCGGCGTGCGCGCTGTGAATCGCGCGCGCCGCGGCTGACGAGAGAGACGCATGTCGAACAACACCTTCGGCCGCCTGTTGCGGGTGACCACCTTCGGCGAAAGCCACGGCCCGGCGATCGGCTGCGTGGTCGACGGCTGTCCGCCGGGGCTGGCGATCGCGCCGGAGGAGTTCCGCCACGACCTCGACCGCCGCGCCACCGGCAAGACCCGCCACACCTCGGCGCGGCGCGAGGCCGACGAGATCGAGATCCTCAGCGGCGTCTACGAAGGCCGCACCACCGGCACCCCGATCGCGCTGCTGATCCGCAACACCGACGCGCGCAGCAAGGACTACGGTTCGATCGCCGAACAGTTCCGCCCCGGCCACGCCGACTACAGCTATTGGCAGAAGTACGGCCTGCGCGACCCGCGCGGCGGCGGGCGCTCGTCCGCGCGCGAGACCACGATGCGCGTGGCCGC